>NZ_KB902769.1:95000-385437 GCF_000379585.1 Bradyrhizobium sp. WSM2793 | reverse complement strand
CGACGAGCCCAGGTTGAGACCACCTTCGCCACTCTCAAACGCCGCATGCGACTGACCTGCATCCGCTACGTTGGTCTGATGAAGGCAAGCGGGCAGGTCCTGCTCGCCTCGATCGCTTTCAACATGAGGCGGTGGGCCACGATCGCGGCCTGAACCGCCCGCCGAGGGCGAACACTAGAGACCTCGCTGGCAATTGCCGTGACCGCGCCCCTCTCTCCTCATGTCCTCAGCCTCCAAGACCGATAACGCAACAGGCCCACAAGGGGAGAGGGCAAGAAGGAAATCCCTCAAAACACCACGCCCACGCGCGTGCCGCGCTTCCAGGCGATGCGGCAGCGCTTCTTGGTGTTGACGTGCAGCAGCTCGAAGCGGTCGGGGATGTTCACCTGGCCGCCGAGATCGACGCAGGCGCCGCCGGGCGAATAGTCGATCAGCGTGCAGTTGATGACAGGCGCGCGCGGGTCGGTGATGATCTTGGCCTGGCGCGACACCAGCCCGGCAGGCTTCACGCGGGCATATTTACGCGGATACATTGGCACTCTCCTCCAATTCCGCAGGTTCTCGCGGCGGGTTCGGAGCCAATGATGGAACGCAGATGATGCGATCCAGCTAAGGCGGGCGGAAGAATTTTAATGAAAAGTAGCGGCGAAGGAAGAAAGCGGCGGTAGCGGGGTGGGGGTTCGCCTCAGACTCCCCTGTCGTCCCTGCGAAGGCAGGGACCCATACCGCGTGATTCATCGATTGCGCGCGGTAGCAATCCCGAACGACTGATCGTCGCCAGACCCCTCCCTGTGGTTATGGGTCCCTGCTTTCGCAGGGACGACAGCGGTGATTTTGGCGCGCACCTGCACCCGTCAATGAGAGCGCCGCCCTCCTCACACCCCCACCGTCTCCGCCTCCGCATGCTGCGGCCCCACCGGCATCGGCACCGTCACATAGTCCTTCGGCAGATTCACCGGCCGGTAATCCGGCTCCACCGCCATCCGCTTCAACACGCTCTCATGCACATGCGCGCCTTCGGGGATGGGGCGCGGCTCGCAATCGGGGATGTAGAAGCCGAGAAACACTTTCCGCTCCGGCCACTCCTTGTACTTCGCGCTCTTCGGCAAGAACTCCAGCAGTCGCCAGCCCGCCGTCATGGAATCGTGCAGCATGCCGGTCTTGCCGGTGTAGGCCGGCTCGACATACTGGAACGGTGAGTTCTTGCGCTGGATGCCCCAGGCGAGCTGCTTGATGGTCGCGGGGTTGAAGTTCAGCCCCGCCTTCTCCGCCTCGTCGATCATCCACAGCAACGGATATTTGGAGTCCCCGCTCTCGGCTTCCGGATAGCCGCCACCGACGTCGCTGTGCACGCCGGCGAACCACACCTGCAGAATGTCCTGCGGCACCTTCTTTTCATCAGGCACGTAGCGGTTGCTCCAGAACTCCTGCGGCTCTTCGTATTTTTTCAGGCGGAACATGCAGCGCCGCTCGTCGATCGCGATCGCCTGCCGGAAGATCTTGACGCTGGGGTTGCGCAGCGTAAAGGCGAGCTCCTCCAGGCTCGGCCAGAACAGCCGGTCGGCGCGCGGCACGATCACGCTCGCCACCGTGTCCCACACGCCGATGAAGTGGATGGTCGGCCAGCGCGTCGAGGTGATGCGCGCGAACTGCGCGGCGAGATCGAACTCATCCTTCGGCAGCGGCCCCTGGTCGTCGAAGGCGACGTTCCTGAGGTCTTCGATGTCGTTGCCGCGCCCGGTGCCGGAATATTGCTTGTAGGCGACGAGGCCCGAGCCGGCGAGGTTCGCCTGCTCCGGCCTGATCAGCCCGACCTTGTGGATCAGCCCGGCCAGCACGCGAACCGTGTAGGCCCCGCGCGAAAAGCCGAAAAGATAGATCTTGTCGCCCGGCGCGTAATGCTCGACCAGGAAGCAATAGGCGCTGAGCACATTGTCATCGAGCCCGTAGCCGGTCGCGAGCCCCAGCACCAAATTGATATTGGCCTTGAGCCGGTGCCACGTCGTCGGCTCCGTCACCGTGCCGACCCCGGGATCGTAAAACACCATCTGCCGCGGCTGCGTCTTCTCGGTCTTGCGCAGGCAGCGATACAGCTTCAGGACGTTGGAGATGTTCTCGCTGATCTCATTGCCGGTGCCGTCACAGCAGATGACGATGTTTTTCGGGGAGGGGTTGGATGAGGTGGTGTGGGCGGGGTCCATGGGATGCGCCTCGGGGTGATGCTACCGGGGCGAGTATAGCGGAAAGGGATGGCAGCGAGGAGACGAAGGCGGCCTCGCAGGCACCGAGCCCCATTGCCCATCATCTGTTGATATTAACCTCTTGTTAACCATGCGGTTGCCTAATGTTGACCATGGGGGGATCACCATGTCGGCCCATGTGACGCGACCGAGGTTGATGCCTGTTTCGGCCGATCCGGCCATCCGGTCGGTGGCGAGGCTGGCGGTTCGCGCCAAGGCCGTCCTACAGGGCAAAGCGCCTGTCCTACGGAGCAAAGCCATGTTCGGAAAGGACGACTTAGTGGACAATCTCAGCCGCGATCTCGATCGCGCGCGCGGACGACGCGATGCGCTCGCATCCGAAGCCACGACCCTGACGGCCCAGATCGCCGAAATCGAAGCCCGCCTCATCGAAGAGAAGAAAAGGCGGGAGCGCGAGCGCGTCCTGGGCGAGATCGAAATGATCAAGACGCGAGTGAAGCAAGCCGCGGGCGCGTTTGCGCCCGTCGTCGACGGTCTCTCCAGCGCGATCGAATCGGCTGCGGCCGTCGTGCCCGAGGCGCGCGAGCTCAATAGTTTCCTCGTGTCGGTGGCGACCGAGATCGACAGCGTGCTCGATCCCCTCTTGCGCGAACTGGATCAGCGTGCGGATGCGGTGCGATCCGGACAGGCCGCGCTGGACTTGCCGAGTTCGGCCGTTGAAGCGCCGCCCGTCGAGCTGCCGAAAGACACCAACGAACGCCTGCTTCGCTTTCCGGCCTGGCTGTCGCGCGACAAGGAATCGGACAAGAAGGAAACCGCGGAGAGCCCGCGCAGCACGGCAGCGTGAATGATCTGCGCGCTCTAAGCGCGCGGATCTGGAGCAGAATGGCTTTTGGTTGGATCGAGCGGGCCGCGGGCTCGCTCAACCTCTCCCGCTTGCGGGCAGGGCTATCGCATAAGGCGTGCACGATGCGGCGGCATTGGCAGTCGGCTCCCTCTCCCGCTTGCGGGGGAGGGCTGGGGTGGGGGCTGTCTCCGCATTGGGATTGTTGAGAATGGCGGCGAATGTCCCCGAGTGGTGAGAACCCTCACCCGCCGCGCTCGGGACGATGCTTCGCATCGCCCGGGGCGCGTCGGCCTCTCCCGCAAGCGGGAGAGGCGGAGCAAGCCCACGGTCCTCGTGAAATTCATATGCGATAGCCCCGCTTGCGGGGGAGGTCGGCGCGAAGCGCCGGGTGGGGGCTCTTTCCACATCGGGAGTGTCCCATTGCGGAAACACCCTCTCCCCAACCCTCTCCCGCAAGCGGGAGAGGGAGCCACCGCGCGCGTGGCTAGAACAAGGCTAATCTCAGCGCGTTGTCGCGTAGCGGCGATTGAGTTCCGGCATTGGCTACCGCGGCTCTCGCCACCACTCAGTTGGCGGCGCGGCGCAGGAAGGCCGGGATATCGAGAACGGCCTCGTCGGGCGCATTGCGCGCAGGCGCGCGGCCATAAGAATCGAGCGGCTGAAGCGCCGGCTGCCGCGCATGGTCCAGACCCGGCCGTGCCGGTGGCCCCACGGGGTGGTGCGGCTGCGGGCGGAGCGGCGGGCTGCCCGCTTGCGGAACCGGTGCGCTGCGCTCGATGCGATCGGCGATGCGGCGGCCGTCGTTGCGCAGCCTGCCGGCGAGCTGCGTGAGGGCGGTTTCCACCGGCAGCGCCTGCGCCGGGTCGAGATTGTCGATACCGGTCGCCACCACCGAGACGCGGACGATGCCCTCTAGGCTTTCGTCAAAGGACGCGCCGACGATGATGTTGGCGTCCGGGTCGGCCTCGTCGCGAATGCGGCTGGCCGCTTCGTCGACCTCGTACAGCATGAGATCCTTGCCGCCGGTGATGGAGATGATGAGGCCACTGGCGCGCTTGATCGAGGGGTTCTCGATCAACGGATTGGAGATCGCGGCGACGGCGGCGGCGAGCACGCGCTTCTCGCCGGAGGCCTCGCCTCGTCCCATCATGGCCTTGCCCTTCTCCTTCATGACGGAGAGGACGTCGGCGAAATCGAGATTGATCAGGCCTTCCTTGACGATGAGGTCGCTGATGCAGGCCACCCCCGAATAAAGCACCTGGTCGGCAAGGGCGAAGGCATCGGCGAATGTGGTCTTGTCGCTGGCCACCCGGAACAGGTTCTGGTTCGGGATGATCAGGAGGGTGTCGACCGTCTTCAGCAGCTCCTCGATGCCGGCCTCGGCGAAGCGCATGCGGCGCTGGCCCTCGAAGTAGAACGGCTTGGTGACCACGCCGATCGTGAGAATGCCGAGCTCACGCGCGGTCCTGGCGACGACCGGCGCAGCTCCGGTGCCGGTGCCGCCGCCCATGCCGGCGGTTACGAACACCATGTGCGCGCCGGTCAACTGATTGCGGATCGCATCGATGGCCTCCTCGGCTGCGGCGCGGCCCAGTTCCGGCTGCGAGCCGGCGCCGAGGCCTGCGGTGACATGTGTGCCGAGCTGGATGAGGTGCTTCGCCTTCGACATGGCCAGCGCCTGCGCGTCGGTGTTGGCGACCACGAACTCGACCCCTTGCAGCCCGGCCGTGATCATGTTGTTGACGGCATTGCCGCCTGCGCCGCCGACACCGAACACGACGATGCGGGCCTTCATTTCATGAATATCGATATTGCCAGCCATTTTTCCCTCGCGATTGGTCCGGCAAGCCGGGGATTAAAGAAAGTCTCGAGTGCTACCTGCAAGCATGATCCGGACCCGAAGGGCCGCGTGAGCGCAAAGTGCGAAGCGCTTTTCCTTCGCGACAAACGCGGAACGCGTTTGCGCGGAGATCATGCTCGAACAAAAACTAGAGCGCGATGACGATTCATCCCAATCTCATCGCGCCCTAGCCGCGCGGTCTGCTTTGACGATGGCGGCGGCCAGATGTCCCAATCGACGCGCGGCGTGTCCCGCGATCGAGCCGCCCCGGCGATCGCTCCGCAGCGCCGTCACTTCGTCTTCCAGTCGCGACGCCCACGAATTGGCTGCCATGGTCTCGGCGGTCGCCTGCTGCAGCTCGGCGGCGAGGCGGTCGGCGCGCTCCCGCTCGCGCTCGAACACGGCCCTGTAGGCGGTTGCGACGTCTTCGAGCCGCGCGATCTCCGCCTTGAAGGACTCGGTCTTGACCGCCTCGATCCTTGCCATGGAGGCGGCGATGGGGTCTGCCGGGCGGGCACGTCGCGGGCGGGGCGTGTACCGGAGCTCGGCGAGATCAACGCTCACCAGGGCCTTGCCGTCATCCGAACGCGAGCGCGGCAGAAGGCGTCGTCGCGCCAGCGACCGCGCGGCCTCGCGCGAGATATTGAGGCGGGCACTGAGATCGGCATACGTCAACAACGCAACGCACATCGGCGCTTCTCCTGGAGCGAACCGGGAAGGCATTTCGAGCTAATGATGGCTGGACGATTACAGCAGGCTAGGGTGCGTTGGTTAATGGACGGTTAACGGGTGCGGGGGGTGTTTACGAGTGCCCGCCACCGAGCCGACCCCCGGGATCGCAGAGCACCATCTGCCGCGGCCGTCTTGCGCAGGCAGCGATAGAGCTTCAGGACGTTGGAGATGTTCTCCGAAAATCTCGTTGCCGGTGCCGTCACAGCAGATGACGAGGTTTTTCGGAGAGGGGTTGGGGGCGGTGTGCGCGTGGTCTATGGGATGCGCCTCGGGGGGATGCTACCGGGGCGAGTATAGCTGAAAAGGAGGGGAAGGGCACGGGCGAGCGGGCCAACTCGCAAGTTGAATTTGGCTGACCTGTTCTTGATCGGCTTCCATCCTAAAAATCACTTGCGTTGCAGAATTTGTGCAAAATGCGGTTTCAGGTGCACGGCGACTTCGTCATAATCATTCCGGCTCAAGAGACGATATTTTGTCTCCGTTCTGATTGTATGGCCCTCGTATGCTACTCCATGCAGGCCGACTGTTCCTAGGATGACCTGCGTTCCAGCTGGCGCTCCTGTCAGACACGCTTCAATCATACGGGCGGCATTCACCGAATCTTGATCTTGCTGAACGGGTGTGTCGATAATGAGAGGACACAAGGGTGAGTCGCTGCTCCGCATCGTGTGAATGAACGCGAGATAGTACGCAAGTAAGGCGCGCGGCAAATCGCTGCCCGTCTCTTTAATAGAACAATCAATTCTCTTATAGCTCTTCTCCGGGAGATTAGGCACCTTAAGCTGCGTCACAAAGCTCTTCATGTAAGCGAAGTATCGATCCTTAATCGGCTTTTGAAATTTGCGTCCCTCAAAAGACTTCATCGTATGGACCGCTTCATCGGATCTCGCTTCTTGTTCGCGGATTCTCGCTTCCAAGTCCTTGCGCTCACTATCCAGCGCGGTATCAACGAGGCGCTCGCTTTCACCTTCGATCAGATCGCGAAGCCTTAGTTCGCCCCGCTGTTCGTCCAGGAGAGCGTTTATGCGCCCCATTTTATCGCCAAATGAGCCGAAGCTGGCGCGCTGAGTGGAAATCTGCTCGTCGACGATATCGATCTCGTGCTGCACCTCAAGCAAAAGGCGGCGACACGACTCGGCGTCAGATACGAGACCAAACTTATTCGAAAAATCGTTCGTGTGAATCGTTCCGCAGGTGGGGCAAACAATCTCAGGTTCACTCTCGTCTCGAAGAAACTCATAATCGGCATCTAATTCAACAAGAGCGTTCGAGGCTAACTCCTTCTGCTCAAGGAGCATAACCCGCTTTGAACTCAACTCTGAAAGTGTTCTTTGAACTGCATCCTGCTGAAGCTGCAGTTCTTCACACTCTCTCAATAGAGCTGATATTTGTTCACCGAATGATGCGGGGTCCAAGTCGAATCTTATGGTCTTGCGATCTCGAGTTCTGAGTCGGGTGGTCGCTCGCTCCAGAGCTCGTTGTTCTGTCTTAAGCTCGTTCTTTGTCCTCTCTGCTTCTAATTTTGCTCCCTTCGCGACGAAGTACTCGTTTGGCAGGAGCCCTGCGTGAAAGTACGATACATCGTGCTTGTAGCCCTCGAACATGTGCAGAGAAGAGAACGAACTCCAGGTCTTGATCCAGCCAATGTCCTGATCAACGTAGAATGGAAGAAAACAGTAAGCAGGGGGAGGAACCACTTGATTTCCGCTTCGATCTTGCAGCGTCAATCTGAAGTCGAGCAGGTTGGCCAATACGGGCGCAATCCCCCCGACAATGCCGGATCCTTCCCAAATTTTCTGTCCATTTCCGTCGAAGAGAGCAAAAAAGCTTCCCGTTCTTAGTACCCGATACGCTTGCTCGTCGATTGTGAATTCGAGCAACAGATCGACCTTAAGCGATTCCCAGCTCGGGCTCACCCTGAAGGCGTCTGCCCCAAAGGCGGCGTAAATCGACTTCAAAAGGCAGGACTTGCCTGTATCATTCTCGCCGAGGACTACTGTCGTCTTCTGATCGAACGTTACGATCTTCGCCGACTTTTCGATTTCGGAGCACAGATACAGTTTTTGAAATCGCAAGCTTTTCATGGTTGCGCGTTCGCAGGTTGCGGATTAGGCGCTTGAACCGCTCTTGAGGGGTCATGCGTAAATACCTCGTATATAATCATTGCTTTCAATCTGGCTGTTTTGAGCAGCGGAATCGTAGCAACGGCGAACGGCTCAACGAAAGGATAAACGATATCTATGAGCGGCTGCAGCGACAGACCGAGGCTCGCGCATGCGTCGATTTGCACTCGTATTTTGTCCCGAACCATATTCAGGGCCAAGTTGCTTGAATCGAGTGCTACAGCTCGATATCGCGTCCATTCGCGGCTCAGATCTGCAATCGCGAGAACATCACTGGTATCAAGCAGTAATACGATCGCGTTCCAGTCCGGTACGCGATGCTTTAGTTCAATGGCTCTTAGCCACTCATCGACGAGAGCCTTCGTGATGGATTTCCGCCTAATTAGTTCATCAAACGTCTGTATGCTTCCAGTGTACTTGGAGCGCTGCCGGCATTCTTCGACAATGGTCTTATAGACGCTATCAGGATTGAATTCGACTGGTCCAAGTTGGCCGTGAATGAATTCAGTCAACATGCCTTTCATGTGTGCTGAGCTATCTCCGAGACTGAGGTCTGCTCGGATGAAATGGAAGTACTTATCCACAATCGTTGATGTGGCTTGAGGATACTCTGCCTGCAATTTCGCAGTCATATCGGAAAGCGTCTTGGTATTGGTGTCGGACATCGAGCAAATGGTCGCTGCCGCGTCAAAGAATTGGCAAGGCACATTCGACACGAAGACAAGCTTGCCGGTTTCTGCTGGGAAGAGTTCGTAGTTTGAGTACATCTTCCCAAGGTGAGAGGGCAGGAAGCCGTTGTTCGGATCGTTCTTTCTTTTCTTTCGGTTGGTGAGCTCAGTCAGCGTCCAGTGACCCTTCGACTTCGTCTTCACTTGATAGAAGGAAGCTAGTGAGGGCGAGGAGGAGCTGTTGAGATGAACAATGTCGTCGTGGAATTCAAATGAGATCGCGTAGTCAGTGCTTTGCTGATGTTGGCTGAAAACAAGCGTCAAAGCCCATAGCGCTTGATAATCGTAGCGCTGTGCTCCCGTTTCTCCCGACTTCTCACGCTGCGGCTCGGTGACGAGTCTGTTGGCGAATGACAACACTTCCCTCAGGCAACCTCTGGCGACTCAGTCAGTTTAGTTACAATGGCCAAGATGACAACCATCGCGAGCAATCCGGTGGATTGTGTGTCTCGTCAAATAGTCGAGTAGGGCGCCCAGATTAGAAGATCTCCCCCCACAAACAAAAACGGCCGGATCTTCCGATCCGGCCGCAACGCAAACTCTACTGGCTAAGCCTACGCCACGCGACGCAACTTAGCCCCCGCCCTAACCTAAAAAACTTAGCTGGCCTTCTTGGCTGGCGCGGCCGTCGGGCCGACCTTCTTCTGGATGGCGCGCTTCAGCTCGAGGGCGCGCGGCGACAGCACGTCGGCGTTGGCCTTGAGCAGGAAGGCATCGAGGCCGCCATTGTGGTCGACGCTCTTGACCGCGTTGGTCGAGACGCGCAGGCGCACGTTGCGCTCCAGGGCTTCGCTGATGAAGGTCACGTTGACCAGGTTCGGCAGGAAGCGGCGCTTGGTCTTGATGTTGGAGTGGCTGACCTTGTGGCCGACGAGGGGGCCCTTGGCCGTCAGTTCGCAGCGGCGAGACATGGCATAAATCCTTGAGTTCGATCCCCCAACGATTGCGGCCGCCATTCTGGGCGCCACGGGGGCTAATTCTTTTGTCCTTGCAGGGAGCGGGCGGACGTATAGGGGGGAAGGGGCGGCCAGTCAAGGTTTTGGGCGGTCTTTTGGGGCCGCCGGGGTGGTGCGCTCCCTCTCCCGCCTGCGGGAGAGGGGGGGTGAGGGCTCTTTCCTCTGGGGGACACTAGCTAGTGCCCCCCAGAGGAGAAAGCCCTCACCCGCGCTTCGCCATAGCCGAGGCTCCGCCTCGGCGTTCTCAAGAGGACGGCCGCCGAAGGCGGCCTGTGCTCTCCCGCAGGCGGGAGAGGCTGGGAGCCCGCGGCTACCCCCGATCACCAAAACGGCAATGTTTGTCGCGCCTTACCATCACATAAAGGGCGTATTCGCGCCGAAGAGTCCGGTGGAGTTCCCGGCCTCATGTCGCCCGGACACATTGTTTGCCGCGCTTTTTGGCTTAAGTAACAACCGTCGCGCCCCGATTGGATTGTTTCGTGCTCACAACGTCCCCTTTTGCGCCAGAACAGCGCTCAGTCCGCCCGCGCTTTGCCGGCTGGCTGGCGGCGCTTTGCGGCCTGGTGGTGGCGTGGGGCGCGGTGCCGGCGGCGGCGCAGGGCAAGCTTGAGGCGCAGTATGAGGCCTCGCTGGCCGGCATTCCCGTCGGCAAGGGCGCATGGAACATCGACATCCAGGACGACGTGTTCTCGGCGGCGGCCGCGGGCGGCACCTCGGGGCTTCTGAAGTCGTTCACCGGCGGGTCCGGCACCGGCGCCTCGCAGGGGCGCATCGTCAATGGCGCGCTGGTCGCGACCGGCTACCAGGCCTCCACCACCACCTCGAAGAAGACCGAAGAGATCCGCATCACGCTCGACAAGGGCAATGTGAAGGATTTTGCGATTCTGCCGGAGCCGCCCGTCGATCCGGACCGCATCGTCGTCACCGACGCGCATCGCCGCGGCGTCTGGGACCCCATGACGGCCTCGCTGCTGCGCGTGCCCGGCAATGGCGATCCCGTCTCGCCGGACGCCTGCCACAACTCGGCGCCCGTGTTCGACGGCCGCATGCGCTACGATCTGAAGCTCGATTTCAAGCGCATGGAGAGCGTGAAGGCGGAGAAGGGCTATCATGGCCCGGTGGTGGTCTGTTCGCTCTATTTCGTGCCCGTCGCCGGCTACATCCCGGACCGCCCCGTGATCAAATACCTCGCCGCCCAGCGCAACATCGAGATCGCCTTCGCCCCCGTCGCCGGCACCCGCATCCTGGTCCCGTTCTGGCTGAAAGTGCCGACGCCGCTCGGCCCGGCCATGCTGGAAGCCACCAGCTTCATCACCACGGCCCAGCCGCCAAGGGTGGCGAAGACGCAGTAAGCGGCTGTTTCCGCGCCTGTCCTTTGTTAACTCGTCACCCTGAGGTGGCCGCCTCTTTGGCGGCCCTCGAAGGGCGACAGCTCGGCTCTCACCGCGAGGAAACCAGCGCCAGCCGCCGCAACCGGGCCGTCCATCCTTCGAGGCTCCCGGCGCGGTGCTGGGCACCGCGCCACTCGCACCTCAGGATGACGGAAGAAGTGTCGTGATTTCAAGCACATCCCTACTGTGCATGGGGTTGTTTTCGCGAAAACGAGTTCGGGCGGCCTCGATCCTGGAATCCATTTGACTCCTTCCCGATTCTGATTCGACTCCGCGCCGTCCCCAACTTAAGGCTTTGCGCCATCGAAACGTCACTTGTACGGCGGCCCAAAACTCCATCTAGTTGCAGCCAACAAGACTCCCGCGACATGTTGCGTGAACGGAACATGACTCCAGGGGGAGTCAGCGATTCGGCCGCGATTCGTTCTAGAGTCGTTCCGAAGCTTAAGACCAACGGGAAAAGCGTCGCAAAGTGAGACAGTTGCGCGAGGTTTGGGGAGGCGCCGGATTCTCCGCTGCCACATCCCGTCACCCTGAGGTGGCCGCTTCTTCAGCGGACCTCGAAGGGCAACGGGCCCGGCTGGCGCCGCGGACATTCGCTGGGTTGGCACCCGGACCGTTCATCCTTCGAGGCTCCCCATGCGGCGCGATGCGCCGCATGGCTCGCGCCTCAGGATGACGGGCTGATGGTGGGCGGATCAGCCCCCAAGCCCCGCCCCCGCCCCAGACAGCACTGACATTCGCCCAAATCGCCACTACCTAATCCCCCAGATGCCCTTTTCCTCCTCCCCCTTCGCTTCCGAGCGCGCGCCGTCCGATCGCGTGCCTGGCGCCGGCGTCACTGCGGTGCTCGGGCCGACCAACACCGGCAAGACCCATCTCGCCATCGAGCGGATGCTGGCGCATCCGTCGGGGATGATCGGCCTGCCGCTGCGCCTGCTCGCGCGCGAGGTCTACAACAAGATCGCTGGCAGGGTCGGCGCCGAGGCGGTCGCGCTCGTCACCGGCGAGGAGAAGATCAAGCCCAGGAATCCGCGCTATTGGGTATCGACCGTCGAGGCGATGCCGCGCGACCTCGACCTCTCCTTCCTCGCCGTCGACGAGGTCCAGATCGCCTCCGACCTCGAACGCGGCCACGTCTTCACCGATCGCATCCTCAACCGCCGCGGCCGCGACGAGACGCTGCTGCTGGGCGCCGCCACGATGCGCCCCATCATCGAGCGACTGCTGCCTGGCGTCTCCATGATCACGCGGCCGCGCCTGTCGCAGCTCGAATTCGCTGGCGACCGCAAGATCACGCGCCAGCCGCGCCGCACCGCCATCGTCGCGTTCTCGGCCGACGAAGTCTACGCCATCGCCGAGCTGATCCGCCGCCAGCACGGCGGCGCCGCCGTGGTGCTGGGCTCGCTCTCGCCCCGCACGCGCAACGCGCAAGTGGCGATGTTCCAGAACGGCGACGTCGATTATCTCGTCGCCACCGACGCGGTCGGCATGGGCCTCAATCTCGACGTCGACCACGTTGCGTTTGCCTCGGACCGCAAGTTCGACGGCTACCAGTTCCGTAGGCTGACGCCGTCCGAATTCGCGCAGATCGCCGGCCGCGCCGGCCGCGCCACGCGCAACGGCACCTTCGGCACCACCGGCCGCTGCGCGCCGTTCGAGCCCGAGCTCGTCAACGCGCTGCAGAACCACACCTTCGATCCCGTGAAGATGCTGCAATGGCGCAACGCCAGGCTGGATTTCTCCTCGCTCGGCGCGCTCCAGGTGTCCCTGAACCTCGCCCCCGGCCACGAGGCGCTGACGCGCGCCCCGGTCGCCGAGGACATGCGCGTGCTCGATCATGCCGCCCGCGACGTCGAGGTGCGCGATATCGCGCATGGCAAGGCGGCGGTGGAGCGGCTGTGGGAGGCCTGTCAGGTCCCCGATTACCGAAAATTGTCGCCGGCCGCCCATGCCGAGCTGGTGACGACGCTGTACGGCTTCCTGATGCGGAAGGGATGCATCCCCGACGCCTGGTTCGAAGCCCAGATCACCCAGGCCGACCGCATCGACGGCGATATCGACACGCTGTCGGCCCGGATCGCGCAGATCCGCACCTGGACCTTCGTCGCCAACCGCCCGGACTGGCTGAAAGACCCCGAACGCTGGCAGGGGATCGCGCGGGAGGTCGAAAATAAATTATCGGATGCGCTCCATGAACGCTTGACTGAGCGTTTCGTTGATCGCCGGACCAGTGTATTGATGCGCCGCCTGCGGGAGAACACGAGCTTGAATACTGAAATCGGCAAGACCGGCGAAGTCATCGTCGAAGGCCATGTCATCGGCCGCCTCGACGGCTTCACCTTTGCACCGGATGCGGCGGAAGCCGGCTCGGATGCGAAAGCCTTGCAGGCTGCAGCGCAAGCAGTGCTCGCCGGCGAGATCAACACGCGCGCCGAAAAGCTCGGCAATGCGCCCGACGATCAATTCGTGCTGACCTCGGAAGGCACCATCCGCTGGACCGGCGACGCCGTGGCGCGGCTGTCCGCCGCAGAGGACGCGCTGCATCCGCGCATCCGCATCATCTCCGACGAGCGCCTGACCGGCGGCCCCCGCGAGAAGGTGCAGGCCCGGCTCGAGCTCTGGCTCAAGACCCATGTCGAGAAGCTGCTCGGGCCGATGTTCGAGCTCTCCAAGGCCGAGGATGTCACCGGCATCGCCCGCGGCATCGCCTATCAGCTCGTCGAGGCCCTCGGCGTGCTCGAGCGTCCCAAGATCGCCAACGAGCTGAAGGATCTCGACCAGCCCTCGCGCGCGGTGTTGCGCAAATATGGCGTCCGTTTCGGCGCCTATCACATCTATTTCCCCGGCCTTTTGAAGCCCGCCGCGCGCGCGCTCGCAGCGCTGCTCTGGGCGCTGAAGCAGGACAATGTCGATCTGTCCTCGCTCTCGGGCGCGCAGCATCTGGCATCCTCGGGCCGCACCTCGTTCCCGGTCGACAAGGCCCTGCCGCGCGATGCCTATCGCGTGCTCGGCTACAAGCAGGCCGGCGAACGCGCCGTGCGCGTCGACATTCTGGAGCGTCTTGCCGATCTGATCCGCCCGGCGCTGGCCTGGCGCGAGAACGCATCCGGCGAAAAGCCGGCCGGCGCCTTCGATGGCCGCGGTTTTGTGGTGACGCAGGCGATGACCTCGCTCACCGGTTCGGCCGGCGAGGATTTCGCCTCGGTCCTGCGTGCCCTCGGCTATCGCATGGAGAAGCGTCCGCCGCTGCCGCAAAAGCCGGCCGTGGTGGAAACGGTCGCGGCCGAGACGCCGCCGGCTGAAGGCAGCGCCGAGTCCGCGACAGAGACCTCGACCGAGACCGCGGCGGAGGCCGTTGCCGGCCTGCCGGCGGAAGCCTCCACCGAAGCTGTCGCCGAGCCGGTCACGGTCGAAGATGCGCCCGGCATGGAGCTGCAGGACGAGCCGGCTCAGGAGGCTGAGCCCGCGCTCGAAGCCTCACCCGAGGCCCCTGTCACGCCCGAAGACGCCCCCGGCATTGCGCCGCCGGCGGACGAGCCCGCTGCGCCCACCGAGGCTGCCGGCCTCGAAGCCGCTCCGGCCGAGACGGCCGCAACCGAAGCCGCCGCGTCACCCGACGCCGCCGCGCCTGTCGAAGCTGCGGCGACGCCCGCCGAGCCCGAGCTGATCGAGGTCTGGCGTCCCGGCGGCCGTCACGAGGACCGCAAGCCGCGCCACGAGCGCCATCGCCACCAGCGTCATCACCATCAGCGTCCGCAGGCCGGCGCTGAAGCTGGCGCTGCAGCGAGCGCCGCGCCCGGCGAAGCAGCCGACGGCGCCAAGCCGGGCCATCGTCATGGCGGCCATCGCAGGGACGGCGGCAGAGACTTCCGCAAGCCGCGCGAAGGTGGCGAAGGCGCGCCGCGTCCCGAGGGGCGCGACGACAGGAACCGCCGCTTCGAGGGCAAGGATCGCGACAACAAGGGACGCGATCGCGACAAGGGCAAATTCGGCGGAGATCGCGACAAGGGCCGTGACAACCGCGGCCGTGACCGCGACAAGGGCCGCGACCGCCAGGGTGGACCCTCGCTGCGTCCCTACGCCTCGAGCGCAAATCCGCGCGAGCGCGATCGTCCGGCCGATCCGAATTCGCCCTTCGCCAAGCTCGCGGCGCTGAAAGAGCAGCTGTCCGGGCGGAAGGAGTAGCATAGCGTTTTCAAGCGAAGTGCGGAGCGGTTCGCGTGAAGAAAACGCGTCAGAAGGAATAGAGCCACGACGACCGAGCGGCAGCGCCTCGACAAATGGCTGTGGCACGCGCGGGTGGTGAAGGCGCGCACCTCCGCGGCCGAGCTCGTCGGGTCGGGCCACGTTCGCGTCAACGGTGAGCGCGAAAAGTCGCCGGGGCATGCGATCAAGATCGGCGACGTCATCACCGTCGCGCTCGATCGCACCGTGCGGGTGTTGAAGGTCACCGGCTTCAGCGAACGCCGTGGCGATGCTGCCGCGGCGCGGGTGCTCTTTGAGGAGCTAAGCGAAGCGAAACGCAATTAATTGCGTTTCGAATTCAGTTCTTGGTCGATCAAACACACAAAGCCGTCATGATCGGGCCTTCCCGACCTTGCAGCGCAGGGCCATACGCGCTACGCAAGCCGCGACTTTTAAAAGAGCTTTTCGGAGCGTTGGATGACTTACGTCGTCACTGAAAACTGCATCAAGTGCAAGTACACCGACTGCGTCGAGGTCTGCCCGGTCGACTGCTTCTACGAGGGTGACAACATGCTCGTCATCCATCCGGACGAGTGCATCGATTGCGGCGTGTGCGAGCCGGAATGCCCCGCCGACGCCATCAAGCCAGACACGGAACCGGGCCTGGAAAAGTGGCTTTCGGTCAACGCCGACTACGCCAAGAGCTGGCCCAACATCACCCAGAAGAAAGAATCACCTGCCGACGCCAAGGAATTCGACGGCATGGAAGGCAAGTTCGAGAAATATTTTTCTCCGAACCCCGGCTCCGGCGACTGAATCGGGCTCAAACTTAACCCTAATAGCGGCGCTTCCGCCGAAAACCAGCCCTCAAGACCCCTAAATCATTGATTTTTGCGGGAAATGTGCTATATTGGGCACATTAAGCCGAACCCGTCAGCCCCGTTGGCCCCGCTGGGTTCCCGTGAAACCAAATGTCGAACAGGGGCGTGGCAGTTTCCGCGCGCAGGCTGTGTCACAGAAAACGCGTAAAAAGAGTACTTCAGCGAGGGCTTCCCATAAGGAGGCCAAAAAAGTCGCCGCGGCCAGCCGTAGCGCATCCAAAGGTCGGACCGCGACGAAGGCGCCGGCTGCAAAGTCCTCGAAGAACAAAAGAAGCGCAATGCCTAACAAGACTGCCAAACCGGCCGCGAAAGCGACCGTTGCCAAGCCTGCTGTCAAGCCCGTTGCCGCCAAGGCTCCCGCTGCCAAGCCCGCCGCGTCGAAGGCTCCCGTTGCTGCTCCTGCCAAGGCTCCCGTTGCTGCCGCCAAGCCCGCTGTGAAGCCGGCGGCTGCTGCGCCGAAGGTCGAGGAAAAGAAGGTCGTGACCCAGCGTCAGGGCTTCAAGGCCAATGAATTCGTCGTCTATCCCGCTCACGGCGTCGGCCAGATCCTGGCCATCGAGGAGCAGGAGATCGCCGGCGCGAAGCTCGAGCTGTTCGTCATCAACTTCATCAAGGACAAGATGACGCTGCGCGTGCCGACCGCCAAGGTCGCCAATGTCGGCATGCGCAAGCTGTCCGAGCCCGCGCTGGTGAAGAAGGCGCTGGAGACGCTCAAGGGCCGCGCCCGCGTCAAGCGCACCATGTGGTCGCGCCGCGCCCAGGAATACGAAGCGAAGATCAATTCGGGCGACATCGTCGCGATCGCGGAAGTCGTGCGCGACCTCTACCGCTCGGAGTCGCAGCCGGAGCAGTCCTACAGCGAACGCCAGCTCTATGAAGCGGCGCTCGATCGTCTCTCCCGCGAGATCGCGGTGGTGCAGCACTCGACCGAGACCGAAGCGGTCAAGGAGATCGAAGCCCAGCTCGCCAAGAGCCCGCGCCGCACCAACGCCAAGGCGGAAGCCGCCGACGGCGAGGGCGATACGGATGCCGAGGGCGATACCGACGACACCGATGGCGACGACACCACCGTCGCCGACGAGGCCGCGTAAGCGTCGCGTCGTTCGCAAGAGATCAAAAGCCCGGCTGTCCAGCCGGGCTTTTTGTTTGGGGAATGTTTTCCAAGACGATGACTGAAGCTTTGTGCAAGAGGTCTCTCGACAAACTCGGTGTCGTCCCGGCGAACGCCGGGACCCATACCCCCAAGGAGAAGTTTGACGAAGACTAGTCGTTCGGTACGCCTACCGATCGCAACGATAGATTCCGCGGTAGGGGTCTCGGCGTTCGCCGGGACCACGAGAGGAGAGAGTCTTCGTCAAACGACGCGTGGCGGCCTACTTCACCGGCCGCTTCTCGAGCTTTCTTGCCAGCGTGCGCCGGTGCATGCCGAGCCTTCGTGCCGCCTCCGAGATATTGAAATCCGTCTCGATCAGGGTCTGGTGGATGCGCTCCCATTCCAGCGTCTTGATCGAGGTCGGCCGTGCATCGAGCGCGACCTCGGCGTTGCCTTCGGCCTTGTTGAAGGCGGCTTCGATGTCGTCGGTGTTCGAGGGCTTTGCGAGATAGTGGCAGGCGCCCAGCTTGATCGCCTCCACGGCGGTCGAGATGCTGGCAAAGCCGGTCAGCACCACGATCAGCATGTCAGGGTCGTGCGTGTGCAGCAGCTCGACGCAGGCAAGGCCGGAGGCGCCGCCGAGCTTGAGGTCGACGACGGCGTGGCCGAAGGAGCGTTCCTCCAGCACGTTCCGCACGTCCTCGATCGAGGCGGCGAGCACGACATCATAGCCGCGGCGCTCGAACGAGCGCTTCAGCGTGCGTGCAAAGCCGGCATCGTCCTCGACGACGATGAGCGAACGGTCAGGCGTCAAAATTCCCTCCGATCGCGAGCGTTGCGAGCGGCAGCGTGAGGCGGACGGTGGCGCCGCGCTTCCTGTGGTTCTCGGCGGTCACGGTGCCTCCGAGCTTGCGCACGACGTTCACCACCAGGAACAGCCCGAGCCCGCCGCCGGCGCGGCCCTTGCTCGAGTGATAGGGTTTTCCGAGCTGCGCCAGCATCTCCGGCGCAAAGCCCGGGCCGCGATCGCTGATCGACAGCACGAGGTTGTCGCCCTCGCGCTCGGCGACGAGCTCGACCCATTCCCGCGAGACTTCATAGGCGTTGTCGAGCACGTTGAAGATGACCTGCTTCAGCGCGATGTCGGAGACGATGGCGACGTCCGCTCCGAACGTATTGACGAAGTAGAGCGTCCGCGCCGAGCGCGCGTCGCGCCACTCGTCGACCAGGGCGGTGACGAAGGCCGTCACCGTCGTCGGCGATGAGCCTTCGCCGCGCGCTTCGCCGGCCGAGACCAGGATGCCTGTCACGATCGACTTGCAGCGCTGCAGCGAGGTTTCCATCTCCGCGAGGTCCTCGGCGAGCTCCTGATCGGCGGCAAGATCCGGCATGCGGCGCCAATCGCTGAGGATCACCGAGAGCGAGGCGAGCGGCGTGCCGAGCTCATGGGCCGCGCCGGAGGCGAGCAGGCCCATGCGGACGATGTGATCCTGCTCGGCGGCATGCTGGCGCAGCGCGGCCAGATTCGCGTCGCGCTCGCGCAAATTCCTGTTGATGCGGGTGACGAACACGACCAGTAGCACGGCGTTGAGAACGAAGCCCAGCAGCATGCCGGCGACCGTGAGCGTATAGGTCTCGCTCAGCGGATTCGGCGGCAAGTCCAGCGGGCGGTATGCCAGCGTCAGCCAGACAAAACTCGCGCAGGTCAGCGCGACCAGCGACCAGGTCGAGCGGGCATCGAGCAGCACCGCGCCGAGCGTCACCTGGAGCAGGAACAGCGAGGTGAAGGGATTGGTCGCGCCGCCAGAGAGGTAGAGCTGCGCGGTCAGCGCGGCGACGTCCAGCATCAAGGCGACCAACAGCTCGTTGTTGGTGATCGCGGCGCGATGGCGCACCCAGACCAGGCTGGAGACGTTGAGCAGCACCAGCGCGCCGATCACCGCGCCCATCCGCTCCAGCGGCAGGGGAATGCCGAGCCCAAGATGCACACCGCCGATCGTCACGATCTGGCCGACTACCGCGGTCCAGCGCAGCTGGATCAGCAGCGCCATGTTCTTGCGGTTGGTCTCGTCGTCGGTCGGACTCGTGCCGATCAGCTCGCTGCGCGCGTCCGCCTGCGATTGCAGCGTGACGGCCAGCCCGCCATGCGCAAGTGTGTGGGAAAGCGTCTTCCCGTCGTCAGGTCGGCTCGACGATCGTTCCAGCATCTGATCCCGTCCTGCGGGCGACGGCATCGGAGCCGCCTGCCTTTTCGTGGACGAAGCGTTTGCGGCGGAACAGCCCGCCGCCGAATGTGACGAAGAGTTTACCCGCCAGCATGAAAGCCAGGGCGAACCACGTCAGCGCGTAGATCAGGTGGTTATTGGGAAAGCTGACCACGGTCAATCCGCCGATTGGACCGCTGCCGGATTGTGATCCGGCATCGGCATCGACGAAGAACGGCGCGACATCGTACAGACCGCGGGCCGTCGCAATCGCGGCGACATCCCGCGAATACCAGCGGTTGTGCTGGGGCACGTTGTTCCGGAGAAATCCGCCTTTCGGCTCTGTCATGCGGAGCAAGCCGGTGATCTCCACCTGGCCGTCCGGATTGCCGTCCCGGCGCGTCGATGCGTCGCGCCGCTCGGACGGCACGAAGCCGCGGTTGACCAGGACCTGTGTGCCGTCGTTGCGCTGGAGCGGTGTCAGCACCCAATAGCCCGGGCCTTCCTCGGTGACCGCCTGGACCAGCGTCTCGCGGTCATGCAGGAAGCGGCCGGTGAGGCTGACATGCCTGTATTCGTCATTTGCCCTGGAAACCGCAGGCCATGAATCGGGCGAGGGGATCGGCTGGGCCGGGGCATGGACGCGCTGCTCGACACGGTCGATCAGCGCCAGCTTCCAGGTGCGGCGCTCGATCTGCCAGATGCCGAGTGCGATCAGAAGAACAAAGGCCGTCAGCGAGAGGACCGTGAGCCACAGGGACGGGGACCGCACAGCCTCGCTGCGCGCCCCGCTCGTCTTGCTGGTCACGGTCCTGACTTCGCTCACTTCATTCCGCTCATCTGGTGGATCGGCATCATGTTGCTGTTGAGGTGGCTCATCACCCACAGCGAACCCGACAGCGCGATCACCACCATCACGATGGTGAAGATCAGCGCCATCATGCTCCAGCCGTTCTCGGACGTCGTGTTCATGTGCAGGAAGTAGATCATGTGCACGACGATCTGCACGACCGCGAAGGCCATGATGACAAGCGCGGTGATCTGCTTGCTCGGCAGCACGCCGCTCATCACCAGCCAGAACGGGATCGCGGTCAGCACGACCGAGAGCACGAAGCCGAGCATGTAGCCCGAGAACGTGCTGTGGGCGTGGTCGTCGGCGTGGTGATGGTCGTGCGCGCCGGCTGCGTGGGTATCGGTGCTCATCGCAGAACTCCCAGGAGATAGACGAAGGTGAAGACGCCGATCCAGACCACGTCGAGGAAGTGCCAGAACATCGACAGGCACATCAGGCGGCGGCGGTTGGCTTCGATCAGGCCGAACTTCTGGACCTGCACCATCAGCGTCACCAGCCAGATCAGGCCGCAGGAAACGTGCAGGCCGTGGGTGCCGACCAGGGTGAAGAACGCCGACAGGAAGGCGCTGCGCTGGGGCGTGGCGCCTTCATGGATCATGTGAGCGAACTCGGTGAGCTCGATGCCGATGAAGGCGAGGCCGAACAGGCCGGTGATCGCCAGCCAGATTTGCGTCTGCGCGACCTTGTTCTGCTGCATCGTCAGCATGGCAAAGCCATACGTGATCGACGACAGCAGCAGCATCGAGGTGTTCACCGCGACCAGGTTCAGGTCGAACAGGTCCTTCGGTGCGGGGCCTGCGGCGTAGTTGCCGCCGAGCACGCCGAAGGTGGCGAACAGGATCGCGAAGATGAGACAGTCGCTCATCAGGTAGATCCAGAAGCCGAGCGAGGTGCTCCAGCCTTCCGGATGCGGGTGCTCGTCGGCGAGATAGAAGACCGGCTCGCCGGTCTGGGCGGGATTGACAGCGACAGTCATTTACTTGGCTCCGGCGAGCAGTTTGGTGCGCGCGTCCTCGGTCCGGATGACGTCTTCAGCCGGAATGTCGAAGTCGCGGTGATAGTTGAAGGTGTGGCCGATGCCGACGACGAGCAGCGCGGCGAAGCTCACGGCGGCGAGCCACCAGATGTACCAGATCAGGCCGAATCCCATCGCGGTGGCGAGGCCGGCAAGGATGATGCCGGTGCCGGTGCTGCTGGGCATGTGGATCGGCCTGAACCCGGTGAGCGGACGCTGGTAGCCGCGCTTCTTCATGTCCCACCACGCGTCATTGTCGTGAACGACGGGGGTGAAGGCGAAGTTGTAGTCCGGCGGGGGCGAGGAGGTCGCCCATTCCAGCGTGCGCGCGTCCCAGGGATCGCCGGTGACGTCCTTGAGCTGCTCGCGCCTGAGGAAGCTGACCGCGAACTGCATCAGCATCGAGAGGATGCCGAGCAGGACGAGGAACGCCCCGACCGCGGCGATCACGAACCAGATCTGCAAGGACGGATCGTCGAACACGCGCAGGCGGCGGGTCACGCCCATCAGGCCGAGCACGTAGAGCGGCATGAAGGCGAGGTAGAAGCCGGTGACCCAGAACCAGAACGACATCTTGCCCCAGAATGGATCGAGCTTGAAGCCGAATGCTTTCGGGAACCAGTAGGAGATGCCGGCGAAGGCGCCGAACACCACGCCGCCGATGATCACGTTGTGGAAGTGCGCGATCAGGAACAGGCTGTTGTGCAGCACGAAGTCGGCCGGCGGCACCGCCAGCAGCACGCCGGTCATGCCGCCGATCACGAAGGTCAGCATGAAGGCGATCGTCCACATCATCGGCAGCTCGTAGCGGATACGGCCGCGATACATCGTGAACAGCCAGTTGAACATCTTCGCGCCCGTCGGGATCGAGATGATCATCGTGGTGATGCCGAAGAACGAGTTGACGCTGGCGCCCGAGCCCATCGTGAAGAAGTGATGCAGCCAGACCAGGTACGACAGGATGGTGATGACGACCGTGGCGTAGACCATCGAGGTGTAGCCGAACAGCCGCTTGCCGGAGAAGGTCGAGGTCACCTCCGAGAAGATGCCGAACGCCGGGAGAACCAGGATGTAGACTTCGGGATGACCCCAGATCCAGATCAGGTTCACGTACATCATCGGGCTGCCGCCGAAATCGTTCGTGAAGAAATTGGTGCCGACGTAGCGGTCGAGCGAGAGCAGCGCGAGCACGACGGTCAGGACGGGGAAGGAGGCGACGATCAGGACGTTGGTGCAGAACGAAGTCCAGGTGAAGACCGGCATCTTCATCATGGTCATGCCGGGACACCGCAGCTTGACGATGGTGCAGATCAGGTTGATGCCTGACAACGTCGTGCCGACGCCCGCGACCTGCAGCGCCCAGATGTAATAGTCGACGCCGACATCGGGGCTGTAGCCGATGTTCGACAGCGGCGGATAAGCCAGCCAGCCGGTGCGGGCGAATTCGCCGATGAACAGCGAAGCCATCACCAGCACTGCGCCGCCGACCGTCATCCAGAAGCTGAAATTGTTCAGGAACGGGAACGACACGTCGCGCGCGCCGATCTGGAGCGGCACGACGTAGTTCATTAGGCCGGTCACCAGCGGCATCGCCACGAAGAAGATCATGATCACGCCGTGGGCGGTGAAGACCTGATCGTAGTGATGGGCGTTGAGATAGCCTTCGGAGCCGCCAAAGGCGAGCATCTGCTGGCCGCGCATCATCAGCGCGTCGGCAAAGCCGCGCAGCAGCATCACGATGCCGAGGATCATGTACATGATGCCGATGCGCTTGTGGTCCACGGTGGTGAACCATTCGCGCCAGAGATAACCCCAGAGGCGGAAATAGGTGAGGCCGCCGAGCAGTGCGGCGCCGCCGAGCGCGACCACCGCGAAAGTGCCGACGACGATCGGCTCGTGCAGCGGCAACGATTCGAAGCCGAGCCGGCCGAAGATGAGCTTGAGAAGATCAGGAGACATGCGGGGATCTCTTTAGGAGTCTGACTTCGGACGCAGTCCGAGGAAGAAGGACGAGGACTTGAGCGGCGCGAAGCTCGGCCGCTTCAGGCCGGCGCCGAGCAGCGGCGCGGTGTCGACGGGAGCCGTGATCGACGCCGTGGTCTTGCCCTGCGGCGCATCGGGCGTGCAGGTGCCGGCGACGAAGCTCGGCTCCGGCCCGAGCGGGGTGCCGCGGCGAGCGTATTTGTCGTAAGTGAGCGGCAGGGTGTTGTTCAGGCCCTGATGACCGTTGCCGCCCTTGGCGTCGATCGCCATCATTTCGCTCTGGCACATCTTGCCGGTCTCGACGCACATGTTGAGGATCAGGCGGTAGAGATCGGAGTCGATCGTGCCGTAGCGGCGCACCGGCTCGTTCTGGCTGGGCTTTTCGAGCTGGAGATATTCGGCGCGGCCGAGCGAGCCGCCGGCGGACTTGGCGCTGGCGATCCAGGCGTCAAAGCCCTTGTCGTCGAGTCCCCTAAAGTTGAAGTGCATGCCGGAGAAGCCGGCGCCGCTGTAGTTCGCCGAGAAGCCCTTATACGTGCCGGCGTGGTTCACCACCGCGTGGAGCTTCGTCTCCATGCCCGGCATCGCGTAGATCTGGCCGGCAAGCGCGGGGATGTAGAACGAGTTCATCACCGAGGATGCGGTGATGCGGAAGTTGATCGGACGGTCGACCGGTGCTGCGAGCTCGTTGACGGTGGCGATGCCGTAATCCGGATAAATAAAGAGCCACTTCCAGTCGAGCGCGACGACGTCGACCTCGAGCGGGGCCTTGGACTGGTCCACGGCGCGGTCGGCATGGATGCGGCCGAGCGTGCGATAGGGGTCGAGCAGATGCGTGCCCATCCAGGTCAGTGCGCCCAGGCAGACGATGATCAGCAGCGGCGCCGACCAGATCACCAGCTCGAGCTTGGTCGAGTGGTCCCATTCCGGCTCGTAGCGAGCGGCCGTGTTGGACTGGCGATAGCGCCAGGCGAACAGCACCGTCAGCGCCATCACGGGGACGACGATCAGGAGCATCAGGACGGTGGAGATGATGACGAGGTCGCGCTGCTGGGCAGCGATATCGCCGGCTGGCGCCAGCACGACGTAGTCGCAGCCGCTGAGCGCAGCAGCCAGAGGTAGTAGCGCCAGGATCTTGAGACGAGACACGGGCCGAGCCTTTGAGAATGAGTTTCTTTTGCGGGGCCAACGGGTAGCTGCGGCGCAACAATCCGGACATTGGACAATTTGTCCAATGTTGCAGTGCGGAATGTTGGGTCAGAGAGGGCCAGATTGCCCGGCGCCCGCCGGGCGGTCGGCTTTGGTTTTCAGGACGTTAAGGGCGCACGAATGGCGACGGCACAGACCCCCGCAATGGCAGACCTCCACACGGGCGAGCACGGCCACGACCAGGCCAGTCCCGGCGAGATCGCCATCGGCGTCATCATCGGCCGCACCTCGGAATTCTTCGACTTCTTCGTCTTCGCGATCGCCTCGGTGATCGTGTTCCCGCGCCTGGTGTTCCCGTTCGCGAGCGAGCTGACCGGCACCCTCTATTCCTTCATGATCTTCGCGCTGGCCTTCATGGCCCGGCCGATCGGCACCGTCATTTTCATGACGGTCGACCGTGCCTACGGCAAGACTGCCAAGCTGATCTCGGCGCTGTTCCTGCTCGGCACCGCCACGGTCGCGCTGGCGTTCCTGCCCGGCTATCACGACATCGGCGTTGCCGCGATCTGGCTGCTGGCGCTGGCGCGCATCGCGCAGGGTCTGGCCTGGGGCGGTGCCTGGGACGGCATGGCTTCGCTGCTGGCGCTGAACGCGCCGCCCTCCAAGCGCGGCTGGTACGCGATGGTGCCGCAGCTCGGCGCTCCGCTCGGGCTGATCGTGGCGAGCGCGCTGTTCGCCTATTTCGCCGGCAATCTCTCGGCCGACGATTTCTTCGACTGGGGCTGGCGCTATCCGTTCTTCGTCGCCTTCGCCATCAACGTCGTGGCGCTGTTCGCGCGCCTGCGCATGGTGACGACGGAGGAATATGCCTCGCTGTTCGAGACCCGCGAGTTGCAGCCCGCGCGCATCTCCGACACCGTCGCGAGCGAAGGCCAGAACATCATGCTGGGAGCGTTCGCGCCGCTGGCGAGCTTTGCGCTGTTCCACATGGTTACGGTGTTTCCGCTGTCCTGGGTGTTCCTGTTCACCCGCGAAAGCCCGGTACGCTTCCTGATCATCGAGATCGTCGCCGCCGTGTTCGGCGTTGGCGCGATCGTGATGTCCGGCATCATCGCCGACCGCGTCGGCCGCAAGTCGCTGCTGATGGGATCGGCGATCGCGATCGCGATCTATAGCGGCTTTGCCCCGCAGTTGCTCGATGCCGGCGCGTTCGGCGAGACCATCTATATGGTGATCGGCTTCATCCTGCTCGGCCTGTCGTTCGGCCAGTCCTCGGGCGCGATCGCCTCGAACTTCAAGCAGGCGTACCGATACACGGCGTCCGCGCTGACCTCGGACATGGCCTGGCTGTTCGGTGCCGGCTTCGCGCCGCTGGTCGCATTGCTGCTCGCGACCAATCTCGGCGTCATCGCCTCGGGTGCGTATCTGTTGTCCGGTGCGTTCTGGACCCTGCTGGCGCTCTGGCTCAGCGGCCAGCGCGAGAAGGGCGATATGGATACGGGGCGTTAGGCTCGAGCGGCCGCCACATCACAGCTATCGTAGGGTGGGCAAAGGCGCCCTTGCGCCGTGCCCACCATCTCTCTCGATCGCCAAAGATGCGTGGGCACGCTTGCGCTTTGCCCACCCTACCGGACCTGCGCCAGGCGTTCGAGGGTCGGCGGCGTTGTGCCGATGCTTTCACCACACGATTAGTTTCGTTGGGTGGGCAAAGGCGCATCGCGCCGTGCCCACCATCCGTCTCCGATTGAGAGAAATCGTGGGCACGCTACGCTTTGCCACCCTACGGCAGCGTTGCTTGTACCTCCGGATCCCGGGTTCGCTGCTCAAGCGCGCCCCGGCATGACATGCGCTTAGCGCACGTCAATCCGCCACGATCTTCACGCGATCGCGCACCTTCACCTGCGCGGTGCGATCGAGGCCGTTCAGCACGCGGAAGCGTTCGGCGGGATGGTCGACGCCGGCCATGCGGTGGGAGAGCGATTCCACGGTGTCGCCGGGCTGCACGGTGATGACCTTGATGCGGAGCGGGCGCGCGGCCTGAATCTCGTCGAGCGTCAGGCGGCGGAATGAATTGACGGTCTCGCGCGCGTTGCGCTCGCTCTCGGTCGACTTCTGCCGTGCCGCGAAGATGAAGCGGTAGACGTCGCTGCCGAAGCGCAGCGCGTAGACCTTGAACTGCCACTGGTCGCCTTTGGCGGTGGCGGACGCAGCCGGGAAACCGTTGATGGTGATGTCCTCGGTGGACGCCTTCTCGACGCCCTCCATCCAGCCGGAATTGAGGTAGTCGCCGAGCGACTGCTCGGCCGGCACGCGCACCACGTCGAAACGCATCGCCTGTGCGCCGCCCTCGCGCACGCCGATCACCGCCTGCGCGGTGTTGTCGAGCGTGAAATTGTCCGGCGCCTGGAAGGTGAAGCCCAGCTTCGGATGCAGGAAGCGGCGGCCGCGGACGAAACCTTCGCTGGGGTCTTCGCCGTAGACGAGGTTGTCGATCGCAGCGAGATAGCTCTCGCGGTCGCGCTCGGCGCCTTCAGGCGCCGTGTATTGCCGCGCGATGGTCTGCGCGTTCTGCACGCGCTCCGGGGTCGCCGGATGCGACGAGGTGAAATCCTGCGCGCGCGGATCGAGCGAGCTCTTGCCGGCCTTCAGCTCGGCATTGCGCTCCATCGCGGAGAGGAAGCGCGCCGCACCATAGGGGTCGAAATGCGCCTTGGCGGAAATGCCGACGCCAATGCCGTCGGCCTCGAACTCCTGCTTGCGCGAAAAGCTCGCCATGGTGAGCTTGGTCTTGGCCAGCGCGAGCGCGGTGAGATCGGGGTCGTTGCTCATGTCGGTGACGACGCGGGTGACGATCGCGGCCTGGCGCGCCTGGTCCTCGCGCATCGCGGCATGCTTGGACAGCACGTGCGCCATCTCGTGGCTGAGCACGGAGGACAATTCCGAGGTGTCGCTGGCGAGCGCGAGAAGTCCGCGGGTGACATAGAGCTGGCCGTTCGGCAGCGCGAAGGCGTTCACCGCGCCGGAATTGAGGATGGTGACCTTGTAGCCCTGGTCGGGACGGTCGGACGCTGCGACCAGCCGGTCGACGGTCTTACTGACGAGCGATTCGAGCCTGGGATCGTCATAGGTGCCGCCATAGCTCGCCAGGATGCGCTCGTGCTCCTTCTCGGTGGCGGGGGTCTGCGCGACGGCCGGCTTCGGCTTGGGCATCGCAACGGTCGGCGGGGTCGCGGCAGCCTGGAACCGGCCCATGTCGCCGCAGCCGGCGAGAAGCCCGCCCAGCGCAAGGCAAAGCGCGGCCGGCGCAGCCCGCAGGCGGCGGCAATCGCCCAGTCCGTGCCGTTCTAGCACCCCATTCACTTCGATTAACCCGTGCCCGGCCGTTAAGGCCTTACCCCAGTAGGCTCGTTTGCGCCCAGCAATTCAACCTGTCCCAAGAGACGCACATCGATGCGCGGCCCCGTACTTCCCTCGACCCAGCCTCGGACTCGGATACGCTTACTTTCCAATGACTTAAGGGTGATCCCGGCATTTTCGAACGCCGGTAGCGTGCGCTTTGAAATAGTCACGGCAAAGCCACGTGTCCAGTTCCGTCCGAAGTTGAGGTAGGTCATTGCCCCAGCTTGCCGGACCGACAGGACTTTGCCCTCGACCACCATAAAGCGCCCGATCCCCGCCAAAATATCGTCCGGACTTTCCGCGTTTTTTATGGCCGACGGGTCAGCCCAACTGCCCTTTTTTTGGCGCCGCGCCTCGGCCTCCGACGTCATCAGGGCCGCCGCGCAGTCCTTGTCCGTGATTTCGGCCGACACCAGGGCGTCGCCCTGGGCGAGCAGCATGGCCTGCACCGAGGTGTCGCTCTCGCCGATGAAGACCAGCGCGCCCTGGCGGCCGTAGCGGTCGGGCGTGTCGTCGTTGCCGCGGAGTGTCACGTCGCGGCTCGCGAGCAGCGAGGCCAGCGCCTGCTTCGTCGTCGCCGTCGTCTCGATGCCTGCGAGGCGGATCTCGCGGCCATCGTCGAGACGAACGCTGCGCGCATCGACGATCGCGGCGACGCGGCCTTCGCCTTGCGACTCGAACTGGCACGGCGTCGCGAGCGCGGTGCGACTCGCGAGGAGAAGGAATGCGACGATGAGGTGAAACAGTCGCGTCACGTGACCCGGAGAGGTTGCGTTGTGTTCGAGTTGTAACGCAAACGTGGCGAACCGCGAAGGCTCTCGTAGGGTGGGCAAAGCGAAGCGTGCCCACGTCTTTGCCGATCGCGCAGGCCGTGGGCACGGCGCGAAGAGCGCGCCTTTGCCCACCCTACGGCAGCGAGTGCGGGCTTTGATGTCATCTCACACGCTCGCAATGACGTGGAAACATGTTTCCGCATCTCACCATTCCGCTTTGCGGAAAACATGCCGCCACCGCAAGACTCGCATGGCGCTCTCGCGCTTGCTGCGCTCTTGCGCATGCGGCATGATTGCGGCAACAGCTTTCGCCAAGAGCAATAACCAAGCCGCCATCAGAGTACGGCGCGATAAGGGAGATCGTTTTCCATGAAGACAATTTTGTCGGGCATTTTTGCCGCCGCGTTTGCCCTCAGTGCGAGCGCCGCCGCGCAGGCCCAGGACAAGCCACCTCTCAAGATCGGCGGCATCCTCGACATGTCGAGCCTCTATGCCGACATCACCGGACCCGGCAGCGAGACCGCAGCCAAGATGGCGGTGGAGGATTTCGGCGGCGAGGTGCTGGGGCGCAAGATCCAGGTGCTGGCGGCCGATCATCAAAACAAGGCCGATCTCTCCGCCAACATCGCCCGCGACATGCTCGACAACCAGGGCGTCGAGATGATCTACGACGTCGCGGCCTCCGCGACCGCGCTTGCGGCAGGCGAGATCGCGAAAGCGCGCAACAAGATCATCATCTTCAACGGTCCGGGTTCAATCCGTCTCACCAACGAGGCCTGCGGTCCCTATACCATCCACTACGTGTTCGACACCTACGGCCAGGCCAACGTGACCGGCCTTGCGGCCGTGAAGTCCGGCCTCGACAGCTGGTACTTCCTCACCGCCGATTACGCCTTCGGCCAGGATCTGGAGAAGGACACCAGTGCCGTCGTCACCAAGACCGGCGGCAAGGTGCTCGGCAGCGTGCGCCATCCGCTCAACACGTCGGATTTCTCGTCGTTCCTGCTTCAGGCGCAGGCTTCGAAAGCCAAGGTGATCGGGCTTGCGAACGCCGGCGGCGACACCGTCAACGCCATCAAGCAGGCGGCGGAGTTCGGGATCATGAAGGGCGGTCAGAAAGTCTCGCCGCTGCTCGTCTTCGTCACCGATATCGATTCGATCGGCCTGGAGACCGCGCAGGGGTTGCTGCTGGCGGAAGCCTTCTATTGGGACATGAACGACGAGACGCGCGCCTTCTCCAAGCGCTTTCAGGAGCGCGTGAAGCGGCCGCCGACCTCGGCGCAGGCCGGCGTCTACTCCTCCGTCACGCACTACCTGAAGGCGGTGAAGGCGGCCGGCACGACCGATGCAGCGACTGTCATGAAGGTGATGAAGGAGACGCCGATCAACGACTTCTTCGCCAAGGGTGGCAAGATCCGCGAGGACGGCCGTATGATCCACGACATGTACCTGTTCGAGGTGAAGAAGCCGTCGGAGTCGAAGGGCCGCTGGGACGACTACAAGCTGCTCGCCACCGTGCCCGGCAGCGAAGCGTTCCAGTCGCTGGAGCAGTCACGCTGCCCGCTGGTGAAGAAGTGACGCGAAGCGTCATCCCGGGGCGCGCGTAAGCGCGAACCTGGGATCCATCGGGCCGCAGTGATTGTCGACAAATGGATTCCGGGTTCGCGCTTCGCGCGCCCCGGAACGACGGAGCAAAACAACAAGGGAGACGCCCTATGAGCAACGACATGGTCCTGCAAAAGCTCGAAGGCGGGCTGCTCACCATCACCATGAACCGTCCGGAGCGGAAGAACGCGCTCAACCCCGAGATGGTGGCCGGGCTGGTCGAGGCCGCGCGGCGCGCCGCTGACGATCCAGAGGTGCGCGCGGTGCTGTTCAAGGGGGCCGGCGGATCGTTCTGCGTCGGCGGCGACGTCAAGTCGATGGCCGCGGGCCGCGCGCCGCTGCCGTTCGAGCAGAAACTTGCGAATCTGCGCCGCGGCATGGAGGTCTCGCGCATCCTGCACCAGATGCCGAAGCCCGTGGTGGCGCAGCTCGACGGCGCCGCGGCTGGCGCCGGCCTGTCGATGGCGCTGTCCTGCGACCTGCGCATCGCCTCGGAATCCTGCAAGATCACGACAGCCTTCGCCAAGGTCGGCTTCTCCGGCGATTACGGCGGCACCTATTTTCTCACCCAGCTGCTCGGCAGCGCGCGGGCGCGCGAGCTCTATCTGATGTCGCCGGTGCTCACGGCCAAGGAAGCGCATGCAATCGGCATGGTGACCAAGGTCGTGCCCGACGCCGAGATCGATGCCGCCGCCCACGAGCTGGCACTGTCGCTGGCGCAAGGGCCGTCGATCGCGCTCGGCTTCATCAAGCGCAACATCAACAATGCCGAGCATCTGCCGCTGGAGGACTGCTTCGACGGCGAGGCGATCCATCACACCCGCTGCGGCGACACCGAGGATCACAAGGAGGCCGCAAAGGCCTTCGTCGAGAAGCGCAAGCCGACCTTCAGGGGCGCATGACCATGGCGCCCTATATGCGGTTGCGGCAGATCTGCCTGGTCGCGCCGCAGCTCGCGCCCGTGATCTCCGACATCGCGGAGATCATGGGCCTCGCCGTGTGCTACCGCGACGGCAATGTCGCAAAATACGGCCTGGAGAATGCGCTGCTTCCGGTCGACACGATCATGTTGGAGGTGGTGGCACCCTTCAAGGGCGGTACCACGGCCGGCCGCTTCATCGAGAAGACCGGCGGCCGCGGCGGCTATATGGCGATCTTCTGCTGCAATGATCCTGACGAGCGCGGTCGCAACGCCAATGCGCTTGGCGTGCGCACCGCCAACGTGATCGACCATGCGCCCTATCACGGCGTCCAGCTTCACCCCCGCGACTGCCGTGCTGCCTTCATCGAGTTCAACCACACCGAAGGCAGCGATGATATTTTGGGGCCATATCCGCCGGCCGGACCGGACTGGCAGAAATTCATCCGCAAGGACGTGACGCAGGCGCTGACCGGCGTGGAGATGCAGAGCCCGGATCCGAAGGGGCTGGCGGAGCATTGGGGGAGGATCATCGGCGTTGCGGCTGAAGGTGCCGAGTTGAGGCTCCCCAACGCGACCTTTCGCTTCGTGAAAGGCGCCAGCGAGATCATGAGCGCGCTGGAGTTTCGGGTGGCGGATCGGGCGAGCGTGCTGCATGCCGCGAAGGCGAGGGGGCTTGCGGTGGCGGACAATGAGTTCTTGCTGGGCGGGGTGACGTTCCGCGTCAGTTGATCCCTCGACCGTTATCCGTCACCCTGAGGTGCTCGCCTCTTCGGCGAGCCTCGAAGGGCGACGGCCACGGTGGGGCCGTTCATCCTTCGAGGCTTCCGCTGCGCTCCGGCGCCTCAGGATGACGGTGAGAGATGCGGTGCAGCCAACAATAGGAAGGACTCGTCCTATGCCGCATCCGCTCGACAGCTTCTTCGCGCCCGCCAGCATCGCGCTGATCGGCGCCTCGCGCGACCACGAGAAGATCCCGGGGCGGCTGTTGTCGATGCTGCGCAAGAACGAATATCCCGGGAAGATCTACCCGGTGAACCCGAACTACGCCGATATCTACGGGCTCGCCTGCTACAAATCGATTGGCGAGATCGGCGCGCCGATCGACCTTGCCGTCATCATCATCCCGGCCCGCGCCGTGTTTCCCGCGCTCGAGCAATGCGCTGCCGCCGGCGTCAGGAACGCCGTGATCATCTCCTCCGGCTTTGCCGAGGAGGGCGGCGACAGCGCGGCGATGCAGGACGCGATCGCGGCGCTGGCGAAGCGCGCCGGCATGCGGATATCCGGGCCGAACGCCGAGGGCTTCTTCAGCCAGGTGCAGCGCGTGGCGGCGACATTCAGTCCGGCCGTCGATGTCAAGCCAGGCGTGGTGCCGCTCGTTGCCAGCAAAAAACGGATCGGCATCGTCGCGCAGAGCGGCGGCATCGGCTTCGCCTATTATCATCGCGCGCGGGCCCTCGGAATCGCCGTCAGCTATGTCGTCAGCACCGGCAATGAATCCGATCTCGGCGCCGGCGAGTTCCTGGATTACATGGTGCAGGATTCCTCGACCGACGTGATCCTGCTGTTCATCGAGGGCATCCGCGACGTCGACAAATTTCTCGTCGCCGCCCGGCGCGCTGCGGAGATGAAAAAGCCGGTGATCGTGACAAAAGTCGGCCGCTCCGGCGCAGGCCAGCGCGCGGCTGCCTCGCATACCGCGAGCATGGCCGGCTGGTCGGCGGCCTATGACGCGGTGTTCGCGAAATACGGCTTCATCGTCTCCAACGATCTGGACGAAGCGCTGACGATCGCGGCGGTGCTTGCCAGCAATCCGCTGCCGAAGGGTGATCGCGTTGCCGTCGTCACCGTTTCGGGCGGTGCCGGCATCTGGGGCGCCGATGCGGTGGCGCTGCAAGGCTTGCAGGTGCCGGAGCTGTCAGAAAAGGTCCAGGCGGGGATCAAGCAGTTGATGCCGTCCTATGGCACGGCGCGCAACCCGATCGACGTCACCGCGCAAGGCGTCACCTCTGGCGGCTTGCAGAAGAGCGTCGATGTGCTCACTGCCTCGGACGAGGTCGATGCAATTCTGGTGGTGCTGTCGCTGTCGAGCGAGGTGCGCAAGCCCTTCAAGGAGGAGGAGCTGACGCCGGTGCTGTCGGCGCAACGCAAGCCGGTGGTGTTCTATTCCTACACGGTGCCGTCCGACTTCGCCCGCCGTGAGCTCGCCAAATCCGGCGTGGTGGTGCTCTCGGGCCTCACCCATGTCGGCGTCGCGATGCGTCGGCTGGTCGACTACGCCAGTTTCAAGCTGCCGCTACCTGCGGACACAGCGCGGCTGCCGGCGCGCGATCTTTCTGCGCATCTGAAATCGCCGGTTCTGTCCGAGGCCGACAGCAAGTCGTTGCTCCGCACCGCCGGCATTGCGTTGCCGGATGAGGTGCTGGTGAGAGACAAGAGCGAGCTCGACGAAGCCGTCACCCGCGTCGGCTTTCCGCTGGCCATGAAGATTCAGTCGCCTGATATCGCCCATAAGAGCGAAGTTGGCGGCGTGCGCGTCAACATCACCACCAAAGGCGAGGTGTTTCTGGCATTCGAGGCGCTGCTGGACAATGCGCGCCGGCACCGGCCGGAGGCGGATATCCAAGGCGTGCTGGTCGGCCCGATGGCGAAGAAGGGCGTCGAGATCATCGTCGGCACGATGACCGACGAGACGTTCGGTCCCATGGTGATGGTGGGTCTCGGCGGCATCACCACCGAGCTGTTCCGCGACGTCGTCTACCGCCCGGCGCCGGTGGGTGCGGAGGAGGCGGGTGCGATGCTGGCGGGCTTGAAAGCTGCGCCGCTCCTCAATGGGTTTCGTGGAGCGGTGAAGGCGGACGTTGCGGCTTTGTCGCGGTTGATCGCCGACGTTTCAGTGCTCGCCGCGCGGCATGCAATGGAGATCGCCGAGATCGAGCTCAATCCGGTCCTGGTGCACACCGAGGGGCAGGGCGTGACGATCGTCGATGCGCTGGTGGTGGGGAGGAAGTAGCGAGGCCACAAACACCACGGTCGTCCCGGGGCGCGAAGCGAACCCGGGACCCATAACTACAGGGAGGAGTTTGGCGAAGACTCGTGGTGACGGTATGCGCCCCATAGCTTCTTCCTGTGGTTATGGGTCCCCGCTTTCGCGGGGACGACAGGAGAAATTGCCGAAGCGCCGGCGCGATACGTCGACTATCGCCCCTTGAAATTCGCCGCCCGGCGTTCCTCCGTGGCCTTCACGCCTTCCTTGAAATCCTCCGTCGCGCGCAGCCGGGTCTGCTCGGCGAGCTCGTGGTTGGTCGCGGCCATGACGCGGTCGGCGAGGCCATTGCGCATCGTGGCGCGGGTGGAGAGTAGGCCGAGCGGCGAGCATTCGGCGATCTCGCCGGCGAGCTTCATCGCAGCCGCCTTGACCTGGTCCTGTGGCACCAGCTCGTTGGCGAGGCCCCACTTCACGGCTTCTTCGCCGGTGACGCGGCGGCTGGTGTAGAACATCAGCTCGGCGTTGTTCTTGCCGATCAGCTCAGGAAGAGTCGTCGTCAGGCCGAAGCCGGGATGGAAGCCAAGCTTGGTGAAGTTGGCTGAAAAGCGCGCTTCGGGGCAGGTGACGCGGAAGTCCGCCGACACCGCGAGACCCAATCCGCCGCCGATGGCGGCGCCCTGCACGGCGGCGACGATCGGCTTCTTGGCGCGGAAGATGCGCACGGCCTGGATGTAGAGATGGTTGATCGGCCCGAGATTGTCGGCGGGGTCGCCCTTCTTCTCGGCCTCGCGCGCCTCCTGCGCCTGCCGCGCCGGATCACCAAAGTTCGCGCCGGCGCAGAACGCCTTGCCCTGCGCCAAGAGCACCGAGCTGCGGATCTCGATGTCGCGGTCGAATTCGTCGAGCGCATCCGCGATCTGGTTGATCAGCGAGATGTCGAAGAAGTTCAGCGGCGGGCGGCGGATCTCGATGGTGCCGACATGTCCGACTTTCTCGACGCCGATGTCTTTGTAGGTGGTCATGATGATCCTCGAATGATTAGCGCAGGCCCAATCCGCGGGCGATGATGCCACGCAGCACCTCGGTGGTGCCGCCCTGGATGGTGAGTTTCGGTGCGGTCTTGATGGCGAAGTCGAGCTGTCGCTCCAAGGTCTCGCGGTTGGTCGCGGTCTCCTCGACGAAAGCAGCAAGGTCGCGGACGCGATGCGGAAGCTGCTGCTCCCACACCGTGCCGATATCCTTGACGATGGAGGCCTCGACCACAGGCTCCTTGCCGGCCTGCAGCATGCCGGCGACCGAGACCGACATGCGCCGCATGGTATGGAGCTGCGCCACCAGGCGCCCGATGCCTTCGGCGCTGCGCGTGTCGGGGTTGGGGCCGACTGCGCGGACCAGCTCGGTCAGCACGTAATAGGTTTCGAGGAAACGCTCGGGGCCCGAACGCTCATAGGCGAGTTCGCTCGTCGCCTGCTTCCAGGCGCCGTCGACCTCGCCGAGCACGTGATCGTCAGGCACGAAGAAGTCGGTGAAGACGACCTCGTTGAACTCGTACTGGCCGGTGATCTGGCCGATCGGGTTCACCTTGATGCCCGGCTGCTTCATCTTGACCAGGAATTGCGTCAGGCCGTGGCGGCGGTTTTCCTTGGTCGGCTGTGACGTCCGGAAGATCGCGATCATGTAGTCGGCGATGTGGGCCGACGAGGTCCAGATCTTGGTGCCGTTGATCAGATAGCCGCCGTCGGTCTTGGTCGCGCGCGTCTTTGCCGCGAACAGGTCGGAGCCGGAATTCGGCTCGCTCATGCCGATCGCAAAGCAGATCTCGCCGCGACAGATCCGCGGCAGGATGTCCATCTTGATATGTTCAGGCGCGTATTTCAGCAGCACCGGTCCGCTCTGGCGGTCGGCCACGAAGAAGCGCCGCGTCGGCGCATTCGCAACGCGCATCTCCTCGGTCACCACGTAGCGTTCGAGGAAGGAGCGCTCCTGGCCGCCATATTTTTTCGGCCAGGTCATCCCCAGCCAGCCCTTGGCGCCGACCCGGCGGGAAAATTCCGGCGCGTCGGTGTCCTCGCGATTGGGCTTGTGCGGATCGAAGGTGCCGGCGGCGATTTCTTCGGCGAGGAAAGCGCGCACTTCCTTACGCAATTGCTCGCACTTCTCGGGCAGGCGGATCGGATCGAAACGGAGGGCAGCGGTCATGTGTTTCTCTCCCTGATCAGCGCGACGCCACGAGCGGCCACAATTCGTCGGCGCCGAGGTTTGCGACCAGCTTGCCGAGCTCGACGGCCCAGTGGCTCTCCGAGCCGAAATCGTCGCGCCAGGCCAGCGCTCGCAGCGAATAGCGGTGCAGGATGTGCTCGAGGGTGAAGCCGATCGCGCCATGCACCTGATGTGCGATGGCGCCGCCCTTTTCCGCGGCTTCCGCGCAGCGGATCTTTGCCGAGGCGGCTTCGAGATAGACCTCGTCGTCGAAACGCGTCGCATTCGCGATGGCGTCGGCGGCCGAGGTCGCAGCCGCAAGAGCCGCGGCGGATTCGCCGGCGAGGCGGGCGAGATTGTGCTGCACGGCCTGGAATTTCGAGATCTTCTTCTCGAAGGCGACGCGCTCGTTGGAATAGCGCACGGAGATGTCGAGCATCGATTCCAGCGCGCCGGCGATCTGCAGGCTGCGGGCAACGCCACCCATCAGCATCATCGTGGTCTGGTCAAAGCCCTTCGGCGCGGCCTTGCGCGTGACGGGCTGGACCTTGTCGAGCGTCACGGTGTCGCTGTGGTCGTAGCCGACATTGAGGCCGGACTCGATCCGGACCTTGCCGGCATCGACCAGCGCGATCGAGACGCCATCCTTGCCGTGCGCCAGCACCGCAAAATGCTTGGCTGCTTTCGCAAAGGGCACGCCGCGGGCGCGGCCGGAAAGCGCGCCATCGGCATCGAGGGTGATGCGGTCCTTCGGCGAGGCCGGCACCACCGTCATCTCGCCCTCGGGCGATGCGATCTTCGCTTGCGCCAGCAGCCAGCCCGCCAACATGGTCTCGGCCAGCGGAACCGCGACGGCGAAACGGCCGGCGGCGTTCAGAAGCGCAAAGCCGTCGGCAAGGCTCGCGCCGGAGCCGCCGAGATCGTCGGGCACCCAGGACAATGGCAGGCCGGCTTCGCTCAGCGCCCGCCACAGCGGCGCCTGCCAGGCATCCTTCTTGTCGTTGTTGATGGTTTGCGGATCGGCGAGATCGGCGAAGATCTTCTCCGCAGTCTCGACGACGATGTTGTCACTCTCCGCCACAGCGTTCCCCGTGTTTTGCCGTTGGCGCGGCCCGCCTGGTGGAGCGAACCGCGCAGGTCTTCTTGCGCCCGATGATCCGAAAAAGCCATGGCCCTGACAAGCGTTGATCGCAGGTCAACCTGCGGCGCGGGCATGGGGCAAGGACCAATAGGAGGCTAATTCCGCTTAGCGGAGTTTGCTCGATTTGCAGGGCGCCGCAAACTCGCTAAACAAGGCCAGCGACCTAAGGCTTGCATTAGAACCAGGGGAAGGAAATCCGGATGGCCAAAGACAGTCTGTGCGCAATCGTGACGGGGTCCGCCTCCGGACTTGGCGCAGCAACCGCGGAAATCCTCGCGCGAAGCGGGGCGCGGCTCGTCATCAACTATTCCTCTAGCCAGAAAGAAGCCGAGGCCACCGCGGACGTCTGCCGCAAGGCGGGCTCTCCGGAAGTCCTGGTTGCGCAGGGCGACGTTTCAAAGGACGACGATTGCCGCAAGATCGTTGCGGCGGCCAGCGCCTGGGGCCGGCTCGACATCCTCGTCAACAATGCCGGCACCACCAAGCATGTCGCCCATGCCGATCTCGACGGATTGTCGGCTGAGGATTTCCAGCGCGTGTATGGCGTCAACACCATCGGCCCGTTCCAGATGGTGCGTGCCGCGCGCAGCCTGCTCGAAGCCGGTGCAAAGGCCTCGGAGCGGCCCTCCGCCGTGGTCAACGTGTCCTCGGTCGCCGGCATCAGCGGCGTCGGCTCGTCGATCGCCTACGCCGCGAGCAAGGGCGCGCTCAACACCATGACGCTGTCGCTGTCGCGCGCGCTGGCGCCGCTGATCCGCGTCAACACGGTCTGCCCCGGCTATATCGACACGCCCTGGTTCACCAAGGGCCGCGGCGAAGCCGGCGCCAAGCAGGTGCGGGACAGCGTGGTGGCGAAGGTGCCGCTCAGGGTCGCATCATCAGCCGAGGACATCGCGCAGCTCGTCTGCTTCCTCGCGATGCCGGCCTCCAGCAACATGACCGGCGAGGTCGTGCGCATGGATGCGGGGATGCATCTGATTACGTGAGATCGCGTTCCAATCTCCGCTGTCATCCCCGCCTAGTGCGCAATTGCGCACGGGGCGCGGGGATCCATAACCACAGGGAGAAGTTTGGCGCGACTCCGGTCACTCCGTGTCTTGGCCAAACCACTCCCTGTGGTTATGGGCCCCGGATCGGCGCGCGCTTAGGGCGCGCTTGTCCGGGACGACACCGAGTTGGGTGATAGGTCGCGCCACAACGCGACAGTGACTACCCCTTGATCACACCGCTCGCGACCAGCCGGTGCCAGATGAACAGCACCACCACCGCGCCGAGTGTGGCCATGATAAAGCCGGCGCCCTGGTCTGGGCTGTAATGGCCGATCGCCTGGCCGATGAAGGTCGCGAGAAACGCGCCGGCGATGCCGAGGATGGTGGTGAGGATGAAGCCGCTCGGGTTGTTCGGTCCCGGCGCCAGCCAGCGCGCGATGAGGCCGGCGACGAAGCCGACGACGATGATCCACAACAGGCCGCCCATGCTCATGAGTGTGCTCCCCTTCCCGAAAGCGCGTCGATCAACGTCCGATTAAAGTCTGCCCGAGATCTCGTTCTCGGTCGGCAGCCGTCCGTCCGGGGTCAAATGGTCGACCACCTGTGGCAGATACTGGCTGAGGCCGTTGAGCAACTCGTCGCGCGACAGGCCGCTTTGGGCGGACAGGCTGTCGATCTGGTCGGCGCCGAGTGCGCTCGCAAGATCGCCCGGCGCGATCGGCTTGTTCTGACCCTTGCCGACCCAGGAGTTCGCAGCGTCGCCGTGGCCGCCCTGCTGAAGCTGATTGAGGAGATCGCCGAGGCCGCCGCTGAGCACGGTGCCGGCCGCGCCGCCTGCAAGCAGGCCGCCGAGGCCGCCTTTGAGCAGGCCTCCGAGACCGCCAAGACCGCCGCTGTCCGCGGTGTTCGCGTTCACCGGCGGAGGGGCCGGCGTCGGCGACGGCTGCGGCGCCGTACCGGACTGGTTTGCCGTCATGTGCTTGAACGCCTTCCAGGCAAGCAGGCCGAGCAGCGCCATGGTCATCGGCGACATGCCGCCGGAGGATTTCTCGGAGCTGGGTGTAGAGGGGCCGCGCGGGCCGTTCTGCATGCCGTTGAGGACGTCGAGTAGACCCATGGTGCTCTCCTTTGGCGTGTCGTTCGGCGAGCGCTCGCCGCTGACTGCCCCCGGGCCGAAAACATATGGGGCTCTCATGACGGTTACAAGGCGGCTGCGCAGCGATGGGCAGCCGGCCTCGCCTCTGCTATCGAGGGGCGATCGTTCAGGGAGCAAGGCGAGGTGATGACGGATCGACCGATCGTGGTGGCCGGCGCAGGCGCCATCGGCTGTTTCGTCGGCGGCATGCTGGCCGCCAGTGGCCGCCGTGTCGCGCTGCTGGTGCGGCCGCGGGTGAAGACCGAGATCGAGCGGTTCGGCCTGCGATTGACGGATTTCGACGGCTCGGAGACGAAGCTCGGCGCAGGGCAGCTCGCGCTGTCCGAGGACCCCGCGATCGTCCACAGCGCCGGCATCGTGCTGGTCACGGTGAAGAGCGCCGACACCGCCGATGTCGCGGATCAGATCGCGCAGCATGCGCCTGAGGATGCCGTCATCGTTTCGCTGCAGAACGGCATCGGCAATATCGCGGTGCTGCGCGAGCGTCTCGGTGGGCGCCGCGTGCTTGCGGGCATGGTGCCGTTCAATGTGATCGCGATGGGCGAGGGCCGTTTCCACCGCTCGACCTCCGGCGACATCCATGTCGGAGAGGACGCTGGGAACACGGCCGCGGCATTGTCGGTATCCGGCCTCGCCATGCGCGCGAGCCGCGACATCACCGGCGTGCAATGGGGCAAGCTGATCATCAATCTGAACAACGCGCTCAGCGCATTGTCCGACATGCCGCTCGCCGCGCAACTGGCAAACCGCGACTGGCGCAGGCTGTTCGCCGACCAGATGGCCGAAGGGCTGGCCGCGCTGAAGGCCGCCGGCATCGCGCCGCTCTCGGCGACGCCGATCCCGATGAACTGGACGCCGGCCTTGCTGCGGCTGCCCGACATGATCTTCAATGCGATCCTGGGACGGACCATGAAGATCGATCCCGAGGCGCGCTCCTCGATGTGGCAGGATTTGAAACAGGGACGCAAGACCGAGATCGACTATCTCCAGGGTGCCGTCATCGCGCTCGCCGAGCAAAACCATGTCGAGGTGCCGCTGATGCGCCGTATTGTTGCGCTGATCAAGGAGGCCGAAGCCGCCGGCAACGGTCCGCCGCGGCTGACGCCGCAGCAGATTCGCGCGGTGGTTTGAGTGCAAGGAGGGACCGATGAAACGTAGCTTGATGATCGGGCTCGCGCTTGCCGCGCTTTGCGGCGCATCGACGCTCGCTCTTGCGAGACCGCCGACGGTCGTGAACTCGCCCGGCTATGATAGGCGGTTGCAGGAGAGCAGGTCGCAGTTGGGCAGCTCGCCGACGACTGCGCCGGTGGATGCGCCAACGGTCAAATCGAAGCGCGGCAAGAAGAAGCAACCGAACTGACGTTCCACACCTCGCTGTCGTAGGGTGGGCAAAGCGGAGCGTGCCCACCAACTTCTTTGTCTTGCTTCTTTGTCTTGCCAGGGTGGTGGGCACGGCGCTTGCGCGCCTTTGCCCACCCTACAAGTCAGTGCGAGGAGCTTACCCCTTCTTCGCCGGCTTGCTCGGGGTCGGATTGAACAGCTTTTTCAAATCGTTCAAGCTCTCCGACAGCCGCGGCCATTCGCAGGAGAATGAGCCTTTGGTGCACGCGCCCTTCGGGCGCTGACCGACGGTCTGCTGCACCTTTGGCCGCTCGACCGGGACGGGCACGCGCGCGACGTCGGTTCGCAGCGCGACCTGCTGGAGTTGCCGCGCCTGCAGTTCCTGCTGCTCGCGCTGTTGACGGGCGGCGGCCTCGGCCGCTTCGTTGCTGCCGCGCTCTTTGGCGAGATAGGCGGTGTAAGCTGCGTCGATCTTCTTCTGCTCCTCCGGCGTCGGATTGGGGCCGGCGATGTCGAAGGTGCGATCCTGCAGGAAGTCGTAATAGGAATAACCCCCGCCTGCCTTGCGGCGGCCGGCGAACTTGGCGTTGCAATCGGCAAGCGCGGATGTCTTCTCGGACTTGGTCGCGGCCTTCTCGGCGGCGTCGGCGCATTCCTCGAAATCGACCGGCGCGCGTTTCCACCATTGCGCCTGGGCATGCGCGTGCGTCAGCAGGAAAAATCCTGCCGCGGCAACAAGAACCAGCGCCGCACGACGCAATGCTATCACGGACGACATTCTACGAGAGCATTCCTTGCAAAACTCAACCCGAACTGAGTCGAGCCAGATTTTTGCCTCTTTATCGCCGGCTTGTCACCCATGGAACCCGGGAATTTCATGGCTGGGATGATGACATTTTGTGCTTGACGTGGCGCGTGAGTCACAGCGCCGCCCCGGCGGGCTGCTACACTTCGCCTTGCGAGCGCCTCACCTGAGGCGGCGCCAAGAAAGACCCCAAGAAACGAAATGGAAACGCCCGATGCTGCTGCCCCTGTCTGACGTGCCGCGCTGGTACGCTGAACGCAAACCACATGGCACGATTGCAATCCGTCACGGGCAGGACACGCTGACATGGGACGAGCTCGAGCGCGGCGCCAACCGGCGCGCGCGGGCGTTCATGGCCAAAGGCGTCAAGCCCGGCGACTTCGTCGCGATCGGATTGCCCAACGGCAATGCGTTTTTCGAGACCTCCTTTGCGGTGTGGAAGTGCGGTGCGACGCCGACCTCGCTGTCATGGCGGCTGCCGCGCGGCGAGGCCGCCGCGGTGCTCGACATCCTCAAGCCGGCGCTGGTGGTCGGCGGCGAGGCTGACTGGAACGCGCCGAACCGCCTGCCTGCGGATTTCGTGCCGGAAGGATTTTCGGACCAGGCGCTGACGCTGCCGGTGGCGCGCTACTGGAAAGCCATGACCTCGGGCGGCTCGACCGGCCGGCCGAAAGTGATCCTCGATCATCAGCCGGCCGTGACCGACACGGTCGCCGCGCCGCCGCTCAACATCCCCTTCGGGGTCTCGCTGCTCAATCCGGGACCGCTCTATCACAATGCGCCGTTCATCGTGTCGCACTACGCCCTGTTCACCGGCGGCCAGCTCACCGGTCTCGTCAAGTTCGACGCCGAGGAGACATTGCGGCAGATCGAACGCGAGCGCGTGCAATGGGTCAATTTCGTGCCGACCATGATGCACCGGATCTGGGCGCTGCCGGAGCAGGTGCGCAACGCCTACGATCTGTCGAGCCTTCAGACCGTCTTCCACATGGCGGCGCCGATGCCGCCCTGGCTGAAGGAGAACTGGATCGCCTGGCTCGGCCCCGAGCGGATCTGGGAGCTCTATGGCGGCACCGAGCGGCAAGGCTCATGCATCATCTCCGGCACGGAATGGCTGACGCACAAGGGCTCGGTGGGCAAGATCGGCGAGATGGCGCGCTTACGCATTATCGGCGAGGACGGCAACGACGTCGCGCCCGGCGAGACCGGCGAGATCTATTTCCTCAACAATGACGGCAGGGACGCCACCTATCATTATCTCGGCGCCGAGCCGAAGCGCCGCAGCGATGGTTGGGAATCACTCGGTGATATCGGCAGGCTGGATGCGGAAGGCTATCTCTATCTCGGCGACCGCCTCGCCGACATGGTGCTGCGCGGCGGCGCCAACATCTATCCGGCCGAGGTCGAGGCTGCCGTCTCTGAGTCTCCCGGCGTGCGATCCTGCGTCGTGGTGGGACTGCCCGATCCGGAATTGGGCCAGCGCGTGCACGCCATCATCGAGCCGGAGGGCGATGCCGACGGCCAGGCGATCGCCGACGGCATGGCGGAGTTCTTGAAGGACAGGCTCAGCCGCTACAAGCATCCGGAAAGCTTCGAGATCGTCGGCGCCCCGCCGCGCGATGATTCAGGCAAGGTTCGCAGAACACTGTTGCGCGACGAGCGCGCGGCGTGGATGAAGGAAGGGCGCGCCTTCCGGATCATGCCGGCGAAGGCGCGGGCGCACGCCGATTAAGAAGGAAGGATTTTTGGACATGACCATCACGATCGCAGCCAACAGCGTGCCGAAACCGCCGGCCGAGATCATCGAGGGTTTTCGCGGTGCGCCGACCTCGGTCATCTCAGACAATCTCGCCCGGCTGCCCGGCGCGGTCGGGCTAAAACCGTATCATCGCGGGGCTAAGCTGGTGGGCACCGCCTTCACGGTGCGCACGCGCCCCGGCGACAATCTCGCCATCCACCGCGCGCTCGAGCTGGTCGGTCCCGGCGACGTCATCGTGGTCGATGGCGGTGGTGACGAGACGCGCGCGCTGGTGGGCGAGATCATGAAGAACATCGCGCAATGGCGCAAAGCGGAAGGCTATGTGATCGACGGTGCGATCCGCGATGTCGCGGCCTTCGCGGCCGACAACTTCCCCTGCTACGCCCGTGCGGTGATCCACCGCGGTCCTTACAAGAACGGTCCCGGCGAGATCAACGTGCCTGTCACGATCGGCGGCAGCGTGATTGCGCCCGGCGACATCGTGGTTGGCGACGAGGACGGCGTGGTGTCGTTTCCCGCCGCCGGCGCCGCGGCGCTGCTCGAAGCGGTCCGCGCCCAGGTCGCGCGCGAGGAAGAGACCCTGAAGGCGATCCGCGAGGGCCGTTATCAGGGCTCTTATGGCAAGACTTGATCAGGCGGGCTTAAGTCAAGGCAATGGCTGAACTGATCGAAAGCCGACGTCAGCCATCTGCTATTTTCGAAAGTGATTCACGACCTTTGTTTCGGCCAAAGTTCTCTCATGCTTTTTGATGCTCAGGCTACTTTACATGATGAGGAATTACGCGATCGTCCTGCCCAGCTTCCTCCTTCTGTGGATGTCCGGAAGCAACGAGGTCAGCTCGGCGAAAATGCGCGAGGCCACCAACACTCATCCCACGCCGGCGATCGGCACTGTCGCTTTGACGGATGCGGAACGGCGGATGACGGAGGAGACTTATGCAAAGGTAACGGGGCTGTCCCAAGGTGAGGTGGGAAAGCGCTTCGCGGCAAGTGGAGTCCTACGATGTCCCGGCGGAGCCAGCAGCGCTCAAGTCACCGGAGCGCGCGACGTGATCACGACGGTGGCTCACGCGTTTCGGGACGCTTGCAAGCCTCATACGTCACCAGAGAAGTGCATATTCGAATACTATTTGGGAGCGGAGAAGCGGATCATTCCCTTGTCGGCAGCTCTATGGATGGGCACCTGCGTCGATGCTGCACCGAGGCAGGGCAGCGTCGATTGGGCCGTCGCAAGACTTAGATTTCCCGCAGATGTGACGCCGTACGAAATATATGAGCAGCCCGAAACTCTCGTGGAGCTGGAGCGTGTTCTGGCAGTTGTCGGTTATGATATCGAAGCCACAGGAAAGAGGGACAAGGACGGGCCGTTCAACAAGACGATCCAGGAGTGCCAAATCCGCGACGTGAGGGATTGGCAGACATTTGAAACGAACTGCGAGTTCGAGTTCGGGGCATCAGGAAGCGCCCTCTTTCGCCAGTGGGGCCGTCGAATGACTTTGCTTGGCGTCGTTTTCGGGGACTATCACGACGAAGAATATTGTCCACGAGGCGGCTGCGAGTTCAAGAGCCGGAGATGGTCGAGCTTGTTTGTGACCTTAAGGGGCGAGTTCAAAGACCGGCTCGTGGCCGCCGTACGTCAGTCGGCAGCAAGATGAAACGAAGGGAGAATGACGTGAGTCAGAAGGAAGAATTCCACAATATCGATGATCCCAGCGACGGGCTGTTCCGCGAGCTCGCGGCGGGGGTGACCACGCGCATCTTCTCCGGCGAGCAGGCGATGCTGTCGGTGGTGACATTGGCGCCGCATGCGCAGGGCACGCTGCACCATCATCCCGAGGAGCAATGGGGCGTGCTGCTCGATGGCTCCGCCATCCGCGTCCAGGGCGATGAGGAAATTGCCGTGACGAAGGGCGATTTCTGGCGCACCCCGGGCAATGTGCCGCACACCATGCGCGCCGGCCCCAATGGGGCCCGGGTGCTGGACATCTTCAGTCCGCCTCGGCCAGAATACAAGAAAGCGGGGTCGGGCTTCGGGACGACTTAAGCGCTTCGCGCTTAGGGTATTTTCTTGAGCATGATCTTATCGGAAAACCGCTGCACACTTTTCCGGATCATGCTGTAGCGCCAAAGAGCAAAAGCCGGGCGCTGAAACCAAAAAGGGAGGGGACCATGACGATCACACGACGCACGCTGCTGGCTGCACCGGCCATTCTCGCATTGACGCCGGCGATGGCGCAGGCCGGCAAGATCACGCTGGTGGTGCCGTTTCCGCCGGGCGGCTCGACCGATGCGATGGCGCGGCTGCTGCAGGCCAGCCTGCAAACCAAGCTCGGTCGCATCGTCGTGGTCGAGAACAAGTCGGGCGCCGCGGGCGCGCTCGGCGCGGCGCAGGTCGCCAAGAGCCCGGCGGACGGCACCTCGTTCCTGGTGACGTTCGATTCCCATGCTGTGATTCCGTCGATCCTCGACAAGCCGCCGGTCGACGTCGAGCGCGAGCTGATGCCGGTGCTGCTGATCGGCACTGCGCCCTATGTGATCGCCGCCGGCGCCGGCCGCCCCTACAAGAGCTTTGCCGATGTGGTAGCCGCCTGCAAGGCGACCCCGGGCGCGGTGAAATATGCGTCCGTCGGCATCGGCACGCTCGGCCATCTCGCCATGACCGTGCTCGGCAGCAAGGCCGGGGTCGAGATCATGCACGTGCCCTATCGCGGCGGCGGCCCGGCCATGAACGACGTGCTCGGCGGCCATGTCGATCTCATCGCGGGATCGGCCGCGCTGGTCGCCGCCCAGCTTGGCACCAACATGCTGCGTCCGATCCTGCAGCTCGGCCGCGAGCGGCTGCCGGCCTTGGGGGATACGCAGACCGCGATCGAGGCGGGCTTTCCCGATTTCGAGACGCTGGCCTGGTGGGGCATCTTCGCGCCCGCAGGCACGCCGCCCGATATCGTCGCAGCCTTCGCGGCGGCGTCCAAGGAGATCCTGAGCGAGCCCGCGACCGCCGCCCAGCTCAAGGACACCCAGCACATGACGCTGCTGCTCCAGGACGGCGCCGCCTTCAAGACCTTCTTCGACAAGCAGGTCGCCACTTGGGGCAAGGTCGTGAAGGACAACAATATCAGGGCGTGAGAGGCCTCTGCCCGGGATTGCCATCCCGGGTCCGGTGCGCTCGCGCGGGCCTGAGCGTCAGAGCATCTTGCCGACGATCTTTGTCATATCCGCTGCCGAAAACGCGCGCAGCGTTTCGGTGCGGACGTTGCCGAGTGCGCTGAGACTCAGGCTGAGCGACATCGCGGCAGCCTCATCTGGAGCCTCGAGAACGGTCACAACGTCATATCGTCCCTGCGTCCAGACGATCTCTTTCACAGTCACGCCGAACGTTTTGGCCATCTCCTTGAAGGCGTCTGCCCGCTTCGGCGAGTCCTTGACGTTGCGGACTCCCTGATCCGTGAAGTTCGACAGCACAACATAGGTTACCATGGTCGTCCTCCCTGGTTAGGACTTGAGGAAACCGCGCTGAGCTTGCCACGGCGGCTGAGACAGCGCTACTTGCGCGTTGGAACGTCAGCAGATGCGACTTATTCGGTCAGGACAACGGCCGTGCGAAACTGAGCTCATGGCCGTCGGGGTCGGTGAGATGGAAGTAGCGCTCACCCCATTCCGCATCGCGCGGCGTGGTCGACGGCTGCCACCCGGCAGCGCGCGCCTGTGCGTAGGTCTCGTCGACATCGGCCACGTAGAAGATGACGCGGCCCCACCAGGACCAGCGCTTGTCTTCCGGTTGCGCAGTCAGATTGAGATAGCCGCTGCCGGCGCGGAAGCTCGTGAATGCGGCGGCTTCGCCACCATACAGGAGCTCGAACCCCAGCGATCGGTAGAAGTGCACGGCGACCTCCATGTCATGCGTGCCGAGCGTGATGGCGCTGATGCTTTCGATCATGTGAGCTGCTCCGCTGAGGGGGGCCTGGCAGCGATTGTATAGCCGCCCCGTTCAGGTTGACGATGGTCTGGCCCGCCTGACGGCTGGCGAACCGCATTTTGCTCTGCTATGACGGGATCGAACCCGTACCCACGGGTTCCGCGGTCCCGTAGCTCAGCCGGATAGAGCGACGGTTTCCTAAACCGTAGGTCGGAAGTTCGAGTCTTCCCGGGATCGCCAATATCTCAGATACTTGACGTGATTGCGGGCCGCCCCCAGGGGGCTTGCGTGCGCCTTCCCCAATCCTTCGGCTTCGCCCTCGTGTTCGCCCGTCATCCCGCCGCTGACGATGGCAAGGTCATGTCGTCCCGGCTAGCGGAAGGGTAGCGGCGGGGGTATCCTGCTCGCTTTGTAATTGAAGATCTGGACGCCCTGCGCAGCAGCTCGCAGCAATCATTTCCACAGGGCTCGCTCATCATCACTCGCTTCAGGAAGCTCTGGCCGTGATCAAGCAAACGTCAAACAGAAGCGGCGGGATCGAGCCGCGTTCATTTCTGGGCGACAACAAGGCGTTCGAGCGCTGGCTGCGTTCCCAATGCACTGTCGTCGAGCCCGACCTCGACGAAAAGCACAAGAAGATGAAAGATGACCCGTTCGTCTTCCTTCGTGCAACTTTCTTCCGCTGGGCCAGGTGTATCGAAGCGCTCTGCCCGGAGTTGAAGGACGCGCCGCGGGTGCCGTCCGTGGGCGACACTCATATCGAGAATTTCGGCACCTGGCGCGACGCGGAGGGACGTCTCGTCTGGGGCGTCAACGATTTCGACGAGGCCGCGAGCATCGCCTATCCCTTCGATCTCGTACGCCTGGCGACGAGCGCGCGGCTGGCGCCAAAGGCCAGGAAAAAGAAGGCGAGAGCCATGACCCATGTCGGCAATGGCGACGCCGCCATGGCGATTCTCGATGGTTACAAGAAGGGTCTCAAGAAGCCGCTGCCCTCGCTACTGGATGAGCAGGCGAGCTGGATGCGCGCTTATGTGGCATGCACCGACGACGAACGTCAGGAGTTCTGGGACGATGTGAAGAACTACCCGCGGGCGAAGCCACCGTCCCCTGTTGCCGCAGCCCTCCGCAAGAAACTACCACCCGGCGCCTCATCCGGTCGCTTCGCGACGCGCGTGGCAGGTGTCGGCAGCCTGGGCCGGCCGCGTTTTCTCGTCATCGCCGACTGGTGCGGCGGCCAGATCGTCAGGGAAGCCAAGGCGCTGGTGCCGTCGGCCTGGGATTGGGCGCATGACCAGCAGGGCAGGCTGCGCTTCCTTGATCTCGCCAAAGCTCCGTATCGAGCTCCCGATCCACACCTCGCGCTCGAACGTCGGGGTGGCTTCGTGATCCGGCGCCTTGCGCCCGACTCCCGCAAGATCAATCTCGGGGATCACGCGAACATGAGCCTGGAGCTCGATCTGCTCAACGTCATGGGCTTCGACATCGGCGCCATTCATGCCGCCAAGGGTGCATCGGAGAGGATCGCTGCAGATCTGAGCAAGCGCGACAATGATTGGCTCCATGCCGCTGCAAAGGCCGCCGCCGCATTCGTCGAGGACGATTTCAGGGCGTGGCGCAGGCACGGTTGACCGGCGAGCGCCGGCCCCGCTCTCGATTGTCCCCCGTGCTTTGCTCGATTGGTGCAAGATTTGCTATAGGGCATTTGAAAGAGGCAGGAAGCGGCTTGGCCCGCGCCCGCCATGCCACGTCCGGAGACAAAAATGACTTTCGACTTGATCCTGCGCGGGGGCCGAGTGATCGACCCCTCCCAGAAGCTCGATGCTGTGATGGATGTCGCCTTTGCCGGTGGCAAGGTGGCGGCGGTCGGGACCGGGCTCAAGGCGGATCCGGGCACGGATGTGCGCGACGCTTCGAAATACATCGTGACGCCGGGGCTGATCGATCTCCACACCCATGTCTATTGGGGCGGCACCTCGCTCGGCATCGATGCCGAGGAATTCTGCCGCCTCTCCGGCGTCACTACCGCGGTCGACACCGGCAGCGCCGGGCCCGGCAATTTCGCCGGCTTCCGCAAGCATGTGATCGAGCCGAGCCAGGTCCGCATCCTCGCTTATTTGCACGTTTCCCATGCCGGCATCTTCGGCTTCTCGCACCGGATCATGGTCGGCGAGAGCGAGGAGCTGCGGCTGATGAACCCGATCGAGGCGGCCAAGGTGGCCGATGCCAACCGCGATCTCATCGTCGGCATCAAGGTCCGCGTGGGCCTGCATTCCTCGGGTACCTCGGGCGCGGTGCCGCTCGACATCGCGATCGAGGTCGCCAACGAGGTCGGCATGCCCTTGATGGCGCATATCGACCATCCGCCGCCGAGCTATGAGGAGGTGCTGGCACGCCTCCGTCCCGGGGACGTGCTGACCCATGCGTTCCGCCCGTTCCCGAACACGCCGGCAACCGCGCAGGGCACGGTGAAGAAGGCGGTGCTGGACGCGCGCGAGCGCGGCGTGCTGTTCGACATCGGCCACGGCAAGGGCTCGTTCGCGTTCAAGACCGCGCGCGCGATGCTCGCGAACGGCTTCTATCCGGACACGATCTCGTCCGACATCCACCAGCTCTGTATCGACGGCCCGGCCTATGACCAGGTCACGACCATGTCGAAATTCCTCTGCATGGGCATGGAGCTATCCGACGTGATCGCGGCCTCGACGGTGAATGCGGCGATGGCGCTGCGCCGCCCCGAGCTCGGCAGCCTCAAGCCCGGCTGCGTCGGCGACGCCACGCTTGTTACGGTCAGGCAGGGCCAGTTCGACTACGAGGACGTCGTCGGCGAGCATTTGATCGGCGACCGCAAGATCGTCTCCGAAGGCGTCGTCATCGGCGGCCGCTGGTGGCATCCGAACTGAGGCGGCGCTCACCGGTCGTGAGCGTCGCCACGGGATTCACCTGTCAGTCGCGTCCCGCCTCCATGATCGCTTTGGCGAGCCGTGCCGGATCGGAGAAGCACAGCTCATGGCTTCCCGGCACTTGCACCAGGCGGAACAGGCCGAGCTTCTCTGACAGCCGCGGATGCCAGGGATGGCTGTGCGGCATGGCGGTGTCCTCGGTGCAGTTGATGTAGGATTTGGCCAGCGGCATTTCGGCTGGATTGGTCTTGAGCGCGATCTTGTCGGTGAAGGTCGCCAGGGGATGCGGATTGAGCACGTCGTAGGCCTTCTGCGCCAGCGCGATATCCGCATCATTGATAAAGGCCTCGCGCCAGACCGGGAAAGGCAAGACCACCGAGCCGTCGCCGCGCTCGGCCGCGATCGCGTCAAACAGCCCGATATAATGCGGCGGCACCATGTCGTTGAGACATTCGCCGTCGTTGGGCACGAAGGCATTCCAATAGACCAGGCGGCGGATCCGCTCGGGAGCCAGGTCGGCAACGCCGGTGATGACCATGCCGCCATAGGAATGGCCGAGCAGGATGACGTCCTTTAGATTGTTCTCGGCAAGATAATCAGCGATCGACTGGATCGCTTCCTTCAGCCCGGTCGTCTTGGCATCGCCCGGACGGTTGCCTTTGATGGTGGGGGTATGGACCTGATGGCCTGCCGCGCGGATGGGGGCGGCGACAGGCTCGAACTCGGTGCCGGTGTGCCAGGCGCCGTGGACGAGAACGTAGGTGGACATGTTGTGGCTCCTCCCGAGGGTGTGGTTAGATCGGCGCATGATGGTCTTGGCGGGGCAGTGTGGCCGCGCAGCAAACCTGAACCGGTAACGAATTCGTTGCTTGGCTGGGAGTGAACCGGATTGGTCTCGGAGTGAACCGATGCAGCAGATCGAGCGCGCCGTTCCGTCACGCCAATCGGCCTGGGACACCGCGGGCGTCCGGCCAGCGGAGCAATTCGCCTATTATCGCGAGGCGATCTGCCAGGCTTTCATGAATCTGACGCCGGAGCCGGCGGCGGCAGCCGGCTTTCCCGCCAGCGTCGAGCACGTCCGTCTCGGCGACGCCGCAATCAACCGCGTCAGCTTTCCCGAACACGTCGTGCGCCGTTCCGCAGCCGACATCGCGGCGTCCGACCGCAGCTGCTTCTATCTCAATCTGAAGCTGGCCGGCCGCTGTCGCATCCTGCAAGGAAATCGCGAGATCAGCCTGTCGCCCGGACAGGTCGGCATCTTCGACAGCGACCAGCAGTTCGCGCTTTTGCACGATCGTGGTCCGCAATTGCGTGTCGCCTCGTTCTGGGTGCCGGCTGAGGCGTTGCGCGAACGGCTGCCCGTTTCGTTCGATGTCGCTGCGGTGCGCGTGTCCGACGATCCCTTCGTCGGCCATCTCATCGTCGAGACGGCGCGCACGCTCAGCGACGGGGCGCTGCGCATGACCGAGGATGAGGGCGTGCTTCTGTTCCGGGCGTTGATCGAGCTGGTTGCCGTGAGCCTGTCACGTCGCAGCCGGGCAGGTGCTGCCGAGTCGGAAAATCTCGCCGATACCACCACGCTGGCCTTGAAACGTGCCATTCACCGGCGGCTCCGCGAGCCCGGGCTTGCGGTTGCCGATGTCGCCGATGCCGTGGGCATCAGCGAGCGCTACGTGCACAAGCTGCTGGCGCGATCGGGCTCCAGCTTCACCGAATACGTCATCGACCATCGGCTCGACGGCGCGGCCAGGGATCTCAGGGATGCTGCGATGGCGGATCGTGCGATCGGCGCCATCGCGTTCGACTGGGGCTTCTCGGACCTGTCGCACTTCACGCGGCGCTTCAAGCAACGCTTCGGCTGCCGGCCGCGTGACTGGCGTGCGCAATGAATCGAGCTACAACGACCTCGCGATCAGCAGCTTCATGATCTCGTTGGTGCCGCCATAGATCTTCTGGATGCGGGAATCGATGAAGATGCGCGAGATCGGGTATTCCTGCATGTAGCCGTAGCCGCCGAACAGTTGGAGGCATTCGTCGGCGGTCTCGACCTGCTTCTCCGAGCACCAGTATTTCGCCATCGACGCCGTGACGGTGTCGAGATCCCCGGCGACCAGGCGCTCGATGCACCAGTCGACGAAGACGCGCGCTATCATGGCTTCGGTCTTGCGCTCGGCGAGCTTGAAGGCGGTGTTCTGGAAATCCATCAGGGGCTTGCCGAACGCTTTCCGCTCCTTGGTGTAGTCGGTGGTGAGCTTGACCGCGCGCTCCATCGAGGCGACGGCGCCGACCGCGAGCGCAAGGCGCTCCTGCGGCAATTGCTGCATCAGCTGGACAAAACCCTGGCCTTCCTCCTTGCCGAGCAAATTCTCGGGCGGCACGGTGACGTTGTCGAAGAACAGTTCCGAGGTGTCGGAGGCATGCAGGCCGATCTTGTCGAGGTTGCGCCCGCGCTTATAGCCGTCCGCGCCTGCGGTCTCGACCACGATCAGCGAGATGCCCTTGGCGCCGGCGTCGCCGGTGCGCGCGACCACGATGACGAGATCGGCGGCCTGGCCGTTGGTGATGAACGTCTTCTGGCCGTTGATGACGTAGGAATTGCCCTGCTTCTTCGCCGTGGTCTTGACGGCCTGCAGGTCCGAGCCGGTGCCGGGCTCGGTCATGGCGATGGCGCCGACCATCTCGCCCGAGGCCATCTTCGGCAGCCAGCGCTTCTTCTGCTCCTCCGAGCCGTAATTGAGGATGTAATGCGCGACGATGGCGCTGTGCACGGAGACGCCGGTCGTCATCTCCGGCACCGTGCTTTCGAGATCGTCCAGCACCGCCGCGTCATAGGCGAAGGTGGCGCCCAGGCCGCCATATTCCTCCGGGACGCTCGCCAGCAGCGCGCCCATCTCGCCGAGGCCGCGCCAGGCGAAGCGGTCGACCATCTTCTGCTCACGCCATTTCTCGGCGTGCGGCGCCAGGTCCTTGGCGAGGTATTTCCGGAACTGGTCGCGAAAGACGTCGAGCTCTTCGGTCATCCAGGAGGAGCGGTAGGACATGGTTACCTCGGTTGATGCGCAGTTCCGGCTTGGTAGGCCAGCCGGGCGCGGCAATTATTGTGTTTTCAGGCTGCGCCGGTGACGCTACCAAGGCGGCCGGAAACGCGTCTGTCAGGATGATCGATTGTGGCTGTCAAAACTCAAGAGCTCAAGCTCGACATCGAAAACATCGGCACGGTGTCAGCGATCCTGACGCAGCCTGACGGCGCGAGGGCCTGTTACGTGCTGGCACATGGTGCGGGCGCCGACATGCGGCATGCCTTCATGGCGAAGACCGCAGAAGGACTCGCGGATCGCGGCATCGCGGCGCTCCGCTTCAATTTCCTCTACATGGAAGAGAAGAAGGGGCGCCCCGACCAGCCGGCGGTCGCGCACTCCGCCATCCGTGCGGCGGTCGCGGAGGCGGCGCGGCAGTGTCCTGGGGTGCCGCTTGTCGCCGGCGGAAAATCGTTCGGCGGGCGCATGACCTCGCAGGCGCAGTCGAAGGCGCCGCTGCAAGGCGTCAAAGGGCTCGCCTTCCTCGGCTTCCCCCTGCATGCCGCCAAGAAGCCGTCGTCCGAGCGTGCCGAGCACCTCGCGGGGGTCACGATCCCCATGCTGTTCCTGCAGGGCACGCGGGACGGGCTTGCCGATCTCGGCCATCTCAGGCCCGTCGTCACGGCGCTCGGCGCGAAGGCGACGCTGCACGAGGTCGAAGGCGGCGATCATTCCTTCGCGGTGCTGAAGAAGTCCGGCCGGACGAATGAAGAGGCGCTCACAGAAGTGCTCGACACGCTCGCGGCCTGGATTGACCAACTCGCCTGAGCTTCACGCCGCATAAAGCCCCTTGTCACGCGCCTTCTGGATTGCCAGCGCGGCGATCAGGTCGAGCGTCGGCGTCGACAGGCCGGCGGTGCGCGCGAAGGCAGCCGGCGCCCTCACCAGCACGTCGATCTCCATGGCGCGGCCGAGCTCGTAGTCCTGCAGCAGCGAGGGCTTGTGATTGGGGGCGGGCCCGCTGCGCGTCACGCGCTTGACTTCGGGAATGAAGTGCTGAGCGATGTCGTTGGCCTCGTTCAGCATGCGCGGGATGACCTCCGCAAAGGCGGCATCGTCGCGCACGCCGCGTGCGGTCTGGCCTGTCAGCAGGCACAGCACCGATAGCGACATGTTGGTCAGCAGCTTTGACCAGATCGCCTCGCGGATTTCGGCGACCGGCGGCGATTCCAGCCGCGCGTCGTTGAAGACGCCGCGAAGCCTGGTGATGCGCTCGCAATTGCGGTCGTCGCATTCGCCGATCAAGAGGCGGTTTCGGTCCGGGGTGAGGTTGTGCACCACGCCTGGCGCCGTCACCTCGTTGGAGGAGAAGACGACGCCGCCGATGATCCGCTCCTTCGGGATGCAGCTGCGCAAGCGCCCGCCGGGATCGAGGAAGGAAATGTCCGGCGGCGCCGGATGCCGCGGCGGCAGGCCGATCCCGTACCACCAGGGGATACCGTTCTGGGCAAAGACGATGGCGGTGTCGTCCTGAAGCAGCGGCTTGATGCTGGCGACCAGCCCCGGCAGCGCAGTGGCCTTCAACGTCGAGATCACGACGTCCTGCGGCCCGAGCTGGGCCGGATCGCCCGAGGCGTTCACCTTGGCGGAGACCTCGGAATCACCGACGCGCAGTTTGAGGCCACCTGCCCGGACCGCCTCCAGATGCGCCCCCCGCATCACGCACGAAACGTCATGACCGGCGCGCGCCAGCCGGACCGCGATGTGGCTGCCGACGGCGCCCGCGCCGAAAATGCAGATGCGCATGATGATTCCGTCCTGTCCCTTGGTGCCACCGGGCGGCAGCATGACACAAGCCGCCATGCGATGGACGCGGCCGCCCCACGCTGGAAAGATATGGATCGGCATGCGCTGCCTCGGCCATAGTGCGCAGCAAACAACCGGAGGATCGCCGATGACTGCCAGCCCCGTGCTGTGGACCCTCGATGAGCGTGGGGTTGCGACCGTCACGTTGAACCGGCCGGAGGTCAACAACGCCTATGACGGCGCGTTGATCGCGGGCGTGCTCGCGGCGATGGACGATCTCGGCAAAAAGCCGAATCTTCGCGTCGTCGTGCTGAGGGGCAACGGCAAGCATTTCCAGGCCGGCGCCGACCTGAAATGGATCAACGGCGTGCGGCCGCAATCGGCAGAGGCGAACGAGGCGGCCTCGCGCGCGACCTTCGAAGCCGTGCAGCGGCTGAACACGCTGCCGATCCCGACGGTCGCTTTGGTGCAAGGCGGCTGCTTCGGCGGCGGCACCGGCGTGATCGCGGCCTGCGACGTCGTGATCGCCGCGGACAATGCCCTGTTCTCGATCACCGAGGTGCGCTGGGGCCTGACCGCCGCGATCATCATCCCGCAGCTTTGCGACGCCATCGGCGTCCGGCAAGTGCGGCGTTACGCGCTGACCGGCGAGCGTTTCGGCGCTGAGGACGCCCGCCGCATCGGCCTCGTCCACGAGGTGGTGCCGCTCGCCGATCTCGAAGCCGCAGGCGCGAAGGTCGTCGAGCAGTTGCTCGCCAACGGGCCGGAGGCGATGGCCGAGACCAAGAAGCTCGCACTGGAGAGCTCGTTCGGCGGCATGGCGGTGGACGATGCCGCCTACACGCGACTCGTGCAGCTGCATTCACTCAAGCGCCAGAGCGCGGAGGCTGCAGAAGGGCTGGCCTCGTTCGCCGAGAAGCGGGCGGGAAATTGGAGTGGGGGGAAGGGCTGAGCGTCAGCAGCCGCGGCAGATGTTGTTGATGCTGCGATAGACGGCGTCGTCGTCCTGCCGCATCTGGCGCAGCGTTTCGAGTGTTTGGCCGTCATTGGCAGGCGTAACGGGCTTGCGCTTCGCCGCGAGTTCGTCCTCCTGCTGCTTGTAGCAGGCTTCACGCTCGGGTTTGGTTTGAATGAAGCGGCAGTTCTGCTCCAGGGCCGAGGCAGCGGTGGTTGAGATCGCGAGAGCGGTCAGGGCGGGCAAGGCGAATTTCAAGAGTAGCGAATCCATGCGGGCACTTCTGTCAGGTCCGTCATTCCCGGGCAACCGTCTTTTGGCGGGCGTGTAGCCCGGATGAAGCGAAGCGTAATCCGGGGCCGGTGTCCCCGCATTCCGCTGCGCTCCATGCGGGCTACGGCCCTCTCACAAATGATCCGGCCTACAGCGACGGCGCCAGTGACGTTTTCAGCAGTGTCAGCAGCGCCTGCACTGCCGCCGCATTGCGCCGCCGCTCGGGGATCGCGGCTTTCACCCACAGCTCCGGAATCGGAAAGTCGCGCAGCACCGGCTTGAGCGTGCCGTCGCGCAAGGCATCGGCCACGAGATAATGCGAGAGCAGCGCGATGCCGTTGCCGGCGATGGCGCTGCGCGCCAGCACGTGTCCCTCGTTGGAGGAGAGCAGCGGGCTGACCTGGATGCTGATGCGGCCGCGCGGTCCGTCGAAGATCCATTCCGGGCCGGTGGGCAGAAAGCTGAGGCAGCGATGCTCGACGAGATCGCGCGGATGCTTTGGCGTGCCGTGCTTCTTCAAATAGGCGGGCGATGCGCAGAGCAGCCGCTTCAGCGCGCAGAGCGGCTCGTCGACCACGCCGCCGAACGAATGCGGGAAGGCGCCGATGGCGATGTCGAATCCTTCGGTGACGGGATCGACCGGGCGATCGATCAGCACGATGTCGAGCTTCAGCTTCGGGTTCTGGGTCTGGAACGCGCTGAAGGCGTCGGCGAGCCGGGCGACGGTCAGCGAGGTCGGTGCCTTGATGCGCAGATGATCGACGAGATCGTGGCCCTTCTCGCCCATGCGTGAGAGCAGGTCGGTGGCATCGGTCACCACGCCGCGTGCGCGATGCACATAGCGCTGTCCAGCCTCGGTCAGCCGCAACTGCCGGGTCGAGCGGTGAAACAGTGCCGTGCCGATCCGCGCCTCGAGCTGCGTGACGCGTTTTGCCACCACCGAGGTCGAGACATTGAGTTTGCGTGCTGCGGCCGAGAAGCCGGCGGCATCCGCGGTGGCGAGAAAGGCTTGCAGGTTCACGAGGATGTCCATGTCGACCTTTCTCGATTTGCAAAAGCTGATCGCGTATTTTGGTGGATTGTACCTCGGTGCGAGCTAATTCATAGTCGCTCCCAAGCAAAGGAATTTGGGAAGGGACGCGCCATGCGGGCCACAATGATCGAAGAACCGGCACGCCAGGTGCCGCTCTATGGCGAATATGAAGTCGTCGTCCTCGGCGGCGGCCCGGCCGGCATCGTGGCTGCGGCTTCAGCGGCGCGCGCGGGGCGAAAGACGCTGCTGGTCGAACGCTACGGCTTTCTCGGTGGCATGGGCACCGCGGCCGGTGTCACAAATTTTTGCGGTCTGCATGGCAATGTCTACGGTCAGGCCCATCGCCTCGTGCAGGGCATGGCGTCCGAGCTGCTGGCGCGGATCGATCGGCTGAACGGCCTCAACACCCCGCATCTGATTCTCGGCAAGGTTTTTGCGCAGGCCTATGACACCGCGGCCTACAAGATCGCGGCCGATCAACTTCTCGCAAGCCACAGGGTGCACATCCTCTTCCACGCGCTCGGCGCCGGCATCGTGATGAGCGACAACAGCCGCATCGACGCGCTGATGGTCGAGACCAAGGCCGGCCGGCAGGCGGTGCGATCGGAGATTTTCATCGACTGCTCCGGCGACGGTGACCTCGCGGTCTGGGCCGGCGCCCCGTTCGAGATCGGCGACGCGCACGGCCATCCCATGTACCCCTCGATGATGCTCCGTCTCAACGGCATCGACCCCGACAAGGCCGGCGATGCCTGGCGCACCATCCCGCAATTGATGGAAGAGGCCATCGCGGCCGGCACGCATAAATTTCCGCGCAAGAGCGCCATCGTGCGGCCGCAGAAATCCGGGATCGAATGGCGGGTGAACTTTACGCAAGTGGCGCGCGAGGATGGCCATGCCATCAACGGCGTCGAGCCCGACGATCTCACCCGCGGCGAGATCGAGGGCCGCAAGCAGGCGCTCGCCGCGTACGAGTTCCTGCGCACCGTGCCGGGCTTTGAAAAATCCTACATCGTCGATTTGCCGCCGCAGCTCGGCATCCGCGAGACCCGTCGCATCAAGGGCGGCTACCAGCTCAGCGGCGAGGACGTGCTCCGCTGCGCCTCGTTCGAGGATTCCATCGGCGTCAATGGCTGGCCGATCGAGGCTCACGTGCCCGGCGACGTCGTCTTCACCTTCCCGCCGATCCCGGAATCGCGCGGCTACAACGAGCTGCCCTACCGCATGCTGGTGCCCGAAGGCGTCGACAACCTGCTGGTTGCCGGCCGCTGCGCCTCCATGACCCATGAGGGGCAGTCGGCGGCGCGGGTCTCCGGTGCCTGTTTCGTGATGGGCGAGGCGGCCGGTTCCGCCGCTGCGCTGGCGCTCTCCGGAAACCGGATCCCGCGCGAAATCCCCATTGAAAAGTTGCAGGAAACGTTGAAACAACAGGGCGCCTTCATCGGACGGGACCAGCCGGTGCCCGAGGGCCTGTAACGGACTGCAAGATAAACGACGGCGGAGGAAACGGGATGATCGGAATTGCGCGGCTCGCGGCAGCCAGTCTTTTGGCGATCATGGCAATGGGCGCAGCCCATGCCGAGGATGCGCTGAAGGCCAGGATCGGCGTGCTCCGTCTGTCGTCCTCCGCGCCTGTCTTCATCGCGCAGGACAAGGGCTATTTCCGCGAGGCCGGCCTCGAGGTGGAGCTGAAATTCTTCGACGCGGCGCAGCCGATCGCGGTCGCGACGACCTCGGGCGACGTCGATTTCGGCATCACCGCCTTCACCGCCGGTCTCTACAATCTCGCCGGCAAGGGCGTGCTGAAGGTCATCGGCGGCATGAGCCGCGAGAAAGCCGGCTATCCCCTGATCGGCTATTTCGCCAGCAACAACGCTTACGCAGCCGGATTGAAGACGCCGAAGGACCTCGCGGGTAAACGCGTGGCGATGACGCAGGTCGGCTCCTCCTTCCATTATTCGCTTGGCCTGCTCGCCGACAAATACGGCTTCAAGCTTGCGGACGTGAAGATCGTGCCGCTGCAATCGCTGTCGAATGCGGCGGCCGCACTGAAAGGCGAGACCGTCGATGCGGCGCTGCTGCCGATCTCGACCGCGCGCAAGCTCACGGACGAAGGCGGCGCGAAATTCCTGGGGTGGGTCGGCGACGAGACGCCCTGGCAGCTGGGTGCGGTGTTCGCCTCGCCGAAGACACTGACCAACAAGGCGCTGGTGACAAAGCTGCTCGGCGCACTCGCCAAGGCCGACCGCGAATATCACGACGTCATCCTCGCCGCGATGAAGGATGGCGTCGCCCCGATCAACGACAAGACCAAGCCGCTGCTGGAGATCATCGCGAAGTACACCAATCTCCCGGTCGAGCAGGTGGTCGGCAATTGCGCCTATATCGATCCCGACGGCAAGCTCGACGTGAAGAACGTCGACAACCAGATCAAATGGCTCCAGGAGCAGGGCTTTGCCGACAAGGGTTTTGACGCGAATGCGATCATCGCGAAGGACTATGTGAAGGCGGATTGATGCCCCGTACTCCCAACTATCCCCGTCACCCTGAGGTGCCCACCTTGCGGCGTGCCGCAAGGTGGGCCTCGAAGGGCGTACGGCCCGGATGCGCCTCGGCCGTTCATCCTTCGAGGCTCTCATCGCGATGCATACGCATCGCAATGCTCGCACCTCAGGATGACGGGTTGAGAGTTGAAGGTTCCCCATGGACCTGATCGCCAACCACATCTCCCACCGCTTCGGCGACCTCGCCGTGCTCGACGACGTCTCCTTCACGGTGAGCGCCGGCGAGGTGGTGGCGATCGTCGGGCCCTCCGGCTGCGGCAAGAGCACGCTGCTGTCCATACTGGGTGGCCTGCTGCAGCCGACCTCCGGCGCGCCCGAGCTGCGCGGCGCGCCGCCGGCGGACAGCCTCAATCCGCTCACCTTCGTGTTCCAGGATTTTGCGCTGCTGCCCTGGGCGAGCGTGGAGGAGAACGTTGAATTCCCTTTGCTGCACACCCAGCTCTCGGCCACGCAGCGCCGCGCGCTGGTCGACGATGCCTTGCGCCGCACCGGCCTGACCGATTTCCGCAAAACCTACCCAAAGCAGCTCTCCGGCGGCATGCGCCAGCGTGTCGGCATCTCGCGCGCGCTGGCGGTGAAGCCCGCCATTCTGCTGATGGACGAGCCGCTGTCGGCGCTGGATTCGCAGACCCGCGAACTCCTGATGGAGGATTTCGTCCGCCTGCTCGCCGATGGCGGCATGGGCGCGGTCTATGTCACCCATAATCTCGAAGAGGCCGCGCGGCTGGCCGATCGCATCGTGGTGCTGTCGCGACGACCGGGGCGCATCCGCGAGGTCGTGACCGTGCCGATGACGCGCAGCGAGCGCGGCGAAGCTGCGGCGCGCGAAAAACTGCTGGCGCTGCAGAACCAGATCTGGTCGCTGATCCGCAACGAAGCCATCGATGCCGAGCGCGAGGTCCAGCATGCTTGATCGCGCGGCGGCTGACACTGCGAAGGATAGCGCGACGCGGCGCGTTCGCTTTCGTGGCGCAGGCTTCGTGCCCGCGTCGAGCCGTTTCGGCGGCTGGATCGCGCTCGCTTTCGTCATCGCGATCTGGCAGGCGGCGGGCAGCACCGGCCTCGTCAATCCCCTGTTTCTGCCGGCGCCATCGGCGATCGCGCGCGCGATTTACCAGCTCGCGATCTCGGGCGCGCTCTGGCAGCATCTGTCGGCATCGCTGCTGCGCATCGGCGTCGGCTGGCTGCTGGGGACGGCGGCCGGCGTCGCCGTGGGCTTTGCCATCGGCTTGTCGCGGCTGGCGCGCAGTGTCGGCATCACCTTCATCTCGGCGCTGTTCCCGATCCCGAAGATCGCGCTGCTGCCGCTGTTGATCCTGTGGCTCGGCATCGGCGAAGAGCCGAAGATCGCGACGATCGCGCTCGGTGTGTTCTTCTCGACCGCGATCTCGGTCTATAGCGGCGTCGATGCGGTGCCGCGCAACCTCATCCGCATGGCGCAGAGTTTCAACGTTCCCTTCGCCACCATCGTGCGCAAGGTGGTCTGGCCCGGCGCGCTGCCCGCGATCCTCGCCGGCTTCCGCATCACCGCCTCCGTCGCGCTGCTCCTCGTCGTCAGCGCCGAGATGATCGGCGCCCAATACGGCATCGGCGCCTTCGTGCTCCAGGCCGGCAATCTGATGCAGACCGATCAGCTGCTCGCGGGCGTGGTGATTTTGTCGGTGTTCGGGTTGGCGGTCGGGAAGGTGATCGGCTGGCTGGAGCTTAGGCTGTTGCACTGGCGGTAGCCACAATCCGCGCTGCCGTAGGGTGGGCAAAGCGTAAGCGTGCCCACCATTCCTTCATGAGTCGCGAAGGCGCGTGGGCACGGCGCAAGTGCGCCTTTGCCCACCCTACGAGACCGGCGTGCCTCACGCGTTACCGCGATCCTCCCTGAACAGATCCAGCTTCTGCTGCCCGGGGCGATCCGAGAAGCTGAACAGCACGGCATCCTCATCCGCTTCGTGCGTGACCCATTGCCAGCTCGGCACCACGAACAGATCGCGCGGGCCCCATTCGAACACGGCATCGCCGATGCGGCTGCGGCCACGGCCTTCGATCGGACAGAACACGGTGGCATCGGTCGCACGATAGCGCGCGGTGTTAAAACCTTTGGGCAGCAGCTGGATGAAGGTGCCGATGGTCGGCATGGCGAAATCGCCGGTCTCGGGATTGCTGAACTTCAGCTTCAACCCGTGGCAGGCGTCCCACTCCTGGCTCGTCCTGGCTTTCTCCAGCGCCTCGCGGGTGTAGGCATAGGGATAGCTGAAGATCGGCGAGGTCTTCGAGCTCCGCTTGACGTCGACCGGCAACAGGTTGTGGCCGTAGCGGGCAAAGCTGTCGCCGGCCGGTCTCGTAATCTTCTGCTGGTCTTCCTTGGAGCCTTCGGCAAAGGAGCAGTCGAAGAACTGCACCAGCGGAATGTCGAGGCCATCCAGCCAGAACATCGGCTGATCGGTCTCGTTGGAATGGTCGTGCCAGGTCATCGACGGCGTGATGATGAAGTCGCCGGGCTCCATCGCGGTGCGCTCGCCGTCAACCGCGGTATGCGCACCCTTGCCTTCGAGCACGAAGCGCAGCGCCGACTGGCTGTGCCGGTGCGCCGGCGCGACGTCGCCGGGCACCACCATCTGCACGCCGGCATAGAGCGAGGTCGTGATCTTGGACTGGCCGCGCAGGCCGGGATTCTCCAGCACCAGCACGCGCCGCTCGGCTTCCTTGGCGGTGATCAGCTTGCCGGCCTCCGTCATGTAGTCGCGGATGACGTCGAACTTCCAGAGGTGCGGCCGGCAGGCGCTTTTCGGCTCCGGCGTGATCAGATCGCTCATCACCGTCCAAAGCGCGGTGAGATTCTCGCCGTCGATCTTCTTGTAGAACGCCTCGCGTTCCGGCGTCTTGGTCACGGCTTCCATGGCGGCGCTCCCGTTCGTTTGTTGATTGACAGTATACTGACGATCTAGGTAGCGTCAATGTGACGGATAGTGATAAGGCTGTCGTTCCGGGGCACGCGAAGCGTGAACCCGGGACCTCGAGATTCCGGGTTCGATGCCGGCGCATCGCCCCGGAATGACAAAAAGCAGGGAGGGTCCCAATGAAGCTGCACGGCTATTTCCGCTCCAGCGCCGCCTATCGGGTGCGGATCGCGCTGAACCTCAAGGGCCTTGAAGCCGAGCATCTGCCGCATCATTTGCGCAAGGGCGAGCAATGCGCGCCCGCATATCTCGCCATCAACCCGCAAGGTCTCGTGCCGGCGCTGGAGAACGACGGCGGCGCGGTGCTGACGCAATCGGTCGCGATCATCGAATGGCTCGACGAGACCCATCCCAATCCGCCGCTGCTGCCGAAGGATCCGCTGCGGCGTGCCAAGGTGAGGGCGTTCGCGCTGGCGATCGCCTGCGACACCCATCCGGTGCAGAACCTGAAAGTGCTGGGGCGGCTGCGCGAGCTTGGCTTGCCCGAAGAAAAGGTCCAGGACTGGGCCGCCTGGGTCAACCGCGAAGGGCTGTCGGCTTGCGAGACTCTGATCAAGGACGAGCCCGGCCCGTTCTGCTTCGGCGATGTGCCGACGCTCGCCGATCTCTGCCTGGTGCCGCAGCTCGCCAATGCCCGCCGTTTCGGCGTCGACGTGTCGGCCTATCCGCGCCTGCTCGCGGCAGAGGCGGCCGCAAAGGCGCTCGCCGCGTTTGCCAATGCCGCACCGGAGAAGCAGCCCGATGCCGAGTAAGCCGCCTCCGTCGATCACGATCGACGCGGTCTATGCCGCGCCGGGCTATCTGTTCCGGCGCATGCAGCAGATCGCGGTCTCGATCTTCATGGAGGAGTGCAAGGCGTTCGACCTCACGCCGGTGCAGTATGCGGCGCTGATCGCGATCCACACCCATCCCGGCATCGACGCGACGCGGCTGTCGGCGGTGATTGCCTTCGACCGCTCCACGCTCGGCAGCGTGATCGAGCGTCTCCAGGTCAAGGACTATGTCGAGCGCAAGCCGGCGCTGGAAGACAAGCGGATCAAGCTGCTTCATCTGACCAAATCCGGCGCCGCGATCCTGCGCGAGATCATCCCCGCCGTCGAACGCGCCCAGGCACGGATGCTGGAGCCGCTGAAGCCAGCCGATCGCAAGACGCTGATGGCGCTTTTGGTGCAGCTCGTCGATCTCAACAACGAGGCCTCACGCGTGCCGCTGCGGGCCGAGGATGCGCTGGAGCATCTCGGGAAGGCGGGGTGAGGAGGGGTGTGAGGCGATGTTCGCGCCCGACACTCAGATCTCGTAGGGTGGGCAAAGGCGCCCTTGCGCCGTGCCCACGATCTCTCTCCAACGATCAGAAGACGTGGGCACGCTCCGCTTTGCCCACCCCACGATTGCTGTGGTATGGGCCCCGCGTTTGCGGGGACGACAGCGAGAGTGTGGCGGCGCTGTCGCCCTGATCTGCGCTGTCATTCCCCGCGAAGGCGGGGAATCCAGTACGCCGCGGCTTCTCGGTTCAATCACAAACGCCTCTGGAATACTGGATCGCCCGGTCAAGCCGGGCGATGACAGTGGTGGTCACATCCGCAGCAGCGCCTGCCGATCGATCTTGCCCGTGCCCGTCTTCGGCAGCTCGTCGGTGAAGATCACCTCTCGCGGATATTTGTAAGGAAGCAGCTTGCCCTTCACATAGTCCTGCAGCCGCCGTGTCGTCTCGCCCGGGTTGGCCGCGCGGTTGTTCATCACCACCACCGCCTTCAGCGTCATGCGACGGTCCGGCAGCTCGGTGGCGAACACGGCGCATTCGCGAATATCGGGATGGTCGGCGAGGCACAGCTCGACCTCGAGCGGATAAACCCATTGGCCCGAGATCTTGATCAGATCGTCGGCGCGGCCGCGGAAGAAGTGGAAGCCGTCGGCGTCGCGGATGAAGCGGTCGCCGGTGTAGATCCAGCCGCCTTCGCGGATGGTTTCGGCGGATTTGTCCGGCCGGTTCCAGTACAGCGGCGTGTTGGAATCGCCACGCACCCACAAGATGCCTTCCTCGTTGTCGGCGACATCGCGTCCGTCCTTGTCGCGCAGCGCGACCTCGTAGCCGGGCACGCGCAGGCCTGCGGCCCCTAACTTCTTCTGCTCGGGCCTGTTGGAGAGGTAGATGTGCAGCACCTCGGTCGAGCCGAGGCCTTCGACGATCTCCAGGCCCGTGAGCGTCTTCCAGCCGTTGAAGACCTCCGCCGACAGCACTTCGGCGGCGGAGAGCGACATGCGCAGCGACGAGAAGTTGGTCTGTTGCGCGCCCTCGGCCTTGGTCAGGGACGTGTAGAGCGTCGGCAGGCCGAAGAACACCGTCGGGCTGTACTGCTCGATCGCTGCGAAGATCGCGGCGGGTTTCGGTTGCCCCGGCAGCAGCAGCGTTGCCGCGCCTGCCGAAAACGGGAAGGTGACGGAGTTGCCGAAGCCGTAGGCGAAGAAGATCTTTGGCACCGAGAAGCAGATGTCATCAGGCGTCAGCTTCAGCACGTTCTGCGCAAAGGCGAGCTCGCTATAGGCCATGTCGTGCTGGAGATGCACGATGCCCTTGGGCCGGCCGGTCGAGCCGGACGAGTACATCCAGAACGCCATCTCGTTGCGATGCGTCTCCGCTTCCGCCACCTTGGCCGGGAATTGCTTGAGCCAGTCCGTCGCCGCGAGCGCGCTCGGCGCGGCGTGATCGCCCGCCTCGCCATTGGCGACGATCAGCGTGCGCAGGCGCGTATCCTTGCAGGCCTCGGCATTGAAGCGTGGCGCGAATTCAGCGTCCGCCACCGCAACGCTGGCGCCGGAATCGGCGAGGTAGAATTGCAGCAAATCCGGCGGCGTCAGGGTGTTGATCAGGAGCGGCACGAAGCCGGCCCGCACCGCACCGAAGAACGCGGCCGGATAGGTCGGCGTGTCGTCGAGGAACAGCAGCACGCGGTCGCCGCGCTTCAGGCCGAGCGATGCAAAACCGTTGCCCCAGCGGCAAGCCTCGTCGCAGAGCTCGGCATAGGTCCGCGCGCCTGCCGGACCGATCAGCGCGACCCTGTCGCCACGGCCCTTGGCGAGATTGTCGAACAGCACTCGGCTGGCGTTGTAGATTTCAGGAATGGCAAAGCCGATCTCGCGCGCCCCTTCGCTGTCGGCAGGCACCTGGTCGAAGATCTCGTTGCTCATGCCTCGCCCCCGCCGTTCTTGGCAGCCTCGTAGCGCGCCATGAAGCCCGGCGACATGTGACGCAGGCGTGCATCGTCGATGCGGCCGGAGCGGGTGATGTAGCTGTAGGCGAAGTCCATCAGGTCCTGCTGCATGTGCTGGGCAAAATGCTCGTACCAGAAGGCACTGGTGCGCGCGGCGTTGACGAGCTTCTGCACCACCGGTTTTCGCGCGGCCTGGTAGCGATGCAGGGCGGTCGCAAGATGCGCATCCGATTCCAGCGCCTTGACCAGCGCGATGGCGTCCTCGATCGCGAGCCGCGTGCCCGAGCCGATCGAGAAGTGCGCTGAGTGCAGGGCATCGCCGATCAGCACCATGTTCTTGAACGACCAATGCTCGTTCCAGACCCAGGGGAAGTTGCGCCAGACCGATTTGTTGGAGACGAGGCAATGGCCGCCAAGCGTGTCCGCGAACACCTCTTCGCAGACGCCCTTGGACTGCTCGACGTCCTTGTAGGCGAAGCCATAGGCCTGCCAGGTCGCGTGGTCGCATTCGACCAGGAAGGTGCTCATGGCCGGCGAGTAGCGGTAGTGATGGGCGTTGAAGGCGCCGCGATCGGTCTTCACGAAGGTCTGCGACAGCGTGTCGAAGCGCTTCGAGGTGCCGTACCAGACGAACTTGTTGGAGGAGTAGGACAGCGAGGTGCCGAAATCTCCCTCGAAGGCGCGGCGCACCTGCGAGTTCAAGCCGTCGGCAGCGACGATCAAGTCATGGCCGTTGAGCTGGTCGATGGCATGAATCTGCGTGTCGAAGCGCGGGGTGACGCCGACGTCGAGCGCGCGCTGCTGCAGGAACCGCAGCAGCTCGAGCCGCCCGATCGAGGAGAAGCCGACCCCGTCGATGGCGACGCTGTCGCCGCCGAGGTTCAGCGTGATGTTCTCCCAGCTCTCCATGTGCGGCGCGATCGCGTCGACCGTCTCGGGGTCGTCGGCACGCAGGAACTCCAGCGCCTGGTCGGAGAACACGACGCCAAAGCCCCAGGTCGCGTCGGCCGGGTTCTGTTCGAACAGGTCGACTTGATCCTCGGGGTGACGCTTCTTCCAGAGATAGGCGAAGTAGAGCCCACCGGGCCCTCCGCCAATCACGGCGATCCGCAACGTCTGCCTCCCTAATTGACAGTATACTTACTATCTAGGGGTAGACTAATGTGCTCCGGCGTCCCGCGCCAGCGGAATTATCGGCCAGCGCAGGCGCGCCAAAGCGCATCTTCGGACACAATTTTTACGCGTGTCCGAAACCGTCAGGACCGAATCATAGCCAAACCGCGCCGGCTTGGCCATCCGCACCGTCAGACGCAGCGCTTCACGTAGACACCGTTCACCAGCACCCTGGTACAGCGCACGGCTGGAACCGGCTTGCGGACCACGACGGCCGCGTTCGGCCCGGCGCAGCCGGCGCGATAGACGCCGCGGGCGCAGACCACCGCATTGGCGTCGGTGGCCTCGAAGGTCATGGTCGCAGCGAAGGCAAGCAGTGCAGAAGCGACGAGCAGCAATGAACGCATGTGGTCCTCCCGGGCTTGTCGTGATCGAAATCGGATATCTGCAAAAGATTTGTCGTTGCAGGCGTGCGAAAATTCATGCGCACGCCGTTCGTCATTGTCGCGCTTGACGCGTGCGCCGCGTTATCTCGCCGCGAATGGGGCGAGCACGTCCTTGCACGCCGGCGACAGCGAGGCAGCCCTGTTGGAAATGCATTGAATGATGCGGCCGCCTCCGGGCGCGACGCCGGCGCAGAGCGTGCGGATGTCGGCGCCGCAGGCCGACCTCAGGATGAACAGCTCTTCGCGCGGCAGCAAGGGACGCAACACGATCACGGCTGGCGCTGCCGCCGGCGCGGCTCCCGCCGCGGGGGCTGCTGCTGCGGGAGCCGCACCCGCGGGCGCCGCCGTTGCGGCAGCGCCACCGCCGGCTGCGGCGCTCACGGCCTTTTCGCAGGCCGGTGAAACTCTGGCCTTGTTCTTTTCAAGGCATTCGAGTGCCGCCGCGCCGCCCGGCGGCACGCTGGCGCACACCTTGGGATAGTCGGCGCGGCACGCGCTCTTGACCGCCGCAACCTGCGCGCTGCTCGGCTGCTTGGCGGCAGCGGCCTTCTGCGCGGGTGCGGCAGCCGGCTTTGCCGCGGGGGCGGCATCTGCTTTCGGTGCGGCTGGCGCCGTTTCCGCCTTGGGCGCGGCCTCGGTCTTCGGCGCGGCGGGGGCAGCTTCGGTTTTCGCCGGTTCGACGGCGCGAACCGCGGTCTGGCATCCCGCCGACAGGCTGGACATGTTCTTCGCCAGGCATTGATACGCTTCGACGCCGCCGGGCGTCACGCTCGAGCAATGCGCCATGAAATCCGAACGGCATGCGGAGCGGATGGCGCTCTTCTGGGCCTCGGTCGGTGCTTGCGCGAACGCGCCTGTTGCAGTTGCGAAGAGCGCGGCCGCCAGCAACGCCTTGCGCGTCGATGCCTGTTTCAACGTGTTGAACATCTGGTGATTTCCTGCCCCGTCGGTCACGCCGACGACTTTCAAAATGTGATGTAATCGCAATCTTCGCGAGTGACGCCTCGCAAGCAGCATCATTCGCCGCTTTGACGTCACCCGCAAGTCAATTATGCCGGTGCAATTGCGCCGTCAGAGCCTGACCATGCGCTTGCCGCGGTTCTCGCCCGCGAGCAATCCGATCAGCGCCTTCGGCGTGTTCTTGAGGCCATCGATGATGTCCTCCTGCACCTTCAGCTTGCCGGATTTGACCCAGCCCTGGAGCTCGGCGAGCGCGCGCTGGCTCTCCTTCATGTAATCCATCACGATGAAGCCCTGCATGACCAGCCGCTTCACCACGATCAGCCCGGGCACGCCGCGCGGGCCGTGCGCGGAGGGCGCGCCGTCATATTGCGAGATCGCGCCGCAACAGGCGATGCGGCCGTAATTGTTCATCTGCGGCAGGCAGGCTTCGAGAATGTCGCCGCCGACATTGTCGAAATAGACGTCGATGCCCTTGGGTGCAGCTGCGCGCAGCGCCTTGAAGACCGCGCCGTCCTTGTAGTCGACGGCGGCATCGAAGCCGAGCTCGGAGGTCAGCCAGCTGCACTTGTCCGCGCCGCCGGCAATGCCGATCACGCGGCATCCTTTGATCTTGGCGATCTGCCCGACGATTGAGCCGACCGAGCCCGCGGCCGCGGAGACCACGACGGTCTCACCCTCTTTGGGCTTGCCGATCTCGAGCAGGCCGAAATAGGCGGTGAGGCCGGCGATGCCGAACACGCTGAGCAGGTGCGTCATGGGCTCGAGCTTCGGCATCTTGGTGAGATGCTTTGCCGGCACCGCGGCAAATTCCTGCCAGCCGGTGTCACCGAACACGATGTCGCCCGCCGCAAGCCCCTCGGCCTTCGAGCTGACGACCTCGGCAATGGCGCCGCCAGCCATCACGCTGTTGGCCTCGACCGCGGAGCGATAGGTCGCGCCGTGCATCCAGGCGCGGTTGGCGGCGTCGAGCGAAATGTATCGCACACGCAGCAAGGCTTCGCCGTCCTTCGGCTCCGGCACTGTGCTCTCCACCATCTTGAAATGTTCGGGGCCGAGCTTGCCGCTGGGTTTTTCGACCAGCAGAATCTGGTGATTGATGTTGCCGCTCATGGCGTTTCCCTCTTTGATTGTCTTGACGATTATTGATGCAGCCGCAGCAAACAAAACGTGCGGGCCGCATGCGTTGTGCGCTGCATGAAGGCTAGATCGCGGCGTTCCATTTCACAACGGGAACATCCTGAAAACGCGATCACACGCAAAGCGTGTTGCGTCGTTGTGATAACTGCGACATCATGAAGCGCCGGTGTACGTGGGGGTAAGCGATGTCGAACAGGTTCACGCAATACATTCTGGCCGCGATGGTGCTCGGCATCATCATGGGGTCGGCAATCTACAACTTCCTGCCCGACACGCGCGCCGACTGGGCGTCCTCGATCAACCTGATCGCCATGATGTTCCTGCGCCTGATCAAGATGATCATCGCGCCGCTGGTGTTCGCGACCCTGGTCGGCGGCATCGCGCATATGGGCTCGGGCTCCAAGCTCGGCCGCATCTTCGCCAAGACAATGGGCTGGTTCGTCAGCGCCTCCTTCGTCTCGCTGCTGCTGGGCCTGATCATGGTCAACCTGCTGCAGCCCGGCGCCAATTTCCCCGGCACGCTGCCTGCGGCGGGCCAATCGACCGGCCTGCCGGTCTCGGCCTTCTCGATCGAGAAATTCCTGACCCATCTGATCCCGACCTCGATCGCGGACGCGATGGCGCAGAACGAGATCCTGCAGATCGTGATCTTCGCGGTGTTCTTCTCGGTGGCGATGGGCGCAATGCCCGAGCGCTCCAAGCCGATCCTGGCGCTGATCGACGACATCGGCCACATCATGCTCAAGGTGACGAGCTACGTGATGCTGTTCGCGCCGCTCGCGGTGTGGGCCGCCATCACCGCGACGGTCGCCAAGAACGGCCTGCTGGTGCTCTGGAAGCTCGTCGTGTTCATGGGCGGCTTCTATCTCTCGCTGGCGATCCTGTGGACCATCCTGGTCATCGTCGGCTTCATCGTGATCGGCCCGCGCTACAGCCATCTCTTGAAGCTGGTCCGCGAGCCGCTGATGATCGCGTTCTCGACCGCGAGCTCGGAGGCGGCCTATCCGAAGACGCTCGAGGCGCTCAACCGCTTCGGCGCCTCGTCGCGGATCTCGAGCTTCGTGCTGCCGCTCGGCTATTCCTTCAATCTCGACGGCACGATGATGTACTGCACCTTCGCGGCCGTCTTCATCGCGCAGAGCTACCACATCGACATGCCGCTCGGCACCCAGCTTGCGATGCTGGCGACGCTGATGATCACCTCGAAAGGCGTCGCCGGCGTGCCGCGGGCCTCGCTCGTGGTGATCGCCTCGACGCTGGCGCAGTTCAACATTCCCGAGGCGGGCCTGTTGATGATCATGGGCATCGATACCTTCCTCGACATGGGCCGCAGCGCCACCAACGTGATCGGCAACACGCTCGCGACCTCGGTCGTAGCCAAATGGGAAGGCGAACTCGGGCCCGAGCACGAGCTCGGACCCGGCGACGTCGTGCCCGAGGATATGGTGCCGGGCGAAGTGCCCGCGATGGCCGGCCATGGGTAGGAGCGAACCATGCGCCAGACACTGGCGAGGTCACTGACCTCAGGCGGGTTGTTGCTCGCGGCATCGTTGCTCGCGACCTCCTTGTTCGCGACCTCGGCTCGCGCGCAGACCGGCGGCGAGGGGCTCAGCCCGACGCTGGCGGCCGTCAAGAAAGCGCACACGGTGCGGCTCGGCTATCGCGAGAGCTCGCCGCCGTTCTCCTTCCTCGACCAGTCGGGCCGTCCGATCGGCTACAGCCTCGAGCTCTGCGAGGCCATCGTCGAGGAGATTGGCATCGAGGTCGACGATCCCAATCTGAAGATCGATTACGTCAAGGTCACCTCGGACGACCGCATCGACGCCGTGCTGCAGAACAAGATCGACCTGGAATGCGGCTCGACCACCGCCAATGCCGAGCGCGGCAAGCGCGTCGCCTTCTCGCCCCTGATGTTCGTCGCCGGCACCAAGCTGATGGTGCCGAAGGGAGCGGCAATTTCCGGTGTTGCGGACCTGAAGGGCAGGACCGTCGTGGTGACCAAGGGTACGACGAACGAGCAGGCGATACACGCCGTCGACAAGAAGCTCTCGCTCGGCCTCAACATCGTGACCGCGCCGGATCACGAGCAGTCGTTTCAGATGGTGAACGACGGCAAGGCTGATGCATTCGCGACCGACGACATCCTGCTCTACGGCCTGATTGCGCGCCACAAGGCGCAGGAGTATTTTCGCGTGGTCGGGGACTATTTGTCCTATGACCCCTACGGCATCATGTTCAGGAAGGGCGAGCCGCAGCTCTCCGCCGTGGTCGAACGTGCCTTCCGCAAGCTCGGCTCCAACCGCGATCTCGTCCCGCTCTACAACAAATGGTTCACCGCAAGGCTTCCCACCGGCGAACGTCTGAACGTGCCGATCTCGCTGCAGCTGGAAGAGGCGTTCAGGGCGATGGACGATTCGGCGAGCGCAAATAATTAGCGTTCGTGTCGTGCCGCAGGCTCGATGCCTTCCCTTCTCCCCTTGTGGGAGAAGGTGGCGCGAAGCGCCGGATGAGGGGTTAGCTCCGCAAATTCAGACGCAGAAGTTTCACTCGGAGAGAGAGACCCCTCACCCGTCTCACCGCTACGCGGTGAGCCACCCTCTCCCACAAAGGGGAGAGGGTGCAGCGAGCTCGCGGCTGCTATCTCTGCCCAAACACCCGGTCCAGCGCCGCGTCATACGCCGCTTGCACGAGTTGCGGATGCAGCTTGGCCAGCGCTTCCATCATCACGCCGGAATTGATCTCGAGCACTTTCCACTCGCCATCCACGCGGACCACGTCGATCGACGCAAAGACGATACCGATGGCGCGCGCGGCATCGCTCGCCAGCTTCGCGCAGGCGGTGCGAATGTCGCCATCCTCCAGCAGCACCGGCTTTGCGCCGGCATCGAGATTGTGCCGCCAATCCGTGCCACGCTGCTTGCTGTAGACGATGAGGGGTTCATCTCCGAGCAGCACCACACGGACCTCGTCCTCGATCGCGGCATAGGGCGAGATCACGAGCCCGGCGCTCATTGAAAACACCTCGCCAGCCGCGTGGTCGAGTTCGGCCGCCGTCGTCACCTTGAACACCGCGCGCCCCGATGTCCCCTCGTTCGGCTTCACCACCACGCCTTGCGGATTCTGAGCCAGCAGCGCGAGCATCTGCTGGCGCCAATCGGCACCGGCGACGTGCACGCCCAGTTTTGGGTTGAGGAAGAGGTGATGGGAAATGCAGGGAACGCCCGCCAACGCCAGCGCCTCTGATGTCGCCGATTTGTCGTTGGCGAGGCGATGGGCGATGGCGCTGTTGAGGCCGATGTCGTAGCCGAAGGCAAAGCGCCGCTCACCGCCCCGGCGCATCGCGATCAGCCAGCCATCGGCGCGGACATCGACCGCGATGCCATGGCCCGCGCAATAGCGCCTGATCGCCTGGACGAAGATTCGCTCGTCGCTTGCCGCCATGTGTTTCTGTCGCGTTTCAGACGTTCCTGGCGCCAAAAGCCGCAAAAATGCGGGAAACGGCGCCGAACCGGGGTGAAAGTCAGAGCTATTCTTAATGAAATTCTCGCGAGCGCGATGGAAATTAAGTGCTGCATTCGAACGCTGCAGGGAAAAGAAATTGCCCGCGGCGCGCGCCCGGCAGCAGATTCATTAACAATATGGCCAATTCCGCCGCAAATGCCGGTTTGACCGGCATCAATTGCATCCGGAACGAGGTTGATTATTGGTCTCAATGGCGTAGATCACACACGCGAAATCCTCCGCCATGGCAATGGTGTCCGCCCCGTTTCAGGGCCGGGCAACGCTTTTGCCCTAAAACCGCAATTATTCGGAATATCGAAAATCATGAGCGCGTTTTACCGAGAGAAGGTTCTTTCCGTCCAGCACTGGACCGACACGTTGTTCAGCTTCCGCGCCACGCGCGATACCGGCTTCCGCTTCCAGAACGGCCAGTTCGCGATGATCGGCCTCGAGATCGACGGCCGTCCGCTGCTGCGCGCCTACAGCATGGCGAGCGCCAACCACGAGGAAGAGCTCGAGTTCTTCTCGATCAAGGTTCAGGACGGCCCGCTGACCTCGCGTCTGCAGAAGATCAAGGAAGGCGACACCATCCTGGTCGGCCGCAAGGCGACCGGCACGCTGATCACCGATAACCTCCTTCCCGGCAAGCGGCTGATGCTGCTCTCGACCGGAACGGGCCTCGCGCCGTTCGCGAGCCTGATCAAGGACCCCGAGGTCTATGAGCAGTTCGAGTCCATCGTGCTGGTGCACGGCTGCCGCCAGGTCTCCGAGCTCGCCTATGGCGAGAAGCTGGTCGCTTCCTTGCGCGAGGACGAGCTGTTCGGCGAGCTGCTCGCGGACAAGCTGATCTACTACCCGACCGTGACCCGCGAGCCGTTCAGGAATCGCGGCCGCATCACTGACCTCATCAACTCCGAGCAGATCTTCAACGATATCGGGCAATCGCCCCTCGACATCGCCACCGACCGCATCATGATGTGCGGCAGCCCGGGGATGCTCGAAGAGCTGAAGGTGATGTTCGAAGGCCGCGACTTCATCGAAGGCAGCGGCAACAAGCCCGGCCATTTCGTGATCGAGAAGGCGTTCGTCGAGCGGTAAGCTCTGGTCGCCGTGTTGCCGAACACTTAGCGATCCACTCCGGTGTCGTCCCGGACAAGCGCGCCTAAGCGCGCGCCGATCCGGGACCCATACCCAACAGCCGCGGTTATGCGAAGTCTCGGAGTGACGGCTTTTTCACCATGGACCCCTGTGGTTATGGATCCCGGGTCTGCGCTGACGCTTGCCCGGGACGACAGCTCAGTTGTGGTGGGGACTGTTGCCTCCACCAGTCCCCGTTTCCATCCCATTCTGCTGCACTGCAAAACCTATCCTCTCGGCTGAGTGATTTATCTCGGCCGAATTCGCTAGCCTGAAACAAGGGCCGCGTCATATCCGTATGACAGGCAAGGGCGTATCGTACGGCCTCATGCTGGCGAGAGGATGGGAATCGTGGCCGACGACACCAAGACGCAGGACTCCTCCCGACACTCATCCCCCAAACGCCTGCCGCTGGCGGAGGAGGGGATCATGGAGACCCTGCTGCTGCCATTCTCGCCGCGCTACATCGTGCTGACGATCTGCGCGGTCGTCACCGCGCTCCTGATCGGCATCGGCATCGCCGACCGCAAGATCTTCGACATCCTGCTGGTGCCGATCCTGATCTTCGGCGCGCTGACGCTGCTCGGCGTCCGCGATCTCCTGCAGAAGAGCCACGCGGTGCTGCGCAACTATCCGATTTCGGCGCATATCCGCTTCCTGCTCGAAGAGATCCGCCCGGAGATGCGGCAATATTTCTTCGAGAGCGAGAAGGACGGCATGCCGTTCTCGCGCGACACCCGCGCGGTGGTCTATCAGCGCGCCAAGATGGAGCTCGACAAGCGTCCGTTCGGCACCCAGGAGGACGTCTACCGCCAGGGCTACGAGTGGATGCATCACTCGGTTTCGCCGAAGGCGCATGCCGCGGAAAAATTCCGCATCAGCATCGGCGGTCCCGACTGCAAGAAGCCCTATTCGGCTTCGGTGTTCAACATTTCCGCGATGAGCTTTGGCGCGCTCAGCCCCAACGCAGTGCGTGCGCTCAATGCCGGCGCCAGGAAGGGCGGCTTTGCGCACGACACCGGCGAGGGTGGTGTCAGCCCTTATCATCGCGAGATGGGCGGCGACATCATCTGGGAGATCGGCTCCGGCTATTTCGGCTGCCGACACCCCGACGGCACCTTCGATCCCGAAGCGTTCGCGCGCGTTGCCGGTGACGACCAGATCAAGATGGTCGAGCTCAAGGTCAGCCAGGGCGCCAAGCCCGGCCACGGCGGCGTGCTGCCGGCGGCAAAGGTCTCGGAGGAGATCTCCAAGATCCGCGGCGTCGCGATGGGCGAGGACTGCATCTCGCCGGCCTCGCATCGCGCCTTCTCCACCCCGGCCGGCATGATGCAGTTCATCGCCGAGATGCGCCGCCTGTCCGGCGGCAAGCCGGCCGGCTTCAAGCTGTGCGTCGGCCATCCCTGGGAATTCCTGGCGATCTGCAAGGCGATGATTCAGACCGGCATCTATCCTGATTTCATCGTCGTCGACGGCAACGAAGGCGGCACCGGCGCGGCGCCGCTGGAATTCATGGATCATCTGGGCATGCCGATGCGCGAGGGCGTCAATTTCGTCCACAACGCGCTGATCGGCATCAATGCGCGCGACCGCATCAAGATCGGAGCGTCCGGCAAGATCGCGACCGCCTTCGACATGGCGCGCGCGATGGCGATCGGCGCCGACTATTGCAACTCGGCGCGCGGCTTCATGTTCTCGCTCGGCTGCATCCAGTCGCTGAGCTGCCACACCGACCGCTGCCCGACCGGAGTGGCGACGCAGGACCCGACGCGCGCGCGTGCGCTTTACGTGCCGCTCAAGATCGACCGCGTGCACAATTATCATCACGCCACCCTGCATTCGCTGACCGAGCTGATCGCCGCGGCGGGCCTCGAGCATCCGCAGCAGCTGCGCCCGATTCACTTCACCCAGCGCACCTCGACCACCGATGTGAGATCCTTTGCGCAGCTCTATCCGGCGCTGCGCCCTGGCGAGCTGCTCGAAGGCACCGAAGACCCACGTTTCCGCGACGCTTGGCGGATGGCACAGGCGGAAACGTTCCAGCCGGCGCTGTAAGGCATCGTTCGGCCCGTGGCGAGACCTGCCCGGCCCGCGCACATTCGCCGCGAGCGCAGCTGGCATCTAGGATTTTGTTCAACTTTGGGTGTATATTGTGCCCATGGACGAACGGCGCGACAAGGCAAGACATCGCGTGCTGAAGGCCGGAACGATCGAGTTCGGCGGCGGCGCGATCGACTGCACCGTCCGCAACCTCTCCGATACCGGTGCTGCGCTCGACGTCACCAGCCCGGTCGGCATCCCCGAGCATTTCACCCTGTTCGTCCAAGCCGACGGAACGCACCTGTCGTGCACCGTGATCTGGCGCAAGGAGAAGCGGATCGGCGTGAGGTTCGGGTGACCATGAGCGGGCGCGGGCTATCGCTCAATTTCAGCCCGTCTCGACCTCACTCAACCGGCTCGCCAGGATCTTGTCGATCCTTCGCCCGTCGAGATCGACCACCTCGATGTGCCAGCCGCCGAAATCGAAGGCATCGCCGGTATCAGGCAGCACGTTGAACTGTTGCAGCACCAGGCCCGCCACCGTGTTGTAGCGGTGCGGCGGCAATTCGACGCCGAGCAATTCGCCGAATTCGTCGACCGGCATCCAGCCGGAGATCAGCAGCGAATCGTCGGCGCGCCTGACAAAGGCGGGCTCCGGCGGTCCGGCCTCTGAATGGAAGGCGCCGACGATCGATTCGAGGATGTCGGCGGCCGTCACCATGCCTTCGAAGCCGCCATATTCGTCGTAGACGAAACCGACGTGGACTGGCGCGGCTTTCAGGATGGTCAGCACGTCGCGCGCGTCTGCCGACGCCGGGATGCCTGGCGCCTCGCGCACCAGCGCGCGCAGGTCCGGGTTGCGTTCGTTCATATAGGCGATCAGCAGGTCCTTGGCCTGGAGCACGCCGATCGGTTTGTCGCGGTCGCCGTCGGAGACGGGAAAGCGCGAATGCGGGCTCTTGGCGATGATCTCCCGAATGGCCGCCGGGTCGTCGTTGAGGTCGATCTCGTCGACCTCCGTGCGCGGCGTCATCACCGCGCCAACCGGCCGGTCGCCGAGCCGCATCACGCCGGCGATCATCTCCCTCTCACCGGGCTCGAGCACGCCCGCGCTCTCGGCCTCGCTGACGAGGTGGTGGATCTCGTCCTCCGAGACCTTCTCCTCGGCCTTGCCGCCGCGGCCGAGCAGCGTGAGGATCAGCCTGCCCGAGAGATCGAGCAGAAAGACCAGCGGCAGCGAGACCTTCGCAAGCACGTGCATGGTGGGCGCGACCCTGACCGCGATGCTTTCGGGGTCGCGCAGCGCCACCTGTTTCGGCACCAGCTCACCGACGATCAGGGTGGCGTAGGTGATCAGCGTCACGACGATGCCGACGCCGACGATGTCGGCAATTCCCGTGGACAGACCGAGCTCGAGCAGCCATTGCGTCAGCCGCTGTCCGAGCGTCGCGCCGGAGAACGCGCCGGAGAGCACGCCGACCAGCGTGATGCCGATCTGCACCGTCGAGAGGAACTTGCCGGGATCGGCTGCCAGTGTCAGCGCCCGCTCGGCGCCGCGCACGCCCTTGGCGGCGAGCAGCGACAGCCGGGCCGGTCGGGACGAGACCACGGCCAGCTCTGACATGGACAAGAGGCCGTTGATGACGATCAGGACGACGACGATGACGAGTTCGACCGAGAGCATTGACGTTCCGAGGTAAATGAGTGTGGCCGAATAGGTCGGCACACGGCTTGATATAGGTATGCGGCGAAGAAATGCCGGCAATTTTGCCGCGTTTGACGCCCCGAGGGAACCGCGCGGCCGCGGGCCTCGATATGCTTTGCGCGAGTTCCCGTGGAACTACGGGGCTGCCGTTGCTTAACGGGCTCTTAGTGGCCGGCCGGCTAGGTTTTCGACATTGCAGAAATGTATTCGGGGGACCCAGGATGCGGATCGGGAAGCTTTTCGCGCTGTCGATGCTGACGGTGACGGTGTTTGCAGTCATCCTCGGCGCCGAGGTGCTGATACCCCAGACGCGCATCTTCACGAACCGCTCCGACGCGATCAAGACCGTCGATGCCTTTGGTGCGACGCTGATGGCCAGCCAGCATGTCGCCAGCCTTCGCGCTCCCTATATCGGTCCGATCTTCCAGGAAGGCGCCGCAACACCGGCACAGCTCGAAGCTGCCACGAAGGCTGCGAAAGCCGCCGAGGCGGGCTTCGAGGCCGCAAGACGCGCCGTCATGGTGCTGGATGACGGCGGCGCGATTGCGGAGAATCTCGACCGTGCCGCGCGGCGGCTGAAGGAGGTCACCAACGCTGCCGATCGCGCGATGGGCGTTCCCCTGGCGGCGCGCGACAGTGCCGCGACAAAGGGCTTCCTCCCCGGTGTTGCCGACGTCATCGGCAACATCGAACCGGTCATGAACCGGCTCGAGGCGAAAGTCATCAACGCCGATTCCTCGCTCGCGGCGCTGTTGAGCCTGGCACGGACGGCCCAGGATCTGCGTGTTGCGGCCGGCAGCCGAGCCGCCACGCTGTCCCCGGCGCTGTCGGCGAGCCGCCCGCTCACGGCGAGCGAATTGTCGCTGATGGATCGCATGCAAGGCCGCGTGGAGGCCGACCGCGAGCGCATCGAGGCAGGCATCGACCAGCTCGGAAATCCCTCCCGCATCGCGACCGCGCTGAAGGCGGCAACGGAATCGTATTTTGGAAAAGCTGCGGCTGCCGTCGACAAGGAGATTCCCGCAGCCCGGAGTGACGGCAAGTACAGCAGCAACGCCGACGAACTGGCGAAGGTCATCGTGCCGGCCATCCAGATGTTCTACGGCGTGCGCGATGCCGCCTTGGCCGAAGCTTCCGAACGCGCCTCGGCGTCGCGCGATGGCGCGCTGGCGATGCTCGCGCTCGGCGGTGTCGCCGTGCTGGCGCTGCTGGGGACGCTCGGTGCCGTGACCATGATGCTGCGCAGACGCGTGGTGACGCCGCTCAGCCGGCTCGCGGACGTGATCGGAACGCTTGCTGCCGGACAGCACGAGGTCGAGATCCCCGCGACGGGCCGCAATGACGAGATCGGCCAGGTGGCGGGTTCGCTGCAGCATTTCAAGGATTCACTGCTCGCCAAGAAGGCCGCCGACGAGGCGGCCGCGGTCGAGGCCGACGCGAAGCTGCGGCGCAGCCAGCGCATGGACCAGATCGCGCGCGATTTCGAAGCCATGATCGGCGACGTGATCAACACGGTGTCGTCGGCTTCCTCGGAGCTGGAAGTGTCCGCGGGAACGCTGACGAGCACGGCCGATCAATCGGAAAAGGTCACCGCGACCGTCGCGGCCGCTTCCGAACAGGCCTCCACCAACGTGCAAACCGTTGCCGCGGCGGCCGAGGAGATGGCCTCGTCGGTCGACGAGATCAGCCGGCAGGTGCAGGATTCCGCGCGCATCGCCGGCGAGGCGGTGCAGCAGGCGGGGCGGACCAACGATTATGTCGGCGAGCTCGCCAAGGCCGCGGGGCGGATCGGCGACGTCGTCGAGCTCATCAGCCAGATCGCGGGCCAGACCAATCTTCTGGCTCTCAACGCCACCATCGAGGCGGCGCGCGCCGGCGAGGCCGGGCGCGGCTTTGCGGTGGTCGCCTCCGAGGTCAAGGCGCTGGCCGAGCAGACCGCCAAGGCCACCGGCGAAATCAGCCAGCAGATCACAGGAATCCAGACCGCGACGGAGGACTCCGTCGGCGCCATCAGGTCGATCAGTGACACCATCTCCCGCATGTCCGAGATTGCGTCCGCAATCGCCGCGGCGGTCGAGGAGCAGGGCGCAGCGACACGGGAGATTTCCCGCAACGTGCAGCAGGCCGCGCGCGGCACCCAGCAGGTTTCCGCCAGCATCGTCGACGTGCAGCGCGGCGCGAGCCAGACCGGATCAGCCTCCGCCAACGTGCTCACCTCTGCGCGATCCCTGTCCGGCGAGAGCACGCGCCTCAAGGTCGAGGTCGGAAAATTCCTGGACGCGATCCGGGCGGCTTAGACTGCGTGGTGGCATCAGGGCTAGTTGCCATAACGGAGGTCAGCTCTCTCTCCCGCAAGCGGGAGAGGTGAAACGGCCACCACCTGATTTCGCCGCACTCGCGCCGCCGCTCAGAATTCGCCGTGCAGCCTCCCCGAAAACACCGACACCGGTCCGCGGTCGGCATTGTAGGCGGGGTTGACGATGAGTTGGTAGTCGGCGGTGAGCGTCAGATTCTTGTTCAGCGCATAGGCGTAATAGGTTTCGAGGATGCGCTCCTTGCGGTAGTTAAGCGCGCCGTCGCCGATCAACACGCCGAGGCCGCCGGCGGCGAGGAAGTCGCGGTAGTCCTGCGAAATCGCGTTGATCGCGCCGCCGACGCCGACCACGTCGTCGGGCCGGCCCCACTTCGTGCCCTTGATCGAAAGGCCAGCCGACAGGCTGCGGTTGATGTCGGTGAAGGCGAGCGTTTCGCTCTTGCCGTCGTTCCAGCTCCAGCGGCTGAACAGTCCGACATCCTCGGTGATCGCCTGCTCGAGGTTGACGACATAGCCGACCTTGATGCGGCCGCGCCGGGTCTGCGCGATGTCGAGATTGAGCGCGGGATTGTTCAGCGTCTCGCGGAAGCTGCCCATATTGGCACTGTCGAGCCAGCCCATGGTCCTGAGCTTGCCGGGTTGGCCGAACAGCGAGAAGCGCGTCTCGAGCTCGATCACGTACTGGCCGCGCTCCCCGACCTTGGTGTCGAAATGATTTGCATTGGGCTCCGCGACCATCAGGAAATAGCCGCCGCGCAGCGCCCATAGCTTCTGATTGAGCTCGGCGGTGACGCCGTAGGTGAGGCCGACCTTGTCGGCGGAATAGTCGAAGGCGCCAGGCGCCCACAGCGACCAGTTCATGAAATCCTTGCGCGTGTCCTTGGCGTAGGCATTGCCGTCGAACACGTCGACCACCGCGAACTTGCCGGCCTGCACTGTGAGGCGGGACACGTCGACCTTTTGCCCGAGCTGCAACTGGCCGCTGGCGAGCTCTTCCTGCTCGCCGCCGAAACCGAAGGTCTGGCGCACGAACAGGCGCGAGGTGTTGTAGTGCGGATAGGGGAAGTTCGACTTCTGCGCCTCGCCGTTGGGAAAGCCGGCCGCGCCGACCGTGTCGCTCAATCCAAATCCCTGAAGCAGTTCGGGATTGTAATAGACCTCGCCGCCGTCCCACAGCCGCGCGTTCAGAAACAGGCTGTTGCTCCAGGTCGCCTTGGCTTGCCGCGACGGCGTGAGCGAGTTCGGTCCGGTGTAGAGCGCGGGGAATGAGGGATAACCTTGCGGCAGATAGGTGCTCTGGCCGTGGATCTCCCAGCGATCCGATTCGGTGTCGATCAGGGAGCTTTTCGGATTGTAGCTGGGCATGCCCGGCCAATCGACCTTGCGGTTGAGGCCGAGCCTGACCTGCTGGAAGTCCAGCGACGAGGAGCTGTATTGGGCCCCCGTGGAGAAGGCGACATTGGCGCCGTCGAAGCGGCTGTAGAGATATTCGAGCCGTGCGCTCCAATGCGGCGCGAAGCCGTATTCGACACCGGCACCGGCGATCCAGCCGGGCCGCGTGTTCAGGATTTTCGGGACTTCGGCGCCGGAGGCCGGCGCGTCGAAATAGCGCTCGCCCATCCAGGCAAAGCCGCCGGTGGCATAGACGAGCCACGGACCGCTGGTATAGCCGACGCGGCCGCGCAGGCTGGCGGCGTAGTCCCATTGCTGGGTGACGGTGTTGCCGGGCGTCGCCAGGAAGGAGACGATCGAATTCGACGTGATGTAGTTGGGAAACGTGAAATCGCCTTCGACGCCGACCAGCCAGCCGGAATTGAGCCGGTAATTGTAGCCGGCCTGCACGCCGCCGATCATGCCGCTGAAGACGCCGTTATCGTTGATCCCTGTGCCGTCGTTCAGCGCAAAGTGCGATGAGCCGCGGCCGTAGCCGGCATGCGCGCCGATATAGAGGCCGGTCCAGTCATAGACAGCTCTCAGCGCCGGCGCCTTCAGCGGCAGATCGGCCGCACGGCCCACGGCGGGAAAAGAAAGCACGCCCGAGGCAATCGCCGCGGCCGTCCGCAAGTACCTGTAACGGTGACCTCTCAACGTCAAAACGCACGCCCCCAAACGCGAATGGAATCCATCCGCCGCGACATCCCTGCCGATTCGCAGCGGTCCTGTCATCAGCCTTGGTTGCTCGCGTCATCGAGATGATCTCGATTCGACGCGATTTCGTCCCAAGTTCCTGAACTTGCGCGAACCTTATTGCGATTAATTCGCAATAGCAACTGATGAAGATTGCCGCACGCGATGGTTCGCACTGCTGTGTGACGGGACGGCAACAAACTCCCGGCAAAAAAAGAATGACCCGCCCGGGGGGACAACCGGGCGGGTCGGGGGCACGACACGGGGTGGATGAGGCGCCCGTGTCGGACGCAGGATCCACGTAAGATCGGCCTCAGGTACTCAGATCAGTAGCAGGTACGAACGCGGCCGACGTACTGGCCGAAGGCGTTGTACTGGGCGACCCAGCCGCAGCGGTGATAGCCGTAGTAATAGGGGTCGTTGTTGGCGGCGATCGCGGAGCCGACGACGGCGGCGGTCGCGATGCCGGCACCGACACCCCAGACCCAACCGGGCTGCTTGGCTTCGGCCGAGGAAGTGGTGGACACGATGCTGCCGGTGACGGCGAGGGTCGCGAGAGCGAGAGCGGCAATCTTGGTCTTGATCGACATGTGAAACTCCATCCGAGGTTGAGGCGGTCCCGTTGTGGCCCGCGTGCCCAGTTTGACGGAGGCTCCCCGTGTCCGGTTCGAACGCGGCAAATCCGTTCCCGGAGAAAGGAGTTTTTGTAAATGATTACAATAGGATGTCGGCTAGCCGAGCGGCCCCTTGGCGAGCCTGTTCACGTCGAAGTTATCGACCTCGCTGAGGAGCTCGCAAAAAGCACGAGCGCCTTGATCGATCAGCTGCTCGCCCTTCGCCGCCACGGCCAATGTCGCATTGCCGACGGCACCGCTGGCGTTGAGATCCTGTGCCTGCCAGGCGAAGGGCGCCGGCCGCTGCGTCGACAGCCAGCGATATTGCTTTTCCAGCGCCACGCTGCTCGCGGGAAAATCCGCGATCGCCTCCTTGCGCACCTGATCGGGAAAGCGCGCCAGCATGATCGAGGTTTCGACCGCGCCGCCATGAATGCCGTGGCGCACCTCGTCGGCCGGGAACAATGTGTCGGCGCCTGACAGCCGCGACCATGACGTCGTCACCACGAACAGTTTCTGATGCGCGCGCAGATCCTGCGCGATCAGCATCATGGCCGCGCTGTTGCCACCATGGCTTGTGATGATGACGAGCTTCTTCACGCCGCGACGCGCGACGTCCTCGCCGATCCCGGTCCATCGCTTCAGCGCGGTTTCAGTCGGCAGCGTTTGCGTGCCGGGATAGTCGATATGCTCGGTGGAAATCCCGACCGGTTCGACGGGAAGAAAACTGGCCGGAACGTTGTCGGGCAGAAGCTCGCGCACGCGCGCAAGATAGGCGTTCGCGATCAGCACGTCGGTCTCGAACGGCAGATGCGGGCCGTGCTGCTCGGTCGCCGCCAGCGGCAGCACCGCGATCCAGCGCGACAATTCCGTAGGGGTTGTCTCGGCCCAGCGGATTTCGGTCCAGTCGCGGGATGGCATCATTGAGTTTTCTTTGGAGGTTTCATTGCCCGAATTTGTCACGTAATTTGGGGTATCAGGGGATGCGGGCCCGGCCGGCTCGCGTCCCCTGACGTCATGCGGTTTTATCGCGTTGCGTTCACATGAGCCAGAAGCGATTGGCCAGAAGCGATCGACGGAGTGCCATTATGACCCCCTTTCATCTGCGCAGAGCGTTCATTGCGGGCTTGATGGCTGCTTTCGCCTGCAGTGTCGAGGCGCGTGCCGAGACGCTGGACAAGGTCACCTTCGGCACCAACTGGGTCGCCGAGGCCGAGCATGGCGGCTTCTTCCAGGCGGTCGCCGACGGCACCTACAAGAAATACGGCCTCGACGTCACCATCGTTCCCGGCGGTCCCAACGAGAACAACCGGATGCTGCTGATTGCCGGCAAGATCGATTTCTTCATGGCCGCGAACACGCTGATGTCGTTCGACGCGGTCGCCAACAACGTCCCCGTCGTGACCATCGCCGCGATCTTCCAGAAAGATCCGCAGGTGATGCTGACGCAGCCGGATGCCAAGGTCAGCAAGATCGAGGACCTCAAGCCGCTGACGCTGTTCGTCTCCAAGGAGGGCATGACCAGCTATTTCCAGTGGCTGAAGTCCGAATACGGCTTCAACGAGAAGAACGTGCGGCCCTATAATTTCAATCCGCAACCCTTCATCGCCAATCCCAAGAGCGCGATGCAGGGCTATGTCACCTCCGAGCCCTTCGCGGTCGAGAAGGCCGCCGGCTTCAAGCCGAACGTGCTGCTGCTCGCCGATTACGGCTTCAACACCTATTCGACCCTGATCGAGACGCGCCGCGACGTGGTCGAGAAGAAGCCCGATTTGGTGCAGCGTTTCGTCGATGCCTCCATGATCGGCTGGTACAATTACATCTACCGCGACAATTCCGCCGGCAATGCCATGATCAAGAAGCTCAATCCGGAGATGACCGACGACCTGCTCGCTTATTCCGTCGCCAAGATGAAGGAGCATGGCATCATCGATTCCGGCGACAGCCTGAAGAACGGCATCGGCGCGATGAGCGACGAGCGCTACACCTCCTTCTTCAACAAGATGGTCAAGGCCGGGGTCGTGAAGCCCGAACTCGACTTCCGCAAATCCTACACGCTGCGCTTCGTCAACAAGGGCGTCGGCGTCGAGCTGCGCCCGAGCAAGCCGTAGCGCAAGCTCGATGTCATCAGGCAAAACCTCGTCCGCGGCCGACGCCGGCCTGACGCATCTCGCCGTCAGCCTGCGCAGCGTGACGAAGACCTATGACAATGGCGTCATGGCGCTCGGCCCGTTCGACCTCACTGTCCGCAAGGGCGAGTTCATCTCGCTGCTGGGTCCGTCCGGCTGCGGCAAGTCGACGGTGCTGCGGCTGATCGCGGAGCTCAGCGCGCCGTCGTCAGGCATCGTGCGGGTGGCGCGTCACGAGGGTGAGGTGCTGCCGGGCCACGGCATCGGCTTCGTGTTTCAGGAGCCGACCCTGATGCCCTGGACCAGTGTGCGCGAGAATGTGCGGCTGCCGCTGAGGCTCGCCGGCGTGCCGAAGGCCGAGGCGCGCGGGCGTGCCGACGCGGCGCTGGCCAGCGTCGGGCTCGCCGATTTCGCCGATGCCTTTCCGCGCGAGCTCTCCGGCGGCATGAAGATGCGGGTGTCGCTGGCGCGCGCGCTGGTCACCGATCCGGATATCCTGCTGATGGACGAGCCGTTCGCCGCGCTCGACGAGATCACGCGCTTCCGCCTCAACAATGATCTGCTCGCGCTGTGGCGCAGCCTCGGCAAGACCGTCATCTTCGTCACCCATTCGGTGTTCGAATCCGTCTATCTGTCGCAACGCGTGGTGGTGATGACGGCGCGGCCCGGCCGCATCCAGGCCGATATCCGCATCGAGACGGTCGAGCCGCGCGGCGAGGCGTTTCGCACCTCCGCGGCCTATTCCGATTATTGCCGGAAGGTCTCGGCGGCGCTGGCGCCATCCTATTCGGGGCAGTCGACGCTATGAACGCGCAGGCCCCCGTCACCGCAAAACCGCGAGGCGCGCAACGCGCGATGCGCTTTGGGCTTCCCGTCATCGTGCTTACGGTCGGCATCCTCGCCTGGGAACTCATGGTCCGCATCAAGGACATCCCGCCTTACGTGCTGCCGGCGCCCTCCGTCATCGTCCTGACGCTCATCAAGGACTGGGCGGTGCTGTCACAATCGCTCGCCACCACGCTGCTGACCACGCTCGAAGGTTTTGCCGCGGCCAGCATCGGCGGCATCGCGCTGGCGCTGTTGTTCAACCAGTCGAAATGGGTGGAATACTCGCTATTTCCCTATGCGATCGTCCTCCAGGTCACCCCTGTCATCGCGATTGCGCCGCTGCTCCTGATCTACCTGGAGCAGCAAACCGCAGTCGTCGTCTGCGCCTTCATTGTCGCCTTCTTCCCGGTGCTGTCCAACACCACGCTCGGGCTGAATTCGGTCGATCGCAACCTTGCCGGCCTGTTCCAGCTCTATGGCGCCTCTAGGCCGCAGACGCTGCGCTTTCTCAAGCTGCCCGCGGCACTGCCCTACATTCTCGGCGGCCTGCGCATCGCAGGCGGCCTGTCGCTGATCGGCGCGGTCGTGGCCGAGATCGCGGCCGGAACAGCGGGCGCCGGCTCCGGGCTTGCCTACAGGATCGCGGAATCAGGCTATCGATTGAACATACCCCGCATGTTCGCAGCGCTGCTTTTGTTGTCGCTTGCCGGGATTGTCATCTATGGGGTGCTGGCGCTAGTTTCGCACCTCGTTTTACGGCGCTGGCATGAGAGCGCGCTTGGAAAGGAAAACTGATGGCTGCCGGTTCGATTTCGTCCGAAAAGATCGACCTTCTGATCTATGGGCCGGTGCGGCCGATCCTCGAGAACGGGTTTTCCGACCATTTCGTCGTGCACAAGGCCGAGACGCACGGCGACCTCGAACGGCTGACGCCGGCGATCCGCGAGAAAATCCGCGGCGTCGCCGTGACCTATCACACCGTCCGTGCCGACAAGGGTTCGCTGTCGCAGCTGCCCAAGATCGAGATGGTGGCAAGCTTCGGCGTCGGCTACGATCACGTCGACGCCAAATACGCGGCCGAGCACGGCATCATCGTCACCAACACGCCCGACGTGCTGACCGAGGAGGTCGCCGACGTCGCGATGGGCCTGCTGATCTCCACCTTGCGCGAATTCATCAAGGCCGACCGCTACGTGCGCTCCGGGCTCTGGCAGACGCAGAACTATCCGCTCAGCGTCGGCTCGCTGCGTGACCGCAAGGTCGGCATCGTCGGCATGGGCCGGATCGGGCAGGCCATCGCGCGCCGGCTCGATGCCTCGCTGGTGCCGGTGGTCTACCACTCGCGAAACCCGTCCAAGGACGTCTCCTACAAGCACTACCCTGATCTGATCGAGATGGCGAAGGCGGTGGACACCTTGATGGTGATCGTGCCCGGCGGCGCCTCGACCAACAAGATGATCAATGCCGAGGTGCTGAAGGCGCTCGGCCCGCGCGGTGTGCTGGTCAACGTCGCACGCGGCTCGGTGGTCGACGAGCCGGCGCTTGTGCAGGCGCTCAAGTCGGGCACCATCCTGGCCGCCGGCCTTGACGTGTTCGCGGCGGAGCCGACCGTGCCGGACGAGCTCACGACCATGCAGAACGTCGTGCTGCTGCCGCATATCGGCTCGGCCTCGGTGGTGACGCGCAACGCGATGGACCAGCTCGTGGTCGACAACCTCAAGTCATGGTTCTCGGGCAAGGCGCCGCTGACGCCGGTTGCCGAAACGCCGTTCAAGGGGCGCTGATGAAAATTCTTCGGGTCGTTGCATTCGCCGTCGCGGCCCACGTGGCCGCGATCGGCACTGCGCCTGCGCAGGATGCAACGAGCCTGAAGAAGGAGATGCTCGGGCAGTGGGAGCTCTCGACCACCGAGCGCAGCAAGACCTGCGTCGTCACGATGAAGGGCGACGTCGCAGGGCAGGGCTTCAAGCTCGAGCTGGAGCCGGCCTGCAAGGCGGCACTGCCCTTCACCAAGGACATCGTCGCCTGGAGCGTCAGGGGTCTCGACATCGTCCGTCTGCAGGATGCGAGCGGTGAAGCCGTGATCGACTTCACCGAGGTCGAGGCCGGCATCTTCGAGGGCCTGCGCCAGGGCGAGGGCGTCTACATCCTGCAGGATCTCGCCGCGGCCCGCTCGATGGCCAAGTCGATGGACCAGATGATCGGCGACTGGTCGATGGTGCGCGGCAACGGCCAGCCGGTCTGCGGGCTGACGCTGACCAACACCGAAGCCGGCCAGGACAATTTCCAGGTCTTCGTCAAGCCGAAATGCGACGCGGCCATCGCGCAGTTCAACCCGACGCAATGGCGGCTCGAGCGCGGCCAGATCATCCTGATGTCGAAATCGGGCAACGTCTGGCAGTTCGAAGCTGACGACAATGCGCAATGGCGGCGCGTCCCCGATACCGCCGATCCCCTGATCATGCTGCGTCAATAGGCGGCCCGACATTCGTTGCCGCCGAATGACGCCACGCGAAGGCGGAACCTGCAGACCGGGCATCTCGTTGACGGAAGAGGTGATTTCGTTGGGAGATCCGGCATGGCCAAGCGCGTCCTCGCGATCGGCATCGAACCCGGCAGTGCCGACTACAGCGCATTCCCGCAGCTCACGCCGGAGCTCGTGCGAACCTACATCGAGGCGCAGCTGTTGCGTCTGCGCGATCTCGGCTTCGAGGTCACGAGCTGCCTGATCGATCTCGACGCCACCGCGGAAGCCAGCGTCACGGCGGCACTGCGCGACGAGCGCTTCGACTGTGTCGTGATCGGCGCCGGCCTGCGCGAGCCGAAGGAGCGCCTCGTGCTGTTCGAGAAGGTGCTCAACCTCGTCCACCGCCTCGCGCCTGACGCTGCGATCTGCTTCAACACCACGCCCGCCGATACCGTCGAGGCCGTGCAGCGCTGGGTCGAACCGTAATCTTCGGCCTGGAGGCAAGTGCGCAGCCGGCTCGGCGGCCGCCACGTCTTTTCTGTGGCCTGCATGACATGGTGCATGATACGGTCGCTGCAATCCAGCGTAGAGCATGAACTCTGTTCGGGCCCTTCGATGTTCAGAGCCGTCGTCATCATTGTCCTCGCCTTTGCCCTGTCCGGCTGCGATGCCTTTGGCGCGCTGAAAGACGGAATGCAGCACGCACGGGCCGTGGAGGGCGATCTCGAGCAATCGACCGGCGTCAGGCCGCAGGTCGGTTTCAACTGGCGCAATGGCCGCCTCGCATTGGTGACGGTCATGTTTCCGGGCCTTTATCAGACCAAGCCGTTGGGCGACCTCGCCGGCCTCGTGCGCGAGACGGTGACCAGGGAATTCAAGCAGGCACCGGACGCGATCGTGCTCTCCTTTGCCCTGGGCAAGGGTCCTTCGGCCTGAGGCCCCGCGCTGGCTGCGACAATTGGTCTGGTCCGGCGTCGTCCCGAGCGCTATGACTGGCGGCATCAACCGGGAGGATTCGGGATGCTTCGAGCTGTTGGAATGGCGGTGTGTCTGACGGTTGCGATGGCGGTGCCGGTGCATGAGGCCGCCGCCCAGGATGCCATCGGCGGCGCGATCATCGGCGGCGTCGGCGGGGCGATCCTCGGTGGCGCGCTCGGCGGAGGCCGCGGTGCTGCCATCGGTGCCGTCGTCGGCGCCGGCACGGGCGCCGCGATCGCCTCCGAAGGCGAGCGCCGCCGCTCCGGCTACTACGCCTATCAGCGCGGCTGCTACATGCAGAGGCCGGACGGCTACTACGTCCGGGTCGATCACAGGTATTGCTACTGAGCGATCATCGCGTTCTTGGCGAGCGGCCGCAACGCGCATCGCGACGGACGGTATCTCGCCCTAAATCAACCGCATCCCGCGCAGGCTCGCATGCCCGCTCTTGCCGACGATGATGTGATCGTGCACGGCAATCCCGAGCGGTTTTGCGATGTCGATGATCGCCTTCGTCATCTGGATATCCGCCTGCGAGGGCGAGGGATCGCCTGAGGGATGGTTGTGCACCAGGATCAGCGCGGTCGCCGATAATTCCAGCGCGCGCTTGATCACTTCGCGCGGATAGACCGGGGTGTGGTCGACGGTGCCGGTCTGCTGCACCTCGTCGGCGATGAGCTGGTTGCGCTTGTCGAGGAACAGCAGGCGAAACTGCTCCTTGTCGGCAAAGGCCATGCTGGAGCGGCAATAATCGATCACCTCGTTCCAGGACGACAGCGCGTTGCGGCTGTTGACCTCGCCCTTGCTCACGCGGCTCGCGGCAGCCGCGATCAATTTGAGCTGGTTGATCGCGGCCTCGCCGATGCCGTCAACCTCGCGCAAGCGCGCCACCGGCGCGTGCACGACCTCGGCGAACGAGCCGAAGGTCTTGATCAGCGTCTTCGCGAGCGGCTTGGTGTCGCGCCGCGGCAGCGCCGGAAACAGCGCCATCTCCAGGAGCTCGTAATCGCTCAGCGCATCCGCGCCGGCATTGTAGAAGCGCTCGCGCAGCCGCTCGCGATGGCCGTGATAATGCGGCGCGTCCTCAGGTTTGCTCTTGTCGTGGTCCGGCTTGGCGGGCATCGGCCGCCAGCATCGCCGGGGACCTCTGTTTTTGCAACCGTCAATTAAGATGGCGCGTCAGTGTGTCGGCTGGCGTCTGGTCGGTGCGAGCGGGGGGCGCGCACCGTTAGCCGTGGTTGGCATATGACTGGGCGATGAGCGCCCAATCGCCGCCCCGATCGTAGGCGTTGTCCCGATCTGCGATGGACGACGAAATGGATTGATTAAGAGCGGAAGTTAAGTAGTATGACATCATTTCTACAACTAGCAATTTACGTTGCTGAACTCTGGATATTTGGTCTCTCGTTGAGGTAGCGATACTTCCTCACGGGCAAGCCGCGTCGATATCCTATTGGGCCTCTGGAATTGCTTGAGGGCAAACATGGACGATACCTCCAACGTTTCGCCAGAGTCTGCCGTTCCAACTTCGCTTATTGCAAAGACTCTGGATACGACAGCAGGCTCGGGTTTGCACGCCATCGCTGAGTGGCTTGATCGCCGTGGACTTGGTGCTTTCACTCCCGTCGCTCTGTATGCAGCGGCCGTTACTGTCACTTTTCTACCCTTGCTTATAGCCGCTTGCTTCGGCGTACCCATGGCGGCGCGATCGGCTACGCTGAACTTGCCTTTTTTCTACGACGCCAGCACGATTTTTATGTATCTGGTGTCGTTTCCTTGTCTACTGATACTAACAACAAGTGACCATGCGCTCCTTTGTCGTTCACTCAATCGCGTTCAGGTCGACGGCGTTCTGAATACTTCCGAAGGAAGCTCTATTATTCTTGTTGCGCGCTGGAATCGTATTTTCCGCAAGATTAATCTATGGGCGCAAGCTGTGGGTATGCTTGCTGGAATTATCGCGGTCTATTTCGTCTACCGATTGATCGCCGACGGTGCGTACACCAGCTGGGAGTCTGGCCATCCGCTCTCTGCGGCTGGCTTCATCCGCATTTACTGTGACTTTCTGTTCGCTGTTGTGGCGGCGGTCTACGTACTCCGCAGCTCCGCTCTACCAGTATTGTTATGGGAAATCGTTTCACACTCGGAGCTTCGCATGCTGCCCTTGCATCCGGATAATGCAGGCGGCTTGCGACCCATTGGCCGGTTAGGACTGCGCAATCAGTATGCAATCTCGCTTGTCGGTATCAATATCGGCTTAGGTTGGCTTGTCAGCCACTTTTTCACGCCGAACGAAGCGCTAGTAGGATTTCTAGTTGTGGCTGTGATTGCCTACTCAGTTATTGGCCCGTTTGTTTTCATTGGCCCTCTGCTCCCATTTCGTGATGCTATGATGAAGAGTAAGGTTCAACTCATGAGTGGTGTGGCATTGCGTATGCGTGCCCAACTCGATGACCTGCGCTCGCGCTTCCAGTCCGGCGTCATCACCGCAGACGATGAACAGATGATCGAGCGGTTGCGAAAGATTGGCGCTGTAATCAACGACATGCCTGTATGGCCGTTCGACGCACTTACGATGCGAAAATTTCTTACAGCTTACGTCATACCCCCCATCGTCAGCTTTGTCGTGCCACTCCTGAAAAAAATACTTGGTTACTTTCAAATCATATGACGCGCACAAGGTAGCGGAATTGGTTCGTCACCGACCAGCGTGAGACCCGATGCTATTGGTCACTCTTCCTATGCGCATGTTGAGTCCGAATTTCTAAATCGAGAACTCACTAAAGGAGGCCAGAATGTTGATGCGAGGGCTCGCTAGCATCATCTTAGTTCTCTGTGCATCGTCTGCAGCCTTCGGTAAACCGCTGTCTTACGAAGAGGTGCTAGACTTCCTTACGAGCGATCGTTGGGGATTTAGATGTCCTGGGTGGGTAAGTGGGGAGGGACAGGTCGGCTTAGAAAAGATGAAGGACGGTCTGGCCGCCAATGTTAAAATCAAGGTGCTAGAAGTCGAAGGATGGTTGCCAGTTCCGCTAGGTGACTACAAACGTTCTGTTCCGATCCGGCCGGCATCAAATTCGTTTCCGTCAGATTTAAAATCAAAGTCGGTATGCGGGAGTATCTTCGGCCTAGGCGGGTGTTTTCTTGTCGATCGAAGTGAACAAAGAACCAAACTCCACTACTTTGTGGGGGAAAGAACATTCCTTCCCTTTGATGGTCCTGAAAATTCCAAATATTGCGAACTTCGACGCCTTGTCGGCTCTTAGCGGAAATACAGTGAGGCCTGTGATCACCCGATCTGCTTCTCTCCGTGCCGCTCCGACAGCGTAAAAATCTCGACGCCATCAGCGGTGACGCCGACGGAGTGCTCGAACTGTGCCGACAGCGATCGGTCGCGGGTGACGGCAGTCCAGCCGTCGGAGAGAATCTTCACGTGCGGCTTGCCGAGATTGATCATCGGCTCGATGGTGAAGAACATGCCGGGCTTGAGCTGCACGCCTTCGCCGGGCCGGCCGATATGGATGATGTTCGGCTCGTCGTGGAACATGCGGCCCAGACCGTGGCCGCAGAAATCGCGCACCACGCTCATGCCCTGCGGCTCCACGAAGCTCTGGATGGCGTGACCGATGTCGCCGGTGGTGGCGCCGGGCTTCACCGCGGCGATGCCGCGCATCATCGCTTCATAGGTCACCTCGATCAGCCGCTCGGCCTTGCGGGCGATCGGGCCGACCGCATACATCCGGCTGGAATCGCCATACCAGCCGTCGACGATGAAGGTGACGTCGATGTTGACGATGTCGCCTTCCTTCAGCGGACGGTCACCGGGCATGCCGTGACAGACCACGTGGTTGAGCGAGGTGCAGGTCGAGTAGCGATAGCCGCGATACATCAGCGTCGCCGGATAGGCATTGTTGCTGAAGGCGAAGTCGCGGACGAATTCGTCGATGCGCTCGGTCGGCACGCCGGGCCCGACGATGTCGGTGAGCTCGTCGAGGCACTTGGCCACCAGCGCGCCCGCCTTGCGCATGCCGGCAAAGGCGCTCGGCCCATGCAGCTTGATCTGTCCGGTCTTGCGCAGGGAGGTATCGGAGGCTTCGACGTAGCTCATGCGGGCGCAATCTTCTGAGGTGGGCTCGATATCGGCGGAAAGTCTTGATTTCAGGCCCCAATTTAATGATTGCGGGCCTTCGCGCAAGCCAAGGCGGAGCGTTTTCGAGCGACGTGGCTACCGGTTCGTGTGAAGAAAACGCGTCAAAACAAGGATCTTGCCGCCTGTTGCGCCCAAAAGCGGGCCTAATTCGGGACTTCTACGGTGGTTTCCACCGGCAGCGCGCCGCCGCGGATGCGGATTTCGCGGACGGGGTAGGGAACCCGGATGCCCTCGCGCTTGAAGGCGTCCCACAGTGCCAGCATCACGTCGCTCTTGACGTTGTCCATGCCGTCGGGGTCCGCGATCCAGAAGGTCAGCGAGAACTTCATCCCGGCTTCCGCGAACTCGGTCAGGATGGAGTTCGGCGGCTTGCCCTTCGTCGCGCGCGGATGGGCCGCTGCGGTCTCGGCGGCGAGCTTGGTGACCAGGCGGGGGTCGGCGTCGTAATTGGTGCCGAAGGCGATCTTCACCAGCGTGTTCTTGTCGGTATAGGTCCAGTTGACGACCTTTTGCGTCACCAGATCCTCGTTGGGCACCAGGAACTCGCGGCCGTCGCCGGCGGCGACGGAAATGTAACGCGTCTTCATCGCGCTGATGCGGCCGGTATTGTCGCCGATGGTGACGAGGTCGCCGGGCTTCACCGATTTGTCGGCAAGCAGGATGATGCCCGAGATGAAGTTGGCGACGATCTTCTGCAGGCCGATACCGATGCCGACGCCGACCGCGCCGGAGAACACCGCAAGCGCCGACAGGTCGATGCCGACCGCGCCTAGCGCAATGACGATTGCGACGGCAAGAAGCCCGATGCGGATGATCTTGACCAGCAGCACCTGCACCGACGGCGTCAGATCGGTGGTTGCGTTGATCCGGCTCTCGGCGAAATTGCTCGCGATGTTGGTGAGCCACAGCGCGATCAGCAGGAGCGCGCCGGCCTTGAGGACCAGCAGCGGGGTCAGCCTAAGGCCTCCGAGCACGATCGCGTAGGAATCGAGCAGGTCGACCGTCGTATCGAGCTGGCCGAGGATCGAGAGCGCGGCGAGAAGCCACGCCGTGATCGACACCAGGCGGACGATGAAGGCATTGCGCAGCACCGAGGTCACCAGCCGGATCACGAGCCAGGCGAAGCCCAGCTTGGCGGCGACCATCAGCAGATAGGAACGGCTCGGCCAGGTCGCGTGGTACATCACCACGCGCGAGACGATCACGAGCAAAGTGAACACCGCCGTCGAGGCGCTGGAGACCATCACCCGGGCGAAGTGCCGAAGCGGCAGGGGCCAGCGCATCGTCAGCGCGGTCATGTCGACCCGGTTGCGCACGCCGGTCTCGGCGGCATAGGCGATGCCGGCCGCGGCCAGGATGAGGCCGAATTGCAGGTAGAACCAGGGCGAGGAGATTTCCGCCCCGACGCTGCGCGCGGTGGTCTGCACGAACTCCATGAAGTCCTTGAGGTCCATGTCCATCGGTCTCGTCGGCAAGCGGGGAGGAATTGATTCGAGGGAGCCGCAGAATCCCACAAAGAGCGCGGCCGGGCCATCGATACACCGTGAAGTGAAGTGCGTTAAGGCCGTAAAATGCGGGCAGATTGCCGCGAGCGGGAGAAATGGGTTGGCGTGCCGCTGCGGCGACGATAGAGATGCTGAAGCAGAATGATTGTTGGACGAATAGGGTACCGGCAAGCGCGCTCTTCGCCTCTCCCCGCTTGCGGGGAGAGGCCGGATCGCATCGTCAGATGCGATCCGGGTGAGGGGGACTCTCCGCGAGTCCATCTGTCGCCGCCCCCGCGGAGAGCCCCCCTCACCCCAACCCTCTCCCCGCAAGCGGGGCGAGGGGGCGCACTGCCGGTGCCTGCCTAGCCCTTTATTGCGTCCATTCCGGAGTAACCCGCAGCACCGCATGGCCTCTCTCGACTCCGTCAGCATCGCCATATTGCTCGGCTCCGTCCTCGTGATGGCCGGTATCCTGTCGAGCCTGCTTGCGCTGCGCTTCGGAGCGCCCTTGCTGCTCGTCTTCCTTGTGATCGGCATGCTCGCGGGCGATTCCGGCCCCGGCGGGCTCCAGTTCGACGATGTCCGCACCACCTATCTGGTCGGTTCGGTGGCGCTGGCCCTGATCCTGTTCGACGGTGGCCTGCGAACGCGCTTTGCCAGCATCCGCACCGTGCTCGCGCCGTCCGTTGTGCTCGCGACCGTCGGCGTGCTCTTGACCGCGCTGATCACGGCGCCGTTCGCCAAATACGCGCTCGACCTCAATTGGACGGAGTCGCTGCTGGTCGGCGCGGTGGTCGCCTCGACCGACGCCGCCGCCGTCTTCCTGCTGGTGCACACCCAGGGCCTGCGCCTGCGCCCGCGCGTCGGCGCGACGCTGGAGGCCGAATCCGGCACCAACGATCCTTTCGCGATCTTCCTCACTTTGATGCTGGTCGAATACATCTCGCTGGGATCGAGCTCCGCAAGCCATGTGGCGATGGAGTTCATCCAGGAGGCGGTGCTGGGCGCCGTCGTCGGCGTCTTCGGCGGACGGCTCGTCGTCATCGCGCTCAACAAGGTCGCGCTGCCGCAGGGTCTGCACGCGCCGTTCGTGACGACCGCGGCGCTCGTGATCTTCGGCGGCTCGCAGATCATGCACGCCTCCGGCTTCCTCGCGGTCTATCTGGCCGGCATCATCATCGGCAACCGGCCGACCCGCGCGCACAATTCGGTGGTGGCATTCCTCGATGCCGCAACCTGGCTGGCGCAGATCGTGATGTTCGTGCTGCTCGGCCTGCTGGTCTCGCCGAGCCGGTTAGGGGCCAGCGTGCTGCCGGCGGTCGGGGTTGCCTTCGTGCTGATGCTGGTGGCGCGGCCGATCGCGGTGTTCGTGTGCCTGGCGCCGTTCCGCTTCAACTGGCGCGAAAAGATCTTCATCGCGTGGACCGGCCTGCGCGGCGCCGTCGCGATCTTCCTGGCCTCGATCCCGATGCTGGTCGGCCTGTCCAAGGCCTATCTCTATTTCGACGTCGCCTTCGTCGTCGTCATCATCTCGCTGCTCTTGCAAGGCTGGACGCTGGCACCCGCCGCGCGCAAGCTGCATGTCGCTCTGCCGCGCGCCGAGCGCGGTCCGCGCCGTGTCGAGCTGGATCTGCCCGGCCAGCTCGAGCAACAGCTGGTCGGCTATCCGGTGCGGCCCAAGAGCCTGTATTTCCGCCGCGGCCTGATCCCATCCTGGTCGAAGCCGACGCTGGTGATCCGCAACGAGAACATTCTGACGCCGCTAGAGGCCGACCCCATCGCGCCGGGCGACTACATCTACCTGCTGGCGCCGCCGGAAAAGGCCGAATCGCTCGACCGCTTCTTCGTCGACATGCAGCCGAGCTCGGCGCCCGATCCGCATCTGCTCGGCGACTTCATGGTCTCCGGTGAGCACACGCTGGCCGAGCTCGCCGGGATCTACGGCGTCAAGGTCGGCGAGGACGAGAGCAAGCTGACGCTGGCCGATTATTTCGACGTCCATCTCGACCGCGCCCCGAAAGAGGGCGCCGAGCTCCCGCTCGACGAGCTCGTGCTGGTCGCGCGCAGCATCTCCGGCGGCCGCGTCAATGTCGTCGGCCTGCGCCTGCCGGAAGAAGACGAGACGCCACCGCCGCTGACGCGGGCGCAGGCGCTGCGGCGCAGGCTCGCGGATGTGTGGACGTCGGTGGCGGGGGTTTAGCGGGGCTCGACCTTCGCTTTTCGAATGACAGTTCGTAGCCCGGATGGAGCGCAGCGTAATCCGGGGCCGCTGTATCGGTACGGAAGAGTCCCGGATTGCGCTGCGCTCCATCCGGGCTACGCCCTCACATCAGCACCTTCACTCCGCCAAAACTCGTCACCCGCCCCTGTTTCAGCATCACGATCTGCGTCGCGAGCTGGCGCAGCTCGGCGGCGTCGTGGCTGACATAGACCATCGGCACGTTCGCCTCGTCGCGCAGCCGCACCAGATAAGGCAGGATCTCGAGCTTGCGGCCCTCGTCGAGCGCGCCGAGCGGCTCGTCGAGCAGCAGCAGGCGCGGTTTTGCCAGCAGCGCGCGTCCGAGCGCGACGCGCTGGCGCTCGCCGCCGGAGAGCTTTCCGGGACGGCGGCCCTGCAGGTTACCGATATCAAGCAGGTCGACGACGCGCTTGTGCTGCGCCGAATCCGGCGCCAGGCGGTTCATCTGCCGTCCATAGTCGAGATTCTGCGCGACGTTGAGATGCGGGAATAGCCGTGCGTCCTGGAACACATAGCCGATGCGGCGGCGCCAGGCCGGGACATGGATGCCGGCCGCGGTGTCGTCGACGGTTTCGCCGTCGAGCACGATGGTGCCGCGGTCCGGCCGCAGCAGCCCCGCGATCATGTTGACCAGCGACGTCTTGCCGGCGCCCGAGGCGCCGAACAGGCCGATGACGCGGCCCTCGCCGGTGAAGGATGCTTGAAGCGAGAATTCACCGAGTTGCTTCTCGACGTCGACGCGCAGCATGGTCAATTCCCGTGCAGACGCTGCGTAGCGCGGCGAGCGAACCATTCGGCGGCGATCAGTGCGCCCAGCGCCAGCACGATCGAGACGATCACGAGCCGGCCGGCCGCGGCGTCACCGTCCGGCGTCTGGATCAGCGAATAGATCGCCGAGGAAATCGTCTGGGTCTCGCCGGGAATGTTGGAGACGAAGGTGATGGTGGCGCCGAACTCGCCGATCGCCTTGGCAAAGCCCAGCACCATGCCGGCGAGCACGCCGGGCAGCGCCAAGGGCAGCGTCACCGTAAAGAACACTTTCCATGGCGCGGCTCCGAGCGTCTCGGCGGCCTGCTCGAGCCGGCGGTCGATCGCCTCGATCGACAGCCGCATCGGGCGCACCAGCAGCGGGAACGACATCAGGCCGCAGGCAAGCGCCGCTCCGGTCCAGCGGAAGGCGAAGACGATGCCGAAAGTGTCGGCCAGGAAGCCGCCGACGAGTCCCTTGCGGCCGAAGGTGAGGAGCAGGAGATAACCGGTGACGACAGGCGGCAGCACCAGGGGCAGATGCACGAATGCGTCGAGCATCGACTTGCCCCAAAAGTCCTTGCGGGCAAGCAGCCACGCCAGCGCAATGCCGAACGGCGTCGCCACCAGCGTTGCGATGATCGCGACCCTGAGCGAGAGCAGGATCGCGGTCCATTCGGCGGGAGAGATGTCTGACATCAAGTGGTGAATATCAGATTGTCGGGCTGACCAGGAACTTGAAGCCGTATTTTTCCAGAATGGTCTTGGCGGCGGAGGAGCGCAGGAAGGCGAGATAGTCGCTGGTCCCGTCCTTCGCCGTCGTGGTCGCGGCGACCGGATAGATGATCGCGGGATGCGACTCCGCCGGGAAGGTGCCGACGATCTTGACGCCGGGCTCGACCTTGGCGTCGGTGGCATAGACGATGCCGAGGTTGGCCTCGCCGCGCGCCACCAGCGTCAGCGCGGCGCGCACGCTCTCGGCCATCGCGAATTTCGGCTCTGCGGCCTGCCATGCGCCGAGCTTCTCAAGCGCGGCCTTGGCATATTTGCCTGCCGGCACCGACTTGACGTCGCCGGTTGCGATCCTGCCGTCACCGGCGAGCTTAGCGAGATCAAAACCTTGCGCGATCGTGACGTTGTCGATCTTGGAATCCTTCGGCGCGATCAGCACGATGCTGTTGCCGAGCAGATTGACTCTGGAAGGCTCGTTGATGGTCTTCCTGGCGATCGCGTAGTCCATCCAGTCGGTGTCGGCGGAGACGAACACGTCGGCCGGCGCACCCTGCTCGATCTGCCGCGCCAGCACCGAGCTCGCGGCATAGCTGACCGAGAATTTGACGCCGGTCCTGGCGGTGTAGGCGGCATCGATCTCGTCGAGCGCGTTCTTCATCGACGCCGCGGCGAACACGGTGATGGTCTTGTCCTCGGCGGCGGCCGGCGAAAGGCTCGCGCTTGCGAGGATCACGAGGGCGGTGAAAAGTCGACAAATGCGTAACATGGGGAGCGCTCCGTGCGAGTCCGCGCGCGCAAGATGCACGCACAGGTCTGGCGTTGGTGGGTCAGGTCGCGACGGGTGGAAGCGCTGCTCCACGGGGCCCGGCTGCGGCTTACGGCCGGCAGGGATATCGCAATTGCGAAGATAGCAGGCTGGCGCCCGAGGTCAAAGGGTGGCCGCCTGTCCGGCCGGGCGGGCCTATTGCGCCGGCAGGATCGCGATCCCGACCGAATTCTCCTTGGCGCCGCTGAGCTGAAGGACGAAAGGCTGCGCCGAGAGCTCGTATTTCACGGACTTGCGGATGCCGCCGCAATCGGTCGCACCGCTGAAGGCCACGGGCTTGAGAACATGCCCATCCTGGACCACGTCGATCCAGGCGCCGGCGGACAGGCTGATCGTGTAGAGCCCGGCCGTGGCGGACTTGACGCTGGTGAAGCCGGCGAAGCTGCCGTCCTTGGGCGCGCGCTCCGGCGGCGTCGGCAGTTTTGCCTCGCTTGGGGCAACCAGTCCCAGCGTGATGGCCGAGGAGGGCAAGCTCGCCTGCTCGCTGCCCGATGCGAGCGTTGTGCGGTCCGGCGCGGTGAGCGCGGCGCGCTCGCGCTCGATCGGCCATTTGAACTTGTCGCAGCCGCTCGGTTCTTCAGCGGCGAGAGCGGAGGTCGCGCCGAACGAGAGCGCAGCGAGGAAGGCAAAGACGCGCATGTGAAATCCCATCGTTGGCCGCGCGAGCGGTGCGAGGCTTGCGGTCAGGCTTGTTCGACGGGATGCGCGTCCCGGAGATGCCGCGGGCTTACGGCTGAGCGGCGAGGTCATCCTAGCGCATTATTATGACGCGAACCAACCAACGAGTTCGTCATTCCGGGACGACGGCGGCAGCGCGACCCACTCACACTACGGCTTTGCATCCGCCCCATGCAGCACCGCTTTGCATGCTGCCGGCATCTGCGCCAGCGTCATCGGCGGTTTCGGTTTTGGCGGCTCCGGCGGCGGCTTGGGGTGCAGCACCGCGTCGGAGAACCAATAGGCGAGATCGGCGGGCTTGCAGCCTTCGTCCTCGGCCTGCGACGGCTGGCCCTCGCATTCGCCGGCGCCCGCTGGGCAGCGCATGCGAATGTGGAAATGGTAATCGTGGCCCCACCAGGGGCGGATCTTCGAGAGCCAGGCGCGGTCGCCCTTGGCCTCGCGGCACAGCGCCTTCTTGATCGCGGCGTTGACGAAGATGCGCTGCACCGCCGGCTCCCGAGCCGCGTCGCGCAGCACCAGCACATGGCCTGACGTGAACACTTTTGGATCGATGTCGAGCCGGTCCTGGCGCACCATCATCACCGCCGACATGTCCTCGCGTTCCTCGCGCGAGAGGCGGCGGTCCGGCATCGGCGTCAGCCAGATGTCGGCATCGAGGCCGATCTGGTGGCTGGCGTGGCCCGACAGCGCCGGGCCGCCGCGCGGCTGAGCGATGTCGCCGACCAGGATGCCCGGCCATCCCGCGTCCTTGCGCGCTTTGGCCGCGAGCCGCTTGATCAGCGCGATCATCTCGGGGTGGCCGTAGCTGCGGTTGCGCGACAGCCGCATCACCTGCCAATTGTCGCCGTTGAGCGGCATCTGCTCGGCGCCGCCGATGCAGCCCTTGGTGTAGGAGCCGATGACATGGGCCGCCCCCTTCGACGGCAGCAGCTTGCGCGCGAACAGCTCCTTGGCGGCGAGATCGGGGTCGTTGGGATTGGCCAGCGGCGGCAGCGGCTTCGGGGTGACGCTGCCCTTGTCCTGGGCCAGCGCGCCGCCGGCGGTCAGGAACGTCGCTAAAACCAGGAGAGGGGTGAGGCGGCGGGGACTCATGCGCAGCCCTTATAACCCAACACGGCGTCGGGGTTAAGAATCGGGCTGTGCTGCGGCGGACGATCTCACAGCGTCTTGACGACCGTTGCCCCAGCGCGAAGGCGCGCCCGGCATGTCGATCCCACGTCCAACAAGGTCGTCCAAAAGTCGTAGTTTTTTCGTGGAGCCAGCCGGATTCTTAACAGTGCGATAACCGTATCCTGCATTGACCAAAATTCATGCGCGGAGCGAGGACCGTTTTCCGCCGGCATGCAAGCCGATGCATTTTCGGAATTGAATCATGAATAGCGCGCATATTTGCGTCGCGTTTTTCTGCGATAGCGGCGAGGCAACAGGTTTGCCGCGCCCTGTGACGCTGCTGCGCCTCTCAAACAGGCAAATCGATCCGGTCTACAGCCGCTGCAAGGCGCGGCCGCGTCCGGCCGGACCACCCAAGATTACTTTTTTTTCAGACACTTGCCCCAAAACTTGCGCCGTTGGGCGCGACTGGGACGAGTGAAGTTGGGTTTGGGGTCTCGAAAAACAAGAAAACGAAAGCAAAGCGTGCTTGCCCGGGCCGGCCAATCGCCGCGCAAGCCGCGCTTCGCGCGCGCGCCGCACGCCCTTTCGGAGCGCGATGAAGTCCTGCGCAGCCGCGCCGAGGCGGAAGCTGCGATCGCGGACGCGCGCAAATCCCACGAGCGCCTGCGCCAGGCCGTCGACATCCTGCCGCAAGGCATCGTGTTTCTCGACGCCGAAGGCCGCTACGTCCTCTGGAACAAGAAATACGCCGAGATCTACAGCAAGACCGCCGATCTGTTCGAAGAGGGCGCGCGTCTCGAAGACACGCTGCGCATCGGCGTTGCCCGCGGCGATTATCCTGAGGCGATCGGCCACGAGGACGAGTGGATCGCCGAGCGCCTGCAAAGGCTCTATCAGCCCGGCACGCGCCACGAGCAGAAGCTGTCGGACGGCCGCGTCATCCTGATCGACGAGCGCCTGACCGACGATGGCGGCGTCGTCGGCCTGCGCGTCGACATCACCGAGTTGAAGCAGCGCGAGGCCTCGTTCCGCCTGCTGTTCGACGGCAATCCCGTTCCCATGATCGTCTGCGCGCTGGACGACGAGCGCATCCTCGGCGTCAACGACGCCGCGGTCGCGCATTACGGTTACAGCCGCGCCGAGTTCGAGCGGTTGAAGATCCGCTCGCTGCAGGCTTTCGACAGCGAGCCGCCCTGGACCGCCAGCTCGACCGGCGAGGAGCAGGCCGGCCGCACCTGGAAGCACGTCAAGGCCGACGGCGCGCTGATCGACCTTGCGATCTATTCCCGCGAATTGACCTATGCCGAGCGGCCGGCTGTGCTGCTCGCGTTGATGGACATCACCGAGCGCAAGCGCGCCGAGGCTCGGCTCGCCTTCATGGCCCAGCACGACGGCCTGACCGGCCTGCCCAACCGCAGCCTGCTGCGCCAGCAGGTGGACGAGATGCTGCTGCACACGCGACGCAGCACCGACAAGGTCGCGCTGCTGATGCTGGGGCTCGACAGTTTCAAGTCGGTCAACGACACGCTAGGACACGCGGTCGGCGACAAGCTGCTGCGCGGCGTCGCCAAGCGGCTGCGCTCCACCTTGCGCGAGGAAGACGCGCTGGCGCGGCTCAACTCCGACGAGTTCGCGATCGTGCAGAGCGGCCTGACGCGTCCTGAGGACGCGGTGATGCTGGCAAAACGTCTGCTCGCGGCGATCGCCGATCCCTATCTGCTCGACGGCCATTCCGTGGTGATCGGCGCCTCGATCGGCATCGCGATGGCGCCGGGCGACGGCGATGATTCCGAAAAGCTGCTAAAGAGCGCCGACATGGCGCTGTCGCGCGCCAAGCTGGACGCGCGCGGCACCTTCGCCTTCTTCGAGGCCGCGCTCGATGCCAAGGCGCAGAGCCGCCGCAAGATCGAGGTCGAGCTGCGCGGCGCGATCCAGAACGACGTGCTGCGCCCTTACTATCAGCCATTGATCGACCTGCAGAGCGGCCGCATCACCGGCTTCGAGGCGCTGGTGCGCTGGCCGCATGCCGAGCGCGGCATGGTCTCGCCGGCCGAGTTCATTCCGGTCGCCGAGGATACCGGCCTGATCAATCCGCTCGGCGGGCTGATGCTGCGCAGGGCGTGCCTCGATGCCGCGACCTGGCCGGACGACGTCCGCGTCGCCGTCAACCTGTCGCCGCTGCAGTTCCGCAGCGGCAATCTGCTTTCGATCGTGACGGACGCCCTGAGGCATTCCGGCCTGCCGCCGCGGCGGCTCGAGCTCGAGATCACCGAGACGCTGCTGCTGGAGAAGAGCGCGCAGGTGCTGGCGACGCTGCATGCCTTGCGCGCGCTCGGGGTGCGCATCTCGATGGACGATTTCGGCACCGGCTATTCCAGCCTCAGCTATTTGCGCAGTTTTCCGTTCGACAAGATCAAGATCGACCAGTCGTTCGTGCGCGATTTAGGGGCCAACCGCGAGGCCCAGGCGATCATCCGCTCCATCGTCAGCCTCGGGAAGGGTCTTGGCGTCACCATCACCGCCGAAGGTGTCGAGACCGAAGCCGAGCTCAGCTGCCTGCGCACCGAGGGCTGCGACGAAGGCCAGGGCTTCCTGTTCAGCAAGGCCCGGCCCAACGCCGAGATCATCAGCCTGCTCGCCGCGCAGCGCGGCATCGACGGCGAGGACGCCGCGCTGGTGGCGTAGATCTTGGAGCGTCCGCTTCCAGGTTGAAGTTCGGGGCTACCGGCGACAGTGGCGGATGAACGTCACATTCCGGGCGTACAGGTACGTGTACGGGTCGACCTGTTCGAGCGCGTGGTGCTTCATCACCCAGTCCCGCACCGCGGGCGCATAGGACGACATCATCAACTGAGTCTCGCCGGGGTTGATGCTGCGGTCGCCGTGATGCGCGGCGTGAAACATGAAATAGCCGCTCGGGGCAATGCAGATCTTGTCGAGGGGAACGACCCCCAGGACCGTTGTGCAAGACGACTTGCAACGACCGTCGATCACCACGCGATCATATTCTGCGTTGACGTGTGTGTAGGTGTAGATATGCGCGGCGGTGTTTCCGCCGGGGTCGTGAAGATAATAGACCTTTTCCGCAGAAGCGGATGCCGCCATGACCAACGTGAAGAGGATCGTACCGATCAGGGTTGGAATCCGGCGCATATCACCTCCCTTTTGTCTGGGCGTGTCCTGCAGATTATGCTGTTGTGAGACGCTACCTTAGGCTGCCGAAGGGTGTGATCAAAATGCGTTGAGCAACCCTATGGATCTAGCCAACGTGTCCGCGATCGGCCGCCGTCGCTCGGCGCGCACCGAGCTTGAGCCGACAAGCGGATCACGGCTCGGGCGTTGACAGGATTGCCTTCCCCACATCCTCGTAATGGCTATCCCGCGCCTGGATCTGCTGCGCGATCGCGTGCATGTCGCGAAATCGGCGTTCGAACGGGTTGCTGCGAAACACCGCGGTCGCGCCGGCCATGTGATAGGCGGTGTCGACCACACGTGCCGATTGATGGATGGTCCAGGTCGCGGCCAGTCGCACCGCGCTGCGGTGCGCGGCGCTGAACTCGCCCGTCGCGGACAGCTCGCGCCACATCGCGGTCGCGGTCGCATAGAGATAGGCGCGCGCGGCGCGCAAATCGCCTTCGGTGCGGCCGATCAGCCCCTGCACCGCCGCGTTGCCGCGCATCGCGCCGGCCGCCAGTGACGGGCGCTTTTCGCGCGCAAGTGCAATCGCTGCATCCAGCGTCGCGCGTGCCACGCCGAGCGACACCGCGGCAAAGCCGAGGCTGAAGGCAGCGCCGGTGCCGATCCTGTAGAGCGGCCCCGTCTCGCGCAAGCCTGACGGCACGTCGCGAAACGCCGTGAAGCGTTCGGGGATGAAGAGGTCGTTCACCTCGTAGGAATCGGTGCCCGTGCCGGCGAGCCCGATCGCCTGCCAGACGTCGTGCAACGTCGCGCTCGCAACCGGAAACAGGATCGTGCGCACTTCCGGCGAGCCATCGGCGTTCCTGCGCGGCGTGCCGTCAGTCCCGAGAATGCGCACATGCGCGCCCAGCCAGCTCGCCTGCCGCGAGCCCGAGGCAAAATCCCAGCGCGCCGTGACGCGATAGCCGCCGCCGACCGCGCGCGCCTCATGCGCGATCGCGCCCCAGGCGAGGATGCCGGGCGCGGTGTTGAAGATCTCCTGCGCGGTATCGCGATCGAGCGAAGCCGCGATCATCGCGCAGACGCTGCATTGGCCGAGACACCAGGCCGTGGACGCATCGGCCTTCGCGATTGCCTCCAGCATCTGCATGAAGGCTTCGATGGAGACTTCCGCACCGCCAAGGCTCCGTGGGAGGAGGGCGCGATAGAATCCGTTCTCGATCAGCGCCGCGACCACGGAAGGCGTCAGCCGCCGCGTCCGCTCGATCTCATCTGCTTCGCCCGCGATCAGCGGCGCGATGGCGCGGGCACGTTCGACGAGATCATATCCGGGAAACTCCGACATTCGCGTGTCCTCGCCCCTTCTGTCGTGAGCGGTGAGGACAGGATGGTGGTCTATTTGACGGGGAGGATCAAGGTGCGGCCATCTCCGCACGCGCCGCAAGATGGCCGGGGCCGTGAACCTCGGCAACGCGGCTCGCGACGAACAACCATCATCGCCACGAACGTGTCGCCGCATGAGGTTGCCCATGCCGATCGTCAGAATCCTCATCGTCCTGCTCGCGCTCGCTTCGCCGGCGTTGGCGCAGGATGGACCCCGTGATGCCGCCGCCGCGGGCGAGGCCGCGCGGATGTTCCGGGCCTATGTCGAAGGCGTGGCGAAAAAGGGAGAGCGTCCCGACCTGACCCGGCCGGAGACCACCGCGCTGCTCGGCCGCGTGTTCGATGTCGAGGCCCTGGAGGCGTTGCCGCCGGCGAAGGCGAGCGACATGAGCTGGCTGATGGAGTGGATGGACGCCGCCAACGCGACCTCCAAGCTGTTCGCGCTCTATGGCGCGAAGCCGGGGGCGCAGCCCGATCTTGCGGCGCTCCAGCGCAACATGACCGAGTATGGCGACCAGTACGCGGCGGCGATGAACTTTGCCATCCGCGGCATGGCGCGCGAGGCGGTTGCGGGCGAGCTGTTCATGGCGAGCCTCGCGCCGGAGCAGCGCACCCGTATCCGCCAGGATGGATTTACGGGCTTCCGCCGGAGCGCCGCCGAATTCATCCTGGGCACCGTCTGCGCGGCGATCCAGGGCGCCGGCACGCCCGCCAACGCCCGCCTGGTCGCCGCAGCCATCCGCGACACCCGCGAGGTCTGGGCGAGCTTCCTGCTGCCGCAGGATCGGGCCCGCGTGATCGAGCAGCTTGCCGACCTTCCGAGGTGGGCACCGGACGAAACGGCGCGAACCGATCTTGCCGCCTTTACTGCCGCGCTGCGAGCGGTGAATTGAACCCCGGCGGCGGCTTGCGGGCGTGAGTCGCCTGCTCGAACGCATAGGCCAGCCGCAGCAGCTTGTGCTCACTCCAGGCTCTCCCTGCGAAGGCGACGCCGAGCGGATAATCGGGCGTGTCCTTGCCCTCCGTTGTCCCCGAGACGATGCCGCCCGGCACCATGACGCTGGGATAGCCTGCCTTGGCGGCAATCGCGGCGCCCGTGGCGCCGGCGAACAGCACGGCGTCGAGCTTGTGCTGGTTCATGTAAGCATCCATGCCGCGCGTCTTGGCCGAGAGCAGGTCCATGGCACGTGCCGACTTGTACTCACGCTCGCTCAAATCGCCCCTGGTCAAGTCAGCGGCCAGGAGATGGTCCTGACCGAAGCGCAACGCCTTCCCCGCATTCGCTTCGTTGAAGGCTATGACGTCGCTGATGGTCTTGATGTCCGTGCCGGTCGCCCAATCCCTCAAATAGAGGTTGAGATCGTGCTTCAGCTCGTAGAGGAAGACGACCGGCGGCCTCGCGATGGTGCCCTTGTGTGCGCTCAGTGGATTGCGGTTGAGCACGGCCATGGTCGTGCCCGGCCCGCCGATCCAGCCCAGCGTCGGCATGTTGGCGCGTACGATGACGGCGCCGAGATCCTCCAGCACCTTGATCGTCTCGGTCATCACCTTGATCCAGTCGGGCGGCAGCTTGCCGTAATAGCAATCGTTCAAGGGATCGGCGGGGTCGCTCGGCACGCCGATGCGCGCGCCCTTGATAGCGTCGGCGGCAAGGCCCGCGGTGAAGTCGACGGGCCGCCGCTGCTTCTGCGTCGCCGGATCGAGCGGGTCCCTGGCGGCCAGCACGTTCAGCAGCAGCGCCGCGTCGCGCACGGTGCGCGTCATTGGCCCCGCGGTGTCCTGGCTGTGCGCGAGCGGCAGGATGCCGGCGCGGCTGATCAGTCCGACGGTGGGCTTCACGGTGACGAGACCGTTTTGGCTGGCGGGGAACAGCAACGAGCCCGAGGTCTCGGTGCCGATCGACGCCGCACACAGGCCGGCCGCCACGGCGACCGCCGACCCCGAGCTCGATCCGCCTGGCTGCACGACCGGGATGCCGTGTTCGTCCGCCAGCGCCGGCGCGTAAGGGTTCTTCACCTGACCGCCTAGCGACGAATAGCCCGAGGGCATGTCGACCGCGAGCATGTTGGCGAACTCGGTCAGGTTCGCTTTGCCGAGGATCACCGCGCCGGCGTCGCGCAGCAGCTTGACGAGGGTTGCGTCGTCCCTGGCGCGCGCGCCTTCCAGCGCCAGCGAGCCTGCCGTGGTCCGCTGCTTGTCGCCGGTGGCGATGTTGTCCTTCAACAATATCGGCACGCCGGCCAGCGGCCGCCCGACCGATGGCTTGATGTCGTCCAGCTCGGCCGCGATCGCGCGCGCATCGGGATTGAGCGCGCGGACGGAATTGAGCGCGGGGCCGTTGCGGTCATAGGCCTCGATGCGCGCGAGATAAAGTTCGGCCAGCGCGGTGGCGGTGAGCTGCCCGCCGGACAAGGCGTCGACGATCTCGCTCAACGGCGCGTGCTCCGGCGCCAGCGCGGCCGGCCCCTCCGTGCCGGCGACAATCGGGGCGAGGCGAGCATCGCCGCGGATCGGCTGGTCCATCGTGTCCTCTCGGGCGGCTTGCGACCATTATGCTACCAATGGTAGCATTGAGTTTGGTTGCGCGACAAGCTGATTGCCGGTCGCGGCGCAGGCGTGAGATTTCGATCTTTCCAGCGGCTTCAGTTGAGCGATCCATGGAGTGCACGATCCGGCCCGCGCGCAAAGATGATGCCGATGGCATCAGCGAGGTCATTTTGCATGCGCTGCGCGAGACGAACGCAAAGGACTACACGGACGAGATTATCGAACGGGTCGGGCGCAGCTTCAGTCCGGATGCCGTCAGGCAACTGATAGGCAAACGTACAGTCTTCGTCGCCGCCATTGGCGGCCGCATCATTGGAACGGCAAGCCTTGATGGAAGCGTCGTCCGCACCGCCGAGGCTCTGCGGCAGCAGGGCACGATAAAGGCCGTTCTCGATCAGCGCGGCGACGACGGCCGGCTTCAGCCGCCGCGTCCGCTCGATCTCATCTGCTTCGCCCGCAATCAGCGGGGCGAGCGCCCGGGCACGTTCGACCAGACCAACTCCGGGAGTTGCGTTCATACGCGTTTCCTCGCCCATTCTGCCGTGAGCGGTGAGATGCGCGATGGTGGTCTATTTGGCGGGGAGGATCAAGTTCGGAACGGCGGTTCACTTCGCTTCAACGGCCGCATTCAGAGAACCTGCAAATCTCACCCATCGACATAGGCCGCCAGTTCGTCCGGCGTTCCCGTGGGAAAGGCATCTTTGAGATAATCGAGGAAGGCGGATACACGAGCGCTCAGCAGTCGTCGCGATGGGTAGAGTGCCCATAAGGCGATCTCCGGTCCATCGACGTCGCCCCAATGCACCAGCGTGCCGGCCGCGAGATCGTGACTCACGAGCGACACAGGCAATCGACCGGCTCCCACACCTGCCCGCACTGCATCGCGAACCATGACAAGCGACGACAAGTGAAGGACCGGATCAACTTTAATTCGCGGTGGTCCAGCCGGTGCCGTCATCTCCCAGATCGCGGTCTGGTCGCTCGCCCCGCGCACTACCACGGGAACAGCGATATCGCTCGCGGGTAGAGCAAGTTTCGGGCTTGCGACGACCGCCAGCCGATCGCGCAGGAAAACTCGTCCGACGAGGCTCTCATCCGGATTCGGATTGACCCGGATCACGAGGTCATAACCTTCCTCCACCATGTCGACGGCCCTGTCTTCCGTCGTGATCTCGAGCCGGACCTCCGGATATCTGAGCGCGAACCCGGCGGCGAGCTTGCCCATGGCGGTTTGCGAGATGAGCAATGGCGCGCTGATCCGCAAACTGCCTCGCGGCTTGTCTCCACCTGAAGCGATCGCGGTTGCCGTCTCGTCAAGCTCGGCGAGCAATGCCGCCGTCCGCTCGTACAGCGCCCGGCCTTCCTCGGTGAGCTTCAGCAAGCGTGCTCCGCGCTCGAAAAGGCGCAGATCGAGGCTGCTCTCCAGTTCCGCCACCCGGCGGGAAAGCGTTGCTTTTGGGCGCCCGGCAGCCCGTGCGGCCCGTCCGAACCCTCCGTGCCGGGCCACGAGGTTGAAATCGGCAAGTGCGAGCAGGTCCATTCGTTCCACCAGTAAGACAGTCCGTCCAGATATAGCATCTATTGGTTCGAATTTGGATCGCTAGTTTCCGGGTGTCTTCCAACCCCAAACCGGAGTGATCCCCATGACCATCCTCGTTACCGGCGCCACAGGCGCTGTCGGCCGCCAGGTCGTCGAACAGCTCGTCAAGCGCGGCGCCGACGTGCGCGCGCTCGTCCGCGATCCCGCGAAGGCCAGCTTCCCAGCAGGCGTCACGGTCGCGCAAGGCGATCTGCTCGACGTCGATGCGCTTCGCGACGCTCTCGCAGGTGTCTCCACCTTATTTCTGCTCAACGCAGTCGTGCCGGATGAATTCACGCAGGCGCTGATCACGCTTAACCTGGCTCGCGAGACCGGCGTTGAACGGGTCGTCTATCTCTCGGTGATCCACAGCGACCTCTACGTGAACGTGCCACACTTCGCGGGCAAGTTCGGCGTCGAGCGGATGATCGAGCAAATGGGCTTCAATGCCACCATCCTGCGCCCAGCCTACTTCATGCAGAACGAACTCACGATCAAGGACGTGGTGACCGGATACGGCGTCTACCCGATGCCGATCGGCAGCAAAGGCCTCGCCATGATCGACGTGCGCGACATCGGCGAGATCGCAGCCCTCGAGCTGGTTCACCGCGAGCAGGCAGCAGGACCGCTGCCGCTGGACCGCATCAATCTCGTCGGCCCCCACACGCTGACCGGCGCGGATGTCGCCGGCATCTGGTCGGACGTGCTGGGGCGCACGATCGCCTATGGCGGCGACGATACTGCCAGCTTCGAGAAGAATCTCAGGCAGTTCATGCCGGGCTGGATGGCGTTCGACATGCGGCTGATGAGCGAACGCTTCCTCACCGATGGAATGATCCCCGACGCGGGCGACGTCGAACGCTTGACGGCGCTTCTGGGCCGCCCCTTGCGCTCCTATCGCGACTTCGTGTCCGGGATCGTGGCCTCGGCCTGAGGCACGAGCGCGCTCCAACCACGACGACAAGGAATTCCATCATGATCAGTTCTGCGGATGATAATGCCAGGGCCCCATTGAAGGTGCTGGTTCTTGGAGCAACCGGCCCTACCGGGCGTCGGATCGTCAGCCAGGCTCTGGCGCGAGGACATCAAGTGACCGCGCTGGTGCGGTCACCCGGGAAGGCGGGCGAGCCGAGCGGCGCAAGAGTCGTCGTTGGAGACGCTCGCGACGAGAAAGCATTGCGTGAGGCCGTCTCTGGCCAGGACGTCGTCGTCAGCGCGCTCGGTACCCCAGCGAGCCTATTCCGCGAAGTGACGCTGCTCTCGACGGCGACGCGCGCGCTCGTGAACGCGATGAAGGCCGAGCAAGTCTTCCGGCTGGTCTGCATCACGGGGATCGGCGCGGGAGACAGTGCCGGCCATGGCGGCTTCGTCTTTGACCGCGTGATTTTCCCGCTGCTTCTGCGCAAGGTTTATGCCGACAAGAACCGGCAGGAAGCGATCGTCAGAAACAGCGGGCTCGACTGGATTCTCGTTCGCCCCGCCGTCCTGAACGACAAGTCCGGCCGCGGCGCGATCCGGGCGCTCACGGATCTCGGCGGCTTCAATGGCGGAGCCATCTCGCGAGAAGATGTTGCGGCATTCGTGCTGGACCAAATGCAGGTCGACACCTGGCTGCATCGTTCGCCGTTGATCACGTGGTGAGCGCGTGATCAACGGCTGGCTTGCACGTTGCCTCCTCACGCCGCAGCGCGGCCCAGCTCGAGCGATGGTCTGCGTTTCGTCGGGAAGCCCAGCGCCACTGCGACGGCGGCGAGCCCGATCGCGAAGGAGCCGGCGTGTAGCCATGTGTAGCGCTGGAAATTGTCGAACACGAGCCCGCCGGCCCACGGCCCGAGCGCCATTCCGAGGCTGGCGAAGGCCGACACTGCGCCGAACACGGTGCCCATGATGCGCGCGCCGAAGAATTCGCGGACCAGGACCGCATAGAGCGGCATCACCCCGCCATAGGCGAGGCCGAACACCACCGAGAGCGCGTAGAATTCGCCGAGCTGCGCCACCGCGAGATAGGTCGCGATGCACATCGCCTGCACGAGCAGGCCGCCGACCAGCACGGGCTTTGCGCCGATGCGATCGGCGAGGGCGCCCAGCAGCAGGCGGCCGCCGAGGCCTGAGACGCCGGCGACGCTGTAGACCGTCACCGCCGTGAGCGGAGCGATGCCGCAGACCATCGCATAGGACACCATGTGGAAGATCGGGCCGGAATGCGCTGCGCAGCAGGCGAAATGTGCCGCGGCGAGCGCGATGAATTGCGGCGTGCGCAGCGCCTGCGCCGCGGTCAGCTCGACCTCCGGCGCCGAGTCTGCACCGGCGGCGCCCGCCGCCACCGGCGCCGGGCGCACCAGGAAGCAGGCGGGGATCAGCAGCGCCCACGCAGCGATGCCGATCACCAGCATCGCGGTGCGCCAGTCATAGGTCGTGATCAGCCAGCTCGCGGTCGGCGCGATGGTCACCGGCGACACGCCCATGCCGGCGGAGACCAGCGCCACCGCAAGGCTGCGGTTGGTCTCGATCCACGCGCTCGCAAGCGCCATCATCGGTGCGTAGAAGCTGCCGGCCGCTATGCCGATCAGCACACCGAAGCAAAGCTGGAATTGCCACAGGCTTGTCGCCTGGCTTGCGGTGACGAGACCAAGCCCCAGCAGAACGCTTCCCGCGAGCACCACGATACGGGTGCCGAAACGGTCCGACAGCGTACCCCACAGGAACGCGGCAAATCCCATGCAGAGGAAATCCAGCGTCGCCGCCGCCGAGACGCCGGCGCGCGACCAGCCCATCGCTTCCGAGATCGGCTGCAGAAACACCGCCAGCGACAGCATCGTGCCGAACCCGACACACGTCATCAGCGCACCCGCGGCGACAACGACCCAGCCATAGTCGAAGCGTGACGGCTTGCTCATGCGTTTCCTCGGCGCTGTTGGCTTTGTTGGTGATGCGCGCGGGGATGGTGGCCTATCTGGCGGTGGAGGGCAAGGCTGGCGGCTGCGCGCTTTCGTAACCGTCGTCATTCCGGGGCGCGCCACTTGGTGCGAACCCGGAATCCATCTCTCCGTGTTGTCTGCTGTACGATGAATTCTCAGATGCGCAATTGCGCAATGCCATCATGCTACTGCTTTGCCCGATGGGTCAAATCTATTTTCTAAAAAATCGAAAACTCCAATCCGAACAAGCGCTCGTCTACTGTGCATGGGGTTGTTTTCGATATTTTTGTTTTGCCGGGTCCCGACCAAAACGCAAATGCCCGGGACGAGCCCGGGCATGACGGCGGCTGATGTGACTGTGAAAGCCAGCCCGCCTCAGCTATCCACCTTCAGCGCGGCAATGAAAGCTTCCTGCGGGATGTCGACCTTGCCGAACTGCCGCATCTTCTTCTTGCCTTCCTTCTGCTTCTCCAGAAGCTTGCGCTTACGCGTGATGTCGCCGCCGTAGCACTTTGCGGTGACGTCCTTGCGCAGCGCGCGGACCGTCTCGCGGGCGATCACCTTGCCGCCGATCGCCGCCTGGATCGGGATCTGGAACATGTGCGGCGGGATCAGCTCCTTCATCTTCTCGACCATGGCACGGCCGCGCCCCTCCGCGCGGGTGCGGTGGACCAGCATCGAGAGCGCGTCGACCGGCTCGTTGTTGACGAGGATCTGCATCTTGACGAGGTCGGCCGGCTTGTAGTCGGTGAGATGATAGTCGAACGAGGCGTAGCCCTTGGAGACCGATTTGAGCCGGTCGTAGAAGTCGAACACGACTTCGTTGAGCGGCAAATCGTATTTCACCATGGCGCGGGAGCCGACATAGGTCAGCTCCTTCTGCGAGCCGCGGCGGTCCTGGCACAGCTTCAGCACGCTGCCGAGATATTCGTCGGGCGTCATGATCGTGGCCTCGATCCAGGGCTCCTGGATCTCGGCGATCTTGACCACGTCAGGCATGTCGACGGGATTGTGGATCTCGATCTCGGTGCCGTCGGTCAGCTTCATCTTGTAGATGACGCTCGGCGCCGTCGCGATCAGATTGAGATCGAACTCGCGCGACAGCCGCTCCTGGATGATCTCGAGGTGCAGCAGGCCGAGGAAGCCGCAGCGGAAGCCGAAGCCGAGTGCGGCCGACGTTTCCATCTCGAACGAGAAGCTGGCGTCGTTGAGGCGCAGCTTGCCCATGGCGCCGCGCAGCGTTTCGAAATCGTCGGCGTCGACCGGGAACAGGCCGCAGAACACCACTGGGATGGCCGGCTTGAAGCCCGGCAGCATCTCCGTCACCGGCTTCCTGTCGTCGGTGATGGTGTCGCCGACGCGGGTGTCGGCGACTTCCTTGATCGCGGCGGTGATGAAGCCGATCTCGCCGGGGCCGAGCTCGTCGACCTGCTGCATCTTCGGCGTGAAGAAGCCGACGCGTTCGACGTCATAGGCCGCGCCCGTGCCCATCATGCGCACGCGGCTGCCCTTCTTCATGACACCGTCGACGACGCGGATGAGAACGACGACGCCGAGATAGACGTCGTACCAGCTGTCGACCAGCAGCGCCTTCAGAGTCGCATTGCGGTCGCCCTTCGGAGGCGGCAGGCGGGTGACGATGGCTTCCAGTACGTCCGGCACGCCAAGGCCGGTCTTGGCCGAGATCATCACCGCGTCGGAGGCATCGATGCCGATGACGTCCTCGATCTGCTGCTTGATCTTCTCGGGCTCGGCCGCGGGAAGATCGACCTTGTTCAGGACCGGGACGATCTCGTGATTGTTGTCGAGCGCCTGGTAGACGTTGGCAAGCGTCTGCGCCTCGACGCCCTGGCTGGCGTCGACCACCAGCAGGGAACCTTCGCAGGCCGCCAGCGACCGCGAGACTTCGTAGGCGAAGTCGACATGGCCGGGCGTGTCCATCAGGTTGAAGATGTAGTCCTTGCCGTCCTTGGCGCGATACTGCAGGCGCACGGTTTGCGCCTTGATGGTGATGCCGCGCTCGCGCTCGATGTCCATGGAATCGAGCACCTGCTCCTTGCCCGCCATCTCGCGGTCGGAGAGGCCGCCGGTCATCTGGATCAGGCGGTCGGCCAGCGTCGATTTGCCATGGTCGATATGGGCGACGATGGAGAAATTGCGGATGTTGGAAATGGGGACGGTCGTCATGGGCGCGGGATACCACTCACATCCCCGTGCGGCAACCATATTGCTGTAATTTCAGGGCCTTTCTTCACGCCAAGCTGATTCCACGATGGGCCAAAACGCGCTAGGCAAGCGCCCATGTCGACCACGTCTCTTCCCACCCCTGGAGTGCGCACGAAGGCCCGCCCGAGCTTTGCCCGCTTCCGGGCCTGGCTGGTTGCCTGCGCGGTCCGCCCCGAGGCGAGATTGTGGCTGGTGATCCAGCTCGCCATCCTGCATGCGGTGCTCTGGACCTTCATCCTGATCAATCTGAAGGCAGCGCAGGACGTTCACATGGACGTCGCAGAAGCCTATGGCTGGGGCCAGAAATTCCTGTGGGGCTATGGCAAGCACCCGCCGCTGTCGGGCTGGGTCGCCGGGCTCTGGTTCAAGCTGTTCCCGGCGGCGGACTGGGCGACCTATGCGCTGGCGATGGCGACGGTCAGCGCCGGCATGGTGATCTGCTGGCTGGTTGCCTTGCGCGTGGTGGATGCGCGGCGCGCGTTCCTGGTCGTGGTGATGGTCGCGCTCTACCCGATCTTCAATTTCAAGGGTTTCAAATACAACCCGGATCTGCTCCAGCTCGTCACCCTGCCGCTGCTGGTGCTCGCCTATCTCAATGCATTCGAGAAGCGGAGCTGGCAGTCCGGCGTCCTGCTCGGCCTTGCCGGCGCGCTGGCGCTGATGACCAAATATTGGGTGCTGACCATGATCGGCGCCATCGGCCTTGCCGCGCTGATCCATCCGGAGCGGATGAGATTTTTGGGTTCGCCGGCGCCGTGGGCCGCGATCGCGACGATGGTCGTGGCGATGATCCCGCACGTGGTCTGGCTGGCCGAGGCGCATTTCGTGCCGCTGACCTATGCCGGCGACACCTACAGCCTCGCGGACAGCGGCCAGGTGCATCAGCTCGTCACCGGCTACATGCTGCATAATCTCGGACTGCTGGCATTGCCGGTGGCGCTGGCCGGGCTCGCGATGGCGCTGGTGCCGCCGTGGATGACGTTGCTCGTGCGAGCACCTCTGCGCATCGTCACGCGCGCCTGGGCGCGCGGCGCCAATCCGGGCGTCAATGTCTCGCAGGCGCTGAACGTGTGGATGATCCAGATCATCGTCGCATTCGGCCCGCCGCTCGGCGCGCTGGTCTTTGGCGTCTACCTGAAGACCGATTGGGGCATCTCGCTGTTCTTCCTGGTGCCGCTCGCGCTGGTCGCGATTCCCACGCTGCGGGTGCAGAGCGCGAGCCTGTTCAACATCGCTGCGATCTGGCTCGTGCTCAGCGTTGCCACGCTCGCCGCCTCGCCCTGGATCGCCGCGCGCGAGATGACGGCCAATGCCGGCAACACGGCGACCTATGGCGCGCGCTCGGAGCTCGCGCGCGAGCTGACCCAGGCCTGGCACGCGCGCTTCGCCTCGCGCTGGGCGGTCGTTGCTGGAACGATGGAGACGATCCAGCCGATGGTGTTCTACAGCCCCGATCACCCCAGCCCGTTCACGCCGAACGAGGCGTGGGCGTCGGGGCTGACCTCGCTCGACGACGTCAAGAGATACGGCTTCATCGGCGTGGTCGATGCGACCGACGAACGCCTGCCCAAGTTCGAGAAGTGGGTTTCGGAGGTCGCGCCGAACGCCGAGCGCATCGTCATGACCACGCGCCGCTTCACCCACGGCAAGGCCGGCCCGGCGATGAGCTGGAACGTCTACATCGCGCCGCCGGCGAAGTGATTGCGGCGTTCTCGGTCTCGTAGGGTGGGCAAAGGCGCGAAGCGCCGTGCCCACCATCTCGCGCTGATCGCAGAAAAGTCGTGGGTACGCTTCGCTTTGCCCACCCTACGGCAACCGATCGCGCGGCTCAGATCCCTTCCTCGTTGAACTTGCTTTCAACGAGCTCGGTGATCGCCGCGAGCGCAGCTTCCGCGTCCGTGCCGGCGGCGGCGACGGTGATCGTCGTGCCGGGCCCTGCGGCAAGCATCATCAGGCCCATGATCGAGGTGCCGCCGACGGTCTCGCCGCCGCGCGTCACCCAGACCTGCGCATCGAAGCGCTCGACGGCCTGGACGAATTTCGCGGAGGCTCGCGCATGCAGGCCGCGCTTGTTGATGATCAGGAGGTCCTTGGAGATCGCGCCCGCGGGCACGCCTGTCCCCGCTTGTGGCGCCTCGTCGCTCATTTGCCGGCGAGCACGCGGCTGGCGATGGTGACGTATTTGCGGCCTGCTTCCTGGGCCATCGCGATCGCGTCGGGCAGCGGACGCTCCTCGCGCACCTTGGCGAGCTTGACCAGCATGGGCAGGTTGATGCCCGCGAGCACTTCGACCTTGGGCCGGCTCATGCAGGATATTGCAAGGTTCGACGGCGTACCGCCGAACATGTCGGTGAGGATCGCAACGCCGTCGCCGGAATCGACGCGGTTAACCGCCTCGATGATGTCACTTCGGCAGAGATCGGAATCATCTTCGGCGCCGATCGTGATCGCTTCGATTTGCTTTTGTGGGCCCATGACATGTTCAAGCGCTGCCTTGAATTCGTCGGCAAGGCGCCCGTGGGTCACAAGTACTAGACCAATCATCGGAAAACTCCTCGCGGGCGCTTTTGGTGCACCGCACGAACGCGCCACTTTGACCATCCAGAGCCCCTGCGCAAGAGGGGATGTTGCGTATCTCCCTGAATCTAGACGGATGGATGAGGGGAGCTGCGCCGGTCTATTCGGTCGCGATAGTGGGGTTCATATGGTTACCATTTCCCTTCAAACAATCGCCTGAGGGGTTAACGGAAGATGAACTCTTGGTAGTGGTCAAGGCCGCAACAACCAGTGGGAGGGGTGAATATCCGCGGCCAACCGGGATTCGCGGTATTTCGACACCGGAAATGAGGGTTTTCAGCGAATCCGTCGCAGGCAGGCGCTCGGCGTCCGCGGCATCCAGATCGACAACGAGACCGACGGTCGCATGCTCCACGAAGTCGCAGCGGCGGATCCCGAGGCCCCGGATCTCGATCAGGCCAGCCAATACCGGCGCGGGGCGGACTTCAATTTCATCGCCGACTGTCGCCAGATGGACACGGTCATCCCCGACCAGAACGGCCCTTTCGATCACGCCCGAGCGTCCGGCCATGATCAAATCAAAGGCAAGGCGCGACTTGCCGGAGCCCGAGGGACCGCGGATCAGCACCGCCCGTTGTCCGATCTTGACTGCGGAGGCGTGAACGCTCGGCCCGACTTCGTTTAAGCTGCCTTCGTTCAAGCTGCCTTCTTTCAAGCTGCCTTGGCTCATAGCGCCGGCAGCCTCACCACGAAGCGCGCGCCGGTGATCGTCGGCACGCCCTCGTCATCCGGCGGGCCTGCACGGTTCTCGGCCCAGATGCGCCCGCCATGGGCGTCGATGATCTGCTTGGAGATCGACAGGCCGAGGCCGGAGTTCTGGCCAAAACCCTGATGCGGACGGTCGGTGTAGAAGCGCTCGAAGATGCGTTCCAGCGCGTCGTCGCGAATGCCGGGGCCGTCGTCGTCGACCACGATCTCGATCTCCCCGCGTGCGCGGCGGCAGGTGAGGCGCACCTTGCTGCCAGGTTCGGAGAACGACTGCGCGTTGGAGAGCAGGTTGGAGACCACTTGCCCGAGCCGTGAATCGTGACCGCTCACGGCGAAGGTGTCGGTCGGGCTGCGGCCCTCGAAGCGCGTCTCGACCGCGACGTCGTGGCCGAGCTTGGTTTCGTTGGCGACGGACACCAGCGTCGTCAGCAGGCGACGCAAATCGACCGGGATCGCATCCTGGCGCTGCAATTCGGCATCGAGGCGGCTGGCGTCGGAGATGTCGGAGATCAGGCGGTCGAGCCGCTTGACGTCGTGCTCGATCACCTCGAGCAGGCGCGCACGGCTGTTCTCGTTGCGCGCCAGCGGCAGCGTCTCGACCGCCGAGCGCAGCGAGGTCAGCGGATTCTTCAATTCGTGGGCGACGTCGGCGGCGAACATCTCGATCGCCTCGATGCGGCTGTAGAGCGCGCTCGTCATGTCGCGCAGGGCGCCGGAGAGATGGCCGATCTCGTCGCGGCGGCGGGTGAAATCGGGGATCTCGATGCGGGCCTTGATGCGGCGGCGGACGCGCTCGGCGCTGTCGGCAAGCCGGCGCACGGGCCCGGCGATCGTGCTCGCAAGCAGCAGCGACAGCATGATCATGACGGCGGCCGCGACGCCGCCGACTTTCAGGATGGCGAGCCGTTCGGCGGTGACCATCTGGTCGATGTCGTCGCCTTGCGTCGACAGCATCAGCGCGCCATGGATCGCGCGCGAGCGCAGCACGGGGACCGCGACCGAGACGATCACCTCGCCGCGGGCATTGACCCGCACCATCGAGCGCTTCTGGCCTTGGAGCGCATCGCCCACCTCGGCATAGCCGTTGCCGTTCTCGGGGCCGAGCTCGCGATAAAGCGGCAGGTCGCCGCGGTTCAGCCAGGTGCGCACCGCGACCATGCCGCGCTCGACGAAGCCGGGCTTCTCGGCCGGCGGCGGCAGGTCGAGGCGCAGCACGTTTTCGAGGTTGCGGCTGTCGAGCAGCAGGCTGCCGTTCGGATCGTAGATGCGGGCGCGCGTCTTGGTCGGTGAGATCAGCGTGCGCAGCACCGGCGCGACGCGCTCCGGGTTGATCGGGAAGTCCAGCGGCGAATACTCGTCCGAGCCGCCATAGGTCTCGCCCGGCTTGAGATCGAGCAGCCGGTCAGGATCGATGGTGATGGCGTTGGTCTGCACCGTGGCGGAGGCCGCGATCGCGCCGGCGATGATCTCGGCCTGCACCAGCAGGCTCTGCGCCCGCGCGTCGATCAGTCCGGCGCGGAATTGCGACAGATACAGGATGCTCGCCACCAGCGCGACGAGGCCGGCGAGGTTGAGCGAGACGATGCGGCGGGTCAGGCTGGAGAAGGACAGCGCGAAGAAGAATTGCCCGGCGCGCTTGAGCCAGTTCAGCGGTCGGAAGCCCTGCGGCTTGTCTTCGACAAACTGCTCCTGAACGCCGTCGGATGCGACGTCGCCGGCGCTCTGGTTGGGATCAGGCTGCGTTCGGTCCAGCAATGCTTACGCCCGTGTTAGGACGGCGTTGAGAAGGTCCCCACACCTTAGAGCGATCCCGGTCCCGATGGAATCAGAACCGGCGATGCTCGTCGTCGTTCGTGAAGGCGCCTCGCGCCTCAGGCTTCCTTGAAGCGGTAGCCGACGCCGTAGAGCGTCTCGATCATCTCGAACTCGTTGTCGACCACCTTGAACTTCTTGCGCAGCCGCTTGATGTGGCTGTCGATGGTGCGGTCGTCGACATAGACCTGGTCGTCATAGGCGGCGTCCATCAGCGCGTTGCGGCTCTTCACCACCCCGGGCCGGGTCGCGAGCGCCTGCAGGATCAGGAATTCGGTGACGGTCAGCGTCACCGGCTCGTTCTTCCAGGTGCAGGTATGCCGTTCCGGATCCATGCGCAAAAGGCCGCGGTCGAGCGCCTTGGCGTCGTTCTCCTTCGGCGCGACGGTCGGATCCTTCGGCGCCGAGCGGCGCAGCACCGCCTTGACGCGCTCGACCAGCAGGCGCTGCGAGAACGGTTTGCGGATGAAATCGTCGGCGCCCATCTTGAGGCCGAACAGCTCGTCGATCTCCTCGTCCTTGGAGGTCAGGAAGATCACCGGCAGGTCGGACTTCTGCCTGAGCCGGCGCAGCGTCTCCATGCCGTCCATGCGCGGCATCTTGATGTCGAGGATCGCAAGATCGGGCTGGGTGGTGCGGAAACCGTCAAGCGCGGAAGCGCCGTCGGTGTAGGTCATGATGCGGTAGCCTTCGGCTTCCAGCGCGATCGAGACGGATGTGAGAATGTTGCGGTCGTCGTCGACCAAAGCGATTGTGGGCATGAGCCTCTGCTTTCTGCTTTCCGTTTGGGTCGTGGCTTGAAACGGCGAGCAATCCACTGATGCGCCGCATACATGGGTGCCGATGTCGGCGTTCGAACCTTGTCACCGAGCAATGCAAGCTGGGCTGAAGTGTGACCAAGTTCCCCGAAACACGGCAGATCCGCCGCATGTCGACCCATAACCGGGCCCCCGTTTACCCGAAAAAAGGCCCCCCTTGCAACCACCTGAGCCGAGAAAGCCGATGCAACCGACCCCTGATTTCGACCCCGCAAAGCTCGCCAAATCCCTGCTGCGGCGATCGCGGCAGGGGGCGCTGGCAACTCTCATGGCCGGCAGCGGCGACCCCTATTGTTCCCTGGTCAATCTGGCCAGCCATCCCGATGGCTCGCCCATCCTGCTGATCTCAGGCCTCGCCGTGCATACAAGGAACCTTCTCGCCGACAGCAGGGTCTCCCTGATGCTGGACGAGCGGGCGGCGGGCGATCCGCTGGAAGGCGCCCGGATCATGCTGTCCGGCCGGGCGGAGCAGGCCGGTGCCGAGAAGGATTTGCTCCAGCGACGGTATCTTAGTGCCCATCCGTCGGCGGAAGGCTTTGTTTCCTTTAAGGATTTCTCTTTCTTCCGGATCCGCCCCACGGGAACCCACCTGGTCGCCGGCTTCGGCCGGATCGTCGATCTCAAGCCCGCCCAGTTCCTCACAGACCTCACCGGCGCCGAGGATCTGCTGGCGGCGGAGGCGGGGGCTGTCGAACACATGAATGCCGATCATCGCGACGCCATGGGCCTCTATGCGACCAAACTCCTTGGCGCTGCCGCGGGGAACTGGCGCTGCACCGGCTGCGATCCGGAAGGCCTCGACATGCAGGACGGCCAGATCGCGCTGCGGCTGGACTTCCCGGAGCGGGTGACCGACGGCACATCGCTGCGCAAGATGCTGGTTCGCCTCGCTGGCGAAGCGCGCATGAAGATGGACTAGAACGCAACAATTTGAACGCTGCGCCCCATCGCTGCGACCCAAGACGATCAGGTCTTAAGGCTCGCAGCGAGGGTTCATGACGCGTCGTCGTTTGGCATTGGCTGCGGGTCTGGCGCTCGCGATCGCCACGTCGCTTGCCACGCCCGGCCTTGCCCAGAAGAGCGATCTGTCGGCGCAGAGCGGGCGCATCAATGCGCTCCGAAGCGCCGGCAAATATGTGGAGGCGCTACCGCTGGCGCAGGCCATGGTGGCCTCGCTCGAGAAGACCAGCAACAACCGCGACCTCGCCGCGGCGCTCAACAATCTCGGGCAGATTTACGCCGACCAGGGCCACGACGATCAGGCCGAGCCGCTTTACAAACGCGCCATCGCGCTGATGGAGAAAGGGACCGGTCAGGGCAGCGTCGAGATCGCGCCGCTCCTGAACAATCTTGCGGCGCTCTATCAGCGGCAGAGCCGCTTCACCGAAGCCGAACCGCTGTTCAAGCGTGCGCTGGCCGTTCGCGAAAAGGCGCTGTCGCGCGAGCATCCCGATGTCGGCCAGGCCCTCAACAATCTCGCCACGCTTTACGTGAAGCAGGAGCATTTTGCCGACGCCGAACCGCTGTTTCAGCGTGCCCTCGCGATCTATCAGAAGGCCGCTGGGCCCGAGCATCCCGCGGTTGCCACCGTCCTGAACAATCTCGGCCAGGTCGATCGCGACCTCAACCGCGATGCCGACGCCGAAGCGCCGATCAAGCGCTCGCTCGCGATCCGCGAAAAGGTGCTGGGGCCGGATCATCCCGACGTGGCGCGCTCGCTCAACAATCTCGCCGGGCTCTACGAGCATCAGCAGCGCTATGCCGAGGCCGAGCCGCTCTATCGCCGCGCGCTTGCCATCCGTGAGCGTGCACTCGGGGTGGATCATCCCGATGTCATGACCTCGACCAGCAATCTCGCTTATTTCCTTCAGGTGTCGGGCCGTACCGCTGACGCCTTGCCGTTTGCGCAGAAGACGCTTGCCGCCAACCGCGCGCAGCTGCGCACCGTGCTGCCGGTTCTGTTCGCTGCGCGCCAGCAAACTCTGCTGGCGAGCGACAAGGCGCTGGATGACGCCCTCGGCGCGATTCAGCGCGGCACGCAATCTTCCGCCGCCTCTGCCGTGAACAAGCTCGCGGTGCGATTGGCCGCCGGCAGCGACCGGCTCGCCGAGCTGGTGCGCCGGGATCAGGATCTCGCGGCCGAGGCCGAGGCGCTCGACAAGGCGATCATCACGGCGGTGTCGAAGCAATCGGCGCAGCGCGACGTCGCTGCCGAGCAACGCAGCCGCGCGAGGATCGTTGCGATTGCGAACGAACGCGCGGGGCTGCAAAAGACGCTCACGCTCGAGTTTCCCGACTACGCCTCACTCTCGAACCCGCTGCCGCTGGCGGTGAAGGACATCCAGCCGCTGCTGTCGGCCGATGAGGCGATGGTGATCTATTCCGTCGTCGACAAGCGAAGCTATGTCATCGCGATCACGCGCGATGGTGCCGACTGGAAGGAGATCTCGTTCGGCGCGGACGCGATGGCGCGGAAGGTCTCGGCGTTCCGCAGGGGACTGGATGTCGGCAAGGCGCGCGATGCCTCCGGCAAATCCGGGCTGTTCGATCTTGCGCTCGCGAACGAGCTCTATGTCGCGCTGCTCGGCCCGGTCGAGGCGCTGACGAAGGACAAGCGCAACCTCCTGGTCGTGCCATCGGCGGCGCTGACCGCATTGCCGTTTCATCTGCTGGTGACGGAGAAGCCGCAGGCTGCGATTCCGGACAGGCTCGAAGGTTATCGCGACGCCGCCTGGCTGCTGCGGCGTCATGCGGTCTCGGTGCTGCCGTCGGTGATCAGCCTGAAATCGTTGCGTGCCTTCGCGCGCAGGGATCAGGGCGCGAAGCCTATGACCGGCTTCGGCGATCCCGTTTTCAATCCCGCGCTGGAAGGACCTGCCGACCGTCGCGCCGCAGGCGGCAAGGTCGCGGCGCGCAGCATTGCGACGATTGCCTATACCGATTTCTGGCGCGGCGCCGGGGTCGACCGCGCGCGGCTCGCGCAGGCGCTGCCGCAACTGCCCGATACCGCCGATGAGCTCAACGCGGTGGCGAGAGACGTCGGCGCCACTGATGCCGACATCCATCTCGGACGCGATGCCAGCGAAACGACGCTGAAGCGTGCAGCGCTTGCTCAATACGGCATCATCTACTTTGCCACCCACGGCCTCGTTGCCGGCGACGTCAAGGGACTGGGCGAGCCCTCGCTTGCATTGTCCATTCCCGATCAGCCGTCTGAACTCGACGATGGCCTTCTGACCGCGAGCGAGGTGGCCCAGCTCAAGCTCAACGCCGATTGGGTGGTGCTGTCCGCCTGCAATACCATCGCCGGCGACAAGCCCGGCGCCGAGGCGCTGTCGGGATTGGCGCGCTCCTTCTTCTATGCCGGTGCCCGCGCGCTGCTGGTCTCGCATTGGGCCGTGGATTCGGAAGCCGCCACCCGCCTCACCACATCGACATTCGAGCTGCTCAAGAACCAACCAAAAATCGGTCGCGCCGAAGCCTTGCGCCGCGCGATGTTAACGTTTGTCGACGACACCTCGTCACCGCGCAACGCCTACCCGGCGATGTGGGGACCGTTCGCGCTCATCGGCGAAGGCGAGGTAAGATAAGCCGGCAGCCGGAATTGTGCGTCGCAAAAACCTTGATCAACGCCGAATTCCGCATTTGGTTGCGCGATCATTCGTGATTTTTTGATGCAGCTGCTCAGAGCTGACATGCGCGACGTTTGGCGCGGTCCTTGAATAAACCAAATCCTGCGGGATCAGCTTGGCAACGCCAGCGTTCATCATTATTAGGTCGCCCAGCCGAGGCTGGTTGGCCTATAAATCACGGTGACCGCGATGGTGCTGAAGTTCTGGTCGCGCTGAATGTCGCGGGTTCTAGGAGGATTTTTTCGTGCAAGAGACGGGCGTGCGCAACGGTGCCTTTGGCGCCGACAAGTTCGGTTTAAAGAATCTCAAGCAGGTTCACTGGAACCTCGGTGCGCCGCAACTCTATCAATACTCGCTCACTGCGGGCGAGGCGGTGCTGTCCGCTGACGGCGCACTCTGCGCCGACACCGGCGAGTTCACCGGGCGCAGCCCGAAGGACAAGTTCACGGTGCGTGACGCCACCACCGACAAGAAGATGTGGTGGGCCGGCAACCAGTCGATCACCGCAGAACAGTTCGAGACGCTCTATCAGGACTTCCTCAAGCACGCCGAAGGCAAGAAGCTGTTCGCGCAGGACCTCTATGGCGGCGCCGACCCGGCCTACCGGATCAAGACGCGCGTCTTCACCGAGCTCGCCTGGCACTCGCTGTTCATCCGCACGCTGCTGATCCGCCCCGAGGCGGTCGAGCTGTCGACCTTCGTGCCGGAGCTCACCATCATCGACATGCCGAGCTTCCGCGCCGATCCCAAACGGCACGGCTGCAAGTCGGAGAACGTCGTCGCGATCGATTTCGCCCGCAAGATCGTCCTGATCGGCGGGTCTTATTATGCCGGCGAGATGAAGAAGTCGGTTTTCACCACGCTGAACTATTATCTGCCCGAGCGCGGCGTGATGCCGATGCATTGCTCGGCCAATGTCGGCGCCAAGGGCGACGCGGCGATCTTCTTCGGCCTGTCCGGCACCGGCAAGACCACGCTGTCGGCCGATCCGAACCGCACGCTGATCGGCGATGACGAGCACGGCTGGGGCCCGAACGGCGTCTTCAACTTCGAAGGCGGCTGCTACGCCAAGTGCATCAAGCTGTCGCAGGAAGCCGAGCCCGAGATCTTCGCGGCCTCGACCCGCTTCGGCGCGGTGCTCGAGAACTGCGTGCTCGACGAAGATACCCGCGTGGTGGATTTCGACGACGGCTCCAAGACCGAGAACACGCGCTCGGCCTATCCGCTCGACTTCATCCCGAACGCCTCGCGCACCGGCCGCGCGCCGCAGCCGAAGAACGTGGTGATGCTCGCCGCCGACGCCTTCGGCGTGCTGCCGCCGATCGCCAAGCTCTCGCCGGCGCAGGCGATGTATCACTTCCTGTCCGGCTACACCGCCAAGGTCGCCGGCACCGAGCGCGGTCTCGGCAACGAGCCGCAGCCGGAATTCTCGACGTGCTTCGGCTCGCCCTTCCTGCCGCTCGACCCGTCCGTCTACGGCAACATGCTGCGCGACCTCATCGCCCAGCACAATGTCGATTGCTGGCTGGTCAACACGGGCTGGACCGGCGGCAAATACGGTGTCGGCTCGCGCATGCCGATCAAGGTGACGCGCGCGCTGCTCACCGCCGCGCTCGACGGCTCGCTTCGCAACGTCGAATTCCGCACCGACAAATATTTCGGCTTCGCGGTCCCGACCGCGCTGCCCGGCGTGCCGGCCGAGATCCTCAACCCGGTCAACACCTGGAAGGACAAGGACGAGTTCGACAAGACCGCCCGCGCGCTGGTCGGCATGTTCCAGAAGAACTTTGCCAAGTTCGAAGCCCAAGTGGACGCCGAAGTGCGTGCCGCCGCGCCGGACGTGAAGCTCGCGGCGGAGTAAGTTCTCCGCAAGACGTGATTGACGAGAAAGGGCGGCTTCATCAGCCGCCCTTTCTTTTTACGGCCCGAGCATCGTCAGGCTGCCTAGCCCGTGCATTGCTTGCGATATTCTGCGGGAGTCGTACTCATGTGCCGGCGAAAGATCCGGTTGAGATGGCTCTGGTCGGAGAATCCGCTCAACAGGGCGATCTCCTTCAACGCCAGGCGGTCCTTGCGCAGATGTTCGCAGGCGCGCTCCACCTTGCGGGTGAGGACATAGCTGTGCGGCCGCATGCCATAATGTGCCTGGAATTTGCGGGCGAACTGCACCGGCGTGCAGTTGCAGATGTTGGCCAGTTCGTCGAGCGTGATGTTCCGGGAAATGTTCTGCTCGATATAGTCCTCGATCATTCGCGCATGCGCCGGCCTGAAGGGCCCTTGCGCACAGGGCATCTTGAACTGCACTGAGGCGTATTTTCGCAGGATGTGAATGCTCGCCTGAAGTGCCATGGCATCGTAGCAGAGCCGGCCGCCCGGACCTCCTGCGGAAACCTCCTGCACCATCTGGTCAGCAATCCAGGTCAGGACTGGATCCTCGATCCTGAGCAGATCATGAAGCTCGACGCTTTCGGTATCCCGGTCAAAAGCCTCGCTCGCGGTCTTCGCCATGAGCCTGGGCGAGATGTAGAGATGACTGACTTCGATGTCATGGGACCATCGCCAGTTCGACGCTTCGGCCCGCGTCAGCAGTGTCGTGACGCCGCGGCCGACGCGATCCTGCTTCCAGGATCCGGTCACGCGGCGCTTCATCGCCGTGGTGCCTTCGCGATAGATCACGATCAGAAAGTTATCGGACGGCGGCACCCAGATATCGGATGGCGCATAGCGGAACACGCGCAGCCGAAAATCGGCTTTCCCCACCGCCGAACTGTCCAGCATCATTTCGCCGGGAGCATAGCGTGGCAGCTCCTCGACCGTGATGAACTGCCCCATCGCGCGAGCCTCCTCCCTGGAGTTTTGGCATGGTCGACTGCTTGTTGTTCTCATTGGCCGATCGGCAAGGCAGCAGCATAGGCCGGATTTGCCATTTGCCAAGCGAGCTCGGGCGAGGTCGGCGCCGGCCTCCGGCTTCATTCAAAGGATTGTCGGTTTTGTTCAAGCCGGGAACGCAGCCCGCCTCATAGCCTCCCTCGCGTCCCGGGCAAGTGCGGAAGAAGGGTGAAAAGCCGCAGGCACTCGCGGGACCGACAAATGACGCGATGCACCACCATCCGAGCGCACGACGGGTGGGGAGGGTTGCGCTCGCTCTGGAAACACCTAGGAGGGAAAAATGGCGGAAACGGCGACCAAACCCAATGGAAGCAATGGCGCGCATGTCACGGCGAAATTCGACGCGGTGGTTGTTGGAGCCGGCGTCGCCGGGCTCTATCAGCTCTACCGTTTGCGCGAACAGGGATTAAAGGTCAGGGCAATTGACGCGGGCGCAGGCGTGGGCGGCACCTGGTATTGGAATCGCTATCCCGGCGCCCGCTTCGATTCAGAAAGCCACATCTACCAGTATCTGTTCTCCGAGGAGCTCTACAAGGGATGGAGCTGGAGCGAGAAATTCCCCGGCCAGCCGGAAATCGAACGCTGGCTCAACTACATCGCCGACCGCCTCGATCTGCGCAAGGACATCCAGTTCGGGACGATCGTCAAAACCGCCCATTTCAACGAAGCCACACAGCGCTGGCTGGTCACGACCGACAGGGGTGACGTGATCGACACCCAGTTTCTGATCACCTGTTGCGGCATGCTCTCCGCCCCGCACGTATCGTTTCCGGGACAGGAGACGTTCAAGGGGCAGTTGTTCCACACGGCGCGCTGGCCCAGGGAGCCGATCGATTTTGCCGGCAAGCGCGTCGGCGTCATCGGCAACGGCGCAACCGGCATCCAGGTCATCCAGACCATCGCTGGCGAGGTCGGTCATCTGAAGGTCTTTATTCGCACGCCGCAATACATGATTCCGATGAAGAATCCCAAGTACAGCGCGGCAGATGCGCAGGCCTACAAGTCAAAATTCCAGCACCTCACGGAGCGCCTGCCGCATACCTTCACCGGGTTCGAATACGATTTCGAGCACGCCTGGGCCGGACTTTCGCCAGAACGGCGCAGGGAGGTGATCGAGGATTGCTGGAACGACGGCTCCCTGAAGCTGTGGATCTCGTCCTTCGCCGAGTTGTTCTTCGACGCCGAGGTCAACGCCGAGATCTCCGACTTCGTGCGCGAGAAGATGCGCGAGCGACTGAAGGATCCAAAGCTGTGCGAAGCCTTGATTCCGGCCGACTACGGTTTCGGGACGCACCGGGTGCCGCTGGAGCAGAATTTCCTCGAGGCCTTCCATCGGCCCAATGTCGAGATCGTCAGCGTCAAGGCCAATCCGATCGACCGCGTGACACCCATGGGTATCCAGACCGCGGACGGGACGATCCACGAGCTCGACGTCATCGTTCTGGCGACTGGATTCGACGCCGGAACCGGCGCGTTGACGCGCATCGATATCAGGGGCCGCGGTGGCCGGTCGCTGAAGGAGGATTGGAGCAAGGATATCCGCACCACGATGGGCCTGCAGGTTCATGGCTATCCGAACCTGTTCACGACCGCGGTGCCGCTGGCTCCGTCGGCTGCGCTCTGCAACATGACCACTTGCCTTCAGCAGCAGGTCGAATGGATCGACGATTGCATCAGGTTCGTGCGCACGAAGAACCTGAAGGTGGTTGAGCCGACCAGGGATGCCGAAGACGGATGGGTGGCGCATCACGATGAGATCGCCAATGCGACGCTGATCGCGAAGACCAATTCCTGGTACCTGGGCTCGAACGTCGAAGGCAAACCGCGCCGCGTTCTGTCCTACTGCGGCGGCGTCGGCGCCTACCGGCAGAAATGCAACGAGGTCGCCGCCAGCGGCTACCTGGGCTTCACCATGAACTGAGTGCTCGCGAAGCGCTGCGTCGACGGAATTCATCCAATCCAAACGGGAGGACAACCATGAGCACGAATTTCGGTGCTGCTGCAGACGCCGTTCTTGACGGTGTCGTTACATCCACGCCGCGCGTGCCCGGCGTCGTCGCGATGGTGACGGACCGTTATCGCAACATCTACGAAGGTGCTGCGGGAAAAAGGCGCCTTGACCAGCCCGCCGACATGACGGCCGACAGCATCTTTGCCATCTTCTCCACGACCAAGGCGATCACCGGCACGGCCGTGCTGCAACTCGTCGAAGAGGGCAAGCTCGATCTCGACGCACCGGCCAAGCGCTACGCGCCGAACATCGGCAAGCTCCAGGTCATCGAGGGCTTTGATGCCGCGGGTGAGCCAATGCTGCGGGCGCCCAAGCGGGATATCACCACACGGATGCTGATGACGCATACCGCCGGTCTCAGCTACGATTTCATCAACCGCACCTATAACCGCCTCGCCGAAGAGAAGGGGCAGCCCAGCGTCATCACCGCTTCCAAAGCCTGCCTGATGACGCCGCTGCTGTTCGATCCCGGCGAGCGCTGGGATTACGGCACCAATCTCGACTGGTGCGGCCAAATCGTCGAGGCCATCGCCGGGCGCCGGCTTGGCGAGGTTTTCAATACGCGCATCTTCGAGCCGCTCGGAATCAAGAATATGACCTTCGAGCTGACGGAGGCCATGCGCGGCAAACTGGCCGGGATCCACGCGCGCGGCGCCGACGGCTCGTTGACGCCGATGGATTTCGAGCTCCCCGCCAACCCTGAAGTGCATATGGGTGGCCACGGCCTTTACGGCACGGTCGGCGACTACATGCGTTTCATCCGGATGTGGTTGAATGACGGTGCCGGCGAGCACGGCCGCGTGCTGAAGGCGGAGACCGTGCGCATGGCGGAGAAGAATCATCTCGGAGACAAGAAGGTGACACCGATCACCGGCGTCATCCCAGCGCTGTGCAATGATGCCGAGTTCTTCCCGGGCCAGTCAAAGTCCTGGGCGCTGTCCTTCATGATCAACGACCAGGAAGCACCCACCGGGCGTCCCGCCGGCGCCCTCGGCTGGGCGGGCCTTGCCAATCTGTTCTATTGGATCGACCGGCAGAACGGGTTCGGCGGGTTCTGGGCCACGCAGATTCTTCCGTTTGGCGATCCAACGTCGTTCATCGGCTACATGAATTTCGAGACGGCGTTTTATCAGAGCCTGAGGCAGCGAATGGCGGGTTAGGGACCGGTAAGAACGGGACGAGGGGTGGAAAGAGCTCACGCCTTGAAATACGCAATCTGCGTCGTGGTCGCCAGCAGCCTTCCGTTCGGCGACCACAGCTCGCCGTTCTGGTCGGCGTAGCTCTTGTGGAAGATCTTTGCGTCCGCCGTCGCCAGCACGCGGGTGATGTCCTCGGCCGCGAGTTCGTCTGCGCCGGTGTGGAAATACGTCGTCAGCGACACCGTGCCGAACGGCACCAGCTCGCGCCGCGCGTGGAAGATGCGGCCGAAGAAGGCGTCCGACATCGACATCAGCGACAGCATGTCGAGCTTGCGCGGCGTGCGGTCGCTGATCCAGATTTTTGAATAGGTGCTGGCGGGTTCGGCCTGCGCTGGGCCGATCCGCATCTCGCCCTCGACGAAGCGGAATTCATACTGGTTGGCCCAGGAGGCCTGGATCCTCGGGAACGGCAGCGTCTCTTCGAACGGCTTTGCTTCGGGATATTGCGCCACCCGGTGCTCCCAGGACGGCCGGCGCTCGGCGAACACCGCGGTGGCGAGCGTTGCGACCTCGCCGCCGCCTTGGCTGAGCTCGACGCTCCAGTGCTGGCTGGAGCGGTTGGCCTTCACCAGCCGCACGTCGAGATCGAACGGCCCCTTGGCGATCGGCGCGCAATAATTGACCGTGAGCGCGAGCGGATCGCCGGCGCGTTCCGGATGGTCGATCAGCGCGCGCAAAATGGTCGCGGCGGTGGCGCCGCCGAACGGACCGACGAAGGCCCAGTAATCGTCGCTGGTGTGCCCCTGCCAGCTGGAGTCGCCGGCAGTGACGCGGGTGGCATCGTCGAAGGGATGCGGGAGCTTGGCGTGCATTAAATCAGACCTTTACTGCGCTTCCGTCCCAACGACGAAACTCCATCGTTTCGTCGCTGGGGCCATATTGCCGTGAGCTCAAAGCATCATCCGCTGGATCATCCGTCACCCAGACATCCGCGACCGCGCCTCCGATACGCTTGATCGCGACGATGCTCTTGCAGCTGGTCAGGTCGGCGACGAAGTCGACGATTGCGGTTTCCTCGTCCTTCCCCGAGAGGCTGGCAAGAATGCTGCCATGCGTGTGCCAGGGGAAGCCGTCAAACCCCAACGTCCAATCCCCGTCGGGGCAAATGACGAGCAATCGAAGCTGCCCATCAGGGCTGACATACTCGCCGACAGGCACGATCGACTCCGGCCAGAAAAAATCTCAAGCCGTAATATGATGGCTATCCTGCCACATCAATAACCTCACAGGTAACGCCGCTTCCACGCCGCGGAAAAATCAGCCCGCGGCGTCGCGCAGGTTGGGCAGCAGCGGCGTGGTCGGATTGACCGGCACGTTCCAGATCTCCTCGGCGTATTCGCGGATGGTGCGGTCGGAGGAGAACCACGCCATGCGCGCGACGTTGAGGATGGAGGCGCGCGTCCAGGCCGGCGCCACCAGCCAGCGCGCATCGACGCTGCGCTGCGCCTCGTAATAGGAATCGAAATCGGCGCTGACCATGTAATGGTCGAGATAGCGCAGCGCGTGCGCGATGGACTCGAAGCGGCCGGGATCGCCGGGCGAGAATTCGCCGGTGCCGATCGCATTGATGGCGCGCTGCAGCTTCGGCGAGTTGCGGATCAAGTCGGAGGCGTCCAGCCCCTGCTTGCGCCGGATCATCACGTCGCCGGCCTCCATGCCGAAGATCGCGATGTTCTCCGCGCCGACATGGTCGCGGATCTCGATATTGGCGCCGTCGAGCGTGCCGATGGTGATGGCGCCGTTCAGCGCCAGCTTCATGTTGCCGGTGCCGGAGGCCTCCATGCCGGCGGTCGAGATCTGCTCGGACAGGTCGGCCGCGGGAATGATCACTTCGGCGAGGCTGACATTGTAGTCGGGCAGGAACACGACCTTGAGCTTGCCGCCGATCGTGGGATCGTTGTTGACGACCTCCGCGACGTCGTTGATCAGCTTGATGATCAGCTTGGCGTAGCGATAGCTCGCGGCAGCCTTGCCGGCGAAGATCTTCACCCGCGGCACCCAATTGCCATTGGGGTTGTCCTTGATCGCCTGGTACAGCGCGACGGTCTCGATGACGTTGAGGAGCTGGCGCTTGTATTCGTGGATGCGCTTGATCTGCACGTCGAACAGCGCGGTCGGGTCGACCTTGATGCCGAGCCGTTCGCCGATCAGGCGCGCCAGCGCGGTCTTGTTATGAAGCTTGGCGCTGCGGAACTTCTTCTGGAATTCGACGTCGCTGGCGCGGGCCTCGATCAGCGAGAGCTGGGTCGGATCGTCGAGCACCGCCTCGCCGCAGGTCTCGCGCAACAGGTCGGTCAGCTTCGGATTCGCCAGCATCAGCCAGCGCCGGAAGGTGATGCCGTTGGTCTTGTTGGTGATGCGGCCGGGATAGAGATGGTTGAGGTCGTGGAACACGGTCTCGCGCATCAGGTCCGAATGCATCCCCGAGACGCCGTTGATGCGGTGCGAGCCGACGAAGGCGAGCTGGCCCATGCGCACGCGGCGCCCGCTCTTCTCGTCGATCAGCGAGACCGAGGCACGGAAGTCGATGTCGCCGGGGCAGCGCGCTTCGGCCAGCGCCAGATGCTGCACGTTGATGCGGTAGATGATCTCCAGATGCCGCGGCAGCAGCCGCTCGAACAGCTCGACCGGCCAGGTCTCCAGCGCCTCGGGCAGCAGCGTGTGGTTGGTGTAGGAGAGGGTGGCGACCGTGATTTTCCAGGCCTCGTCCCAGCGGAAATTGTGCAGATCGACGAGGATCCGCATCAGCTCGGTGACGGCGAGGCTCGGATGGGTGTCGTTGAGCTGCACCGCGACCTTGCTCGACAGGCTGCGCAGCTGCCCGTCGGACGCAAGGTGCCGCTTGACGAGATCCTGCAGCGAGGCCGAGACGAAGAAATATTCCTGACGCAGGCGCAGCTCGCGGCCCGCCGGGCTCTCGTCGTTCGGATAAAGGAATTTGCAGATCGCTTCCGCGCGCGACTGCTCGGCGGTGGCGCTGACATAGTCGCCCTTGTTGAAGGCGTCGAGCTTGAGCGGATCGGGCGAACGCGCCGACCATAGGCGCAGCGCGTTGACGTGCTGGCCGCGCCAGCCGACGATCGGTGTGTCATAGGCGATCGCCTGCACGGTCTCGCCCGGATGCCAGATCGCGCGGTCGCGGCCCTTGTCGTCGACATGCTCGACGCCGCCGCCGAAATTGATGTCGTAGATCACCTCGGGCCGCTGCAATTCCCAGGGATTGCCGAAGCTCAGCCATTCGTCGGGATATTCCTGCTGCCAGCCCTGGTTGATGATCTGGCGGAACAGGCCGTAATCATAGCGGATGCCGTAGCCGATCGCGGGGATCGACAGCGTCGCCATGCTCTCCATGAAGCAGGCGGCGAGGCGCCCGAGGCCGCCATTGCCGAGCGCGGCGTCCGGTTCGCATTTGCGCAGCTCCGGCAGCGAGACACCGAGATCGCCGAGCGCGACCTCGAAGATCTTGAGCAGGCCCATGTTGTTGAGCGCGTCGGTGAAGAGACGGCCGATCAGGAATTCGAGCGAGAGGTAATAGACGCGCTTGCGGCCCGCGTCGTAGCTGTGCTTCTCGGCCGTGAGCCAGCGATGCACGACACGGTCGCGCAGCGCCAGCGCCGCGGCCTGGTACCAGTCGTGCCTGGTCGCCATGCCGGCATCCTTGCCGATGGCAAGGCGCAGCTTCGCCAGGATCGCGCCCTTGATCTCAGCCAGCGCGAGCTCGTCGATCGGCTGGCCGGGGGCGGGAAAACTGGGCTGGAACGATTGATCTTGCAAAGCCGTCACTTCCTGGTCGAACACACCACTAACCCTACGCGTCTTGCCCCTGCACCGGAACTGTCGCCGATGCGGCCTTGCACTGCGCTGGCGTAAATTTATGCAAGGAACGGGCCGATTTGGGAACCCGGGGGAGCACGGAGAAACCGGGATTCGGTGCTAGATTGCGGATCAATTCAGCCATCAGTGTGGAGGAACATTCCCATGAGACTGCTGACGCGACTGCTGATCGAGATCGCCGCGGCGGCCCTGCTCGTCGTCTGCATCGGGACCCTCAGTGCCGCGTTTGCCACCGGCAAGCCCGGTCGCAGCGCCGATGGCCTCAGCTGCGGCTTCACGGTCCCGCAGAATGCCTCGCCCGCGGCCCGCTGCGCCGCCATCAAGCGCCAATGTGGCGGCAAGTTCTATGCGAATGCGTGCGGCGACAGGCTGATGTCCGCGGCGAACTGAGAGACCGTCGATATTCTGCGAATTCAAGCCGCCTTCGCCTGCACTGCATCGCAAAACTCGGCGAGACGATCTGCAAGTCGCAGCGTTGCCGGGCTCGCATCGGGCGAGGCCATCAGTGCGACCTCGGTCTTGTTGATCGGCGCAAAACCATCTTTCGCCGTCAGCACGCGGTGGTCGGACTGGATCGACATCTCCGACAAGATGCTGAGGCCCATGCCGGCGGCGACCGCGGCCTGGATTCCGGAGAGGCTCGACGAGGAATAGGCCATGTGCCAGGCGCGGCCGACGCTTTCCAGCGCGTGGATGGCGCCGGCACGGTAGAGGCAGCCGGTCGGAAAGCCGATCAGCGGCACGGACGCGGCGTGAACATCGACCGGATGGCTCTTGCTGGTGACCCAGTGCACCCGCTCCGGCCACACCGCGATGGCGCCCTTCTCGCCGGCCGCACGCTTGAACAGCGCAAGGTCGAGCTCGCCGCGTTCGAGATCGCGCGCCAGATGCTTGCTCTGGTCTGCGCGCACGTCGAGCCGCAGGCCCGGATGCGAGCGCGCGAACGCGCCCAGTAATTTGGTCAGCCGGTACGCCGCGAAATCCTCGGGGATGCCGAGCCGGATCGCGCCTTCGCCATCCGGCTGGCGCAGCACGTCGCGCGCCTCCTCGGCGAGCGAGAGCAAGCGCCGCGCATAGGAGAGCAGCCGCTCGCCGGCCTCGGTCGGGCGCACGGTCCTGCCGTCGCGGTGCAGCAGCACCTGGCCGATATCGTCCTCCAGCCGCTTGATCTGCTGGCTGACGGTCGACTGCGTGCGATGGACGCGCGCGCCGGCGCGGGTGAAGCCGCCGGCCTCGACCACCGAGACGAAGCTGCGCAGCAGCTCAAGATCGAGCATGGCCGCCTCCATTCGAAAATCCACTGGCGTGGAGTTAATCATTTAATTTCCAAATGACAAGCGGACTCCCTAGATCGAGGCTCAGGAGAATGCCCCCATGTCGCTCGCCCCCTCGATTTCGGCCCCCCGCACCCGCTTCAACACCCTGCCGCTCGCCATCGGCCTGTTCTGCCTGCTCTGGAGCTACGCCTTCGTCGCCGGCAAGATCGGGGTCACCCATTGCCCGCCGTTGATCCTGCTCGCCGCGCGCTTCTCGCTCGCCGGCATTTTGATCCTGGGCGCCACGCTGATCCGCGGCGACAGCTGGTCGTTAACCTGGCGCGATGCGGCGATCTTCGCCGTGCTAGGGATTGCCAACAACGCGCTCTATCTCGGCCTCGGCTACACCGGCCTGCAATCGGTCTCCGCCGGCCTCGGCGGCCTGATTGTCTCGGCCAATCCGGTCTTCACCGCCGCGCTCGCGACCCTGCTGCTCGGCGAGAGCATGACCTGGCGCAAGGCCGGCGGCCTGCTGCTCGGCATCACCGGCGTGACCTTGATCGTCTGGCATCGCCTGTCGGTCGGCACGGATTCCCTGCACGGCATCGTCTTCACGCTGGCTTCGCTCGCCTCGCTCGTTGCCGGCACCATCCTGTTCAAGCTGCTCGCGCCGAAGGGCTCCTTGTGGATCGGCAATGGCGTGCAGAACCTCGCGGCCGGCCTCGCACTTTCGCCGATCGCGTTCAGTTTCGCCGACGTGCACGCGATCGACTATACGCCGGGCCTGATCGGCGCCTTTGCCTTCCTCGTGCTGGGCGGCTCGATCCTCGCCTATTGGCTCTGGTTCCATCTCCTGAAAGTGTGCGGCGCCACCGCTGCCAGCGCCTATCATTTCCTGATGCCGCCGCTCGGCATGCTGTTCGCGTATCTCGTCCTTGGTGAGCACGTCGAGGCCCGTGATTTGTTGGGCATCATCCCGGTTGCGCTCGGCATCTACCTGGTGACGCGCCCTGCGAAGCCTGTCTCGTAAGAGGAGAGTTCTCTCGTGCCCATTTCCATCACCCTGATAGGCGGCCCGACCGCGCTGATCGAGATCGACGGCTTCCGCCTGCTCACCGACCCGACCTTCGATGCGCCCGGCGCCTACCAGCTGCCGCATGTGACGCTGGAGAAAACCATCGGTCCCGCGTTGAAGGCCGATGCGATCGGCCCGGTCGATGCCGTGCTGCTCAGCCATGACCAGCATTCGGACAATCTCGATCATTCGGGCCGCGACTATCTCCATAAGGTCAAGCGCGTGCTGACGACGGAGGCGGGCGCGAAGCGCCTCGGCGGCCATGTCGAGGGCCTTGCGCCCTGGAGCACGACGCATCTGAAGGATAGCGACGGCAACACCCTGACCATCACCGCGACGCCGGCGCGCCATGGCCCGGCTGGCATCGAGCCGCTGTCGGGCGACGTCATCGGCTTCGTGGTGGCGTCCAGCCGGAAGGACACCAGCACGGTCTATATCAGCGGGGACACCACCTGGTTCGACGGCGTCGCCGAAGTCGCGCGCCGCTTCAAATGCGGCGTGGTGCTGCCCTTCGCCGGCGCCGCGCAGACGCGTGGGCCGTTCCACCTCACCATGGACACCAACGACACCATCGAAACGGCGCGCGCCTTCCCCGATGCGACGATCGTGCCCGTGCATACCGAGGGCTGGGCGCATTTCCGCCAGAACAGCGAAGATCTGCGCAAGACGTTCGACGTGCTCGGTTTCGGAACGCGGCTGCGGCTGCTGGAGCCGGGCGTGCCGACGGTGATCCAGGCGCCGTGAGCCCCACTGTCATGCCCCGGCTTGACCGAGGCATCCAGTACGCCGCGGCGGCCGTTGCGAGAGCGAGCTCCCTAACGCCTCTGGAATACTGGATCGCCCGGTCAAGCCGGGCGACGACGAGCGGAGAGAGTGGCCCGCGCCGCAATGACGGCAACTAATCCTTCCGAAACACGATCGACGCCATCCATCCCGTCATCAGCGCCATCGCGGCGGTGACGAGGCCATAGATCAGCCCGTTGTGCCTGGCGGTGGTGGCGACGAATTGCTCGAAGCCGACCTTGACGATCTCGAACGCGGTCTCGGTCTTGCTGATGAACGCGCCGTTCGCGAACAGCTTGATCTCGACCTCGTAGGTGCCGATCGGCACCTCCGCCGGCAGCGGAATGCCGGTGCGGAACAGGGTCGGCGTCAGGAACGTGACGGCGCTCGGATCCTCCCGATACAGCCCGCGCTGGGTACGCAGGCGGATGAAGGCCGAGCGGAACGCGTCGTTCGGCACCACGTCGGCATAATCGCCGCCGACCCGTTGCGTCAGCAGCACGTTGTTCAGCCCGATTTGCTGCCGCCGCGCGATCTCGGGCGAGGTGATCGCCTCGAAGGGACGGTTGGCGAACAGCGCCAGATAGCTCGGCACCTGCAGGAACTGCCGGTAGTCGGTGTTGATCCAGATGCCGAAGGTGCGCTCCTTGCGCCGTGTCACCATGTCGGCGCGCGGGCCCATCACGGTGACGACGAGGTCATAGGCCGTGCGATCGGCGGGTGTCGTCGCGTCCTTCTCCACCGAGCCGAACAGCACCAGCTCCTCGCCGGAATAGTTCGGTGTCACCGTGACGCGGTGGTTGGACACCGACACGATCAGACGCTCGGCGCGCGCTGCGGAGCCGAGCAGCAGGACGAGCAGGAGTGCGAGAGCTGCGCGCATCATCCGCTCACTCCCAGCTCGCGGATGGTGAAGAGATCCTCAGGCCGGATCACCAGCTCGATCGCGAAGCGGACGCCGACCGAGAGGATCAGGAGGCCGAGCAGCAGCCGTAGCTGCTCGCCACGGATCTTCTGCCCGGCGCGGACGCCGAACTGCGCGCCGGTGACGCCGCCGACCATCAGGATCAGCGCCAGCACGGCGTCGACGAGGTGATTGGTCACCGCGTGCAGCATGGTCGCGAACAGCATCGTGACGAGCGTCAGCACCATCGAGGTCCCGATCACCGTCGAGGTTGGCACCCTCAACAGATAGATCATGATCGGCACCAGGATGAAACCGCCGCCGATGCCCATGATGGCGCCGATGAAGCCGATCATGATGCCGACGATTACCACGGGGATGACCGAGAGATAGATCTTCGAGCGCTTGAAGCGCATCTTCAGCGGCAGGCCGTGGATCCAGTTGTGCGTGCGGCGTGGCGGCAGCGCGCCGCGCCGGGTCCGCATCAGTGCGCGCAGCCCTTCCGAGAACATCAGGCTGCCGACGGTGCCGAGCAGCACCACATAGGAGAGCGCGATCATCAGATCGAGCTGGCCGAGCGCACGAAGCTGCGTGAAGGTCCACACGCCGAGCGCCGTGCCGGTGACGCCGCCGCAGAGCAGGACGCTCGCCAGCGCCGGATCGATCGCACGCCGCCGCCAATAAGACAGCGCGCCGGAAAAGGAGGAGGCCGCGATATGGCTCGTGACCGAGGCGACCGCGACCGCCGGCGTGATGCCGATGAAGATCAGCAGCGGCGTCATCAGGAAGCCGCCGCCGATTCCGAACATCCCCGAGACGAAGCCGACCGCGGCGCCCATGGCGAGCACCAGGAAGACGTTGACGGGAAGATCGGCGATCGGAAGATAGAGCTGCATCGAAGGACCATACGCCGGCGAGACGGACCGATTGTCGCGGAATGCTCGCGGGACGGTCGGAACGATTGTCGCGCCCCTCAATAGCGGAATTCGGAGCCGGGAGGGACCCGGAATTTCGGGCGTGGTGAATGTTGACGAGGGTCGTGAACGAGGCCCCGATCGTTGCGATAACGCGAGATGCGCTCCCTCCCCCGCTTGCGGGGGAGGGTTGGGGAGAGGGTGTCTCCTCTCGCGAGACCCCCCGAGAGGCGAGAGCCCTCACCCGCGTCGCTTCGCTCCGCGACCTCTCCCGCAAGCGGGAGAGGTGCACCGCGCGCGCGGCTCGTTCTGTCTGTCTAAAGCAATTCGCCTTTAATGCGCCGCCGAGGCCGAGCGCTTGGTTGCGACTTGCTTCGGCGCCGGCTTTGCATTCGCCTGCGGCGCGCTGTCCCAGCCGCCGGCGGGCGCCGTGACGTTGACGGCGTCGTCGGGCTGCGGCTCGGCGCTGAAGGTCTGGATCGCGAGCTTGGCGGCCGCGAGCGATTGCGGGTCGAGACGCTTGGCGACGTCGTCGCGCTTGCCGGAGGCGTCCGCGTCACCCTGGGCAGCCGCGAGGCTGAACCATTTGTAGGATTCGGCGAGGTTCTGTTCGACGCCGATGCCGCGGGCATAGAGGATGCCGAGGTTGAACTGGCTGTCGGCTACGCCGCGATCGGCGGCCTTGCGGAACCATTGCGCCGCGCTCTTATAGTTGGCGCCGCGTCCGCCGCCGTCGGCGTCGAGCACCGCGAGATTGTGCATTGCCTTGGCGTTGCCGCGCTCGGCGGCCTGGGTGTAGTAGCGGCGGGCGATGTCGGCGTCCTTCTTCACGCCGAGGCCCTTCTCGTAGAGCGTGCCGAGGCGGAAGGTCGCCGGCACCACGCCGGCCTGCGCCGCGCGGTCGTACCATTTGGCCGCTTCGTCGTAATTCGTGGCAACGCCTTTGCCTTCGGCAAAGCGCAAGCCGATCTCGTAGGCCGCGGTCGCATCGCCCTTCATCGCGGCGGTGCGCAGTACCGGGCCGCCGATGCCGTCAGGCAGTTTTTCGCTCGGCGGCACCTGGATCATGCCGAGCTTGGCGCGGCTCGCGCCCGACAGCGCGCCGGTGACGTCGCTGCTCGTGGCAGGCGGCGGCACGGATGCGGCGGGCGCCGGCGGAATTTCGACCGAGGCCGAGTTGCCCGAATTGGCGGCGGGAGCCGGCGCGGCGTTGTTCTGGGACTGCCGTCCAATCGGCGTCGGCGAGGTCATCGATGGCGTGACCTGCTCGGGCGTGGCGGGCTTGTTCTCGATCACCGGCGGTGGCGGTGGGGCCTGCGGCGCCGGCTGGCTCAACGTATTGTCCATGGCCTGTGGCGCCGGCGGCGCGCTGCCTTCGAGCAGGTTCATCGCCATCTTGAAGGTGCCGAGCACGATCACGACCACGCTCGCGCCGACCAGCAGCGAGCGGATCTTCGAGGTGATGGTCGAGCTGCCGTCCTTGCCCTTGTCCTTGCCGCGATCGGCGCCGGCCTTCGCACCACCCTTGGCGCCGCGCGCCGGCTTTTCCGGCTGCGCGGCGGCGGCCTGGGCGGCGCGGCGGGCGGCTGCGATGAAGCTCGACGACGACACCGGCTCTTTCGGCGCGGCGGGAATGTCGCTGATCGCGCTCTCGGAGGCGGCGATGCGCTCCGATGGCGTGGCGAGGCGTCCACCTGGCCGTGTGCCCGGCTCGAGCGGATGATCCGGCGGCAATTCCGGCGCGAGCGCGGTGCGCGCGGGGACCGTGTGCGGCTCCAGGATCTCGCTGATCGCGCGCGGCGGCACCGGTGGCGCCGACGGAACCGGCGGCGGCGCGGCGGGGGTAGCGGCATGGAATTCACGCGGCGCGGCGGAGAAGGCGGCTTGGGCGAAGGCGCCGTGGGCCTGTTGCTGCGCGTGGGCCTGTTGCTGCGCGGCGGGGTTCGGCAGCTCCGGCTTCGGATCGTATTTCGGTTGCTGCTGGGCTTGCGGCCGCGGCTCACGCGCCATCGGCGGCGCGGGCTCCATGGGAGCGGCCATCGGCATGGGCATCGGCTGCGGCGCAGGGGCCGGCGGCGCGGTGCGCACCGCGCGCAGATCGCCCTCGATCATGGAGAGGCGGTCGACGACATGGCCGAGCGCGCTATGGACGGCGTCGAGCGAGTCCTGGGTGCTGCGGTTGGTCTCGGCCTGGCTGAAGCGGATGTCGGACAGCTCGCGCTTGACCAGATCGACCACCCCGGAATCGGCCGGGGTTGCGGAGCTGCGGCTCTCGGCCAGCGCGGAATAGGTCGCCTGCTGCCGCTCGAGGTGACGCAGGATGTCGTGCAGCCCGTCCTCGACGCGGCTCAAATTGCCGTTGCGCGGATCGGCGGCGGCTTCGATCCGCTCCAGCAAATACGAGACGCGCTGTTCGAGATGCGCAAAGGTCGAGGCCGAATCGTTGCCGACCTGCATGCGGTCGAAGCGGTCCGACAGCGCGCGGATCGCGGATTCCAGGTGCTCGGTGCTTTCGGCCGGCTGGGGCCGCTCGCGCGTTTCCAGCGCCGCGGTGAGCGCCGCAATGCGCTGCTCCAGCACCGCGAAGCTGTCGCCCTGGCCGGAGGCGCGGGTGACCTGGTCGACCTTGGACGAGAGCAGCTGCACGTCTTCGGACAGGCGTGCCAGCGCTTCGTTGGAGGCGACGTTGGAAACGATGCCGCGCAGCGCGGTGATCGCGCCTTCGAGCTGGCGCACCGTCGAGGGATCGTCATTGGCGCGCAGGATCAGGTCGAGCTTGGCGCCGAGATTGCGGATCGCCTCGTCATAGCCGGTGAGCTGCTCGGCCGGCGTCAGCGTGCGCAGCACCTGCTTGATGTCGGACAGCGCGTGCTCGATGCCCGACAGGACCTGGCCGTCGGTGCCGTTGGACCGCGTCTCGTCGATCCGGCGGTGCAGCGAGCGGATCTCGTTCTCGATCGATTCGATCGCGCGCCGCGGCATCGCCTCGGTGATGGCGGCGCGGATCTCGGCAAGCTCGCTGCGGAAGGCGTTGATCGCCTGCTCGGTATTGTCCGGCCGCTGCAGCGACTCGATCTGGCTCGTGATCTTGAGCAGATGACGCTCGAGCGCGGAAAAATCCGGCTGCGGTGGCGGCGGAGCATAGGCAGGCGCGGGTGGCGCCATCGGAGGTGCGTAAGGAGCGGCCCAGGGAGCAGCATTGGGCGCGATCGAGGGCGCGGCGCGCGGCGGAATCTGCCGCGGCGTGAAGCCGTCGAGCTCGCTCTGCCGCGCGGTGATCTCGGCGACGGCGACGTCGAACGAGGCGGGGCTCAGGGGCGGGGCGTTGCGATAGACCTGCGCCGCCGCGCGCTCGACCGCATCGGCCTGGCGCTGGCGCGTGTCGGCCGGCGCGGGACGCGGAGCCGAGGGCTGCTGCGGTTGAGGCTGCGGCCGGGAGATTTGCGACAGCCGCGCATCGAGACGCGAGATCGCATCGTTGAGCTGGCGCGCGACGCCCTGCTCGCGCGAGGCGTCTGGCCGCGAAGGGTCCTGCCGCGACGAATCCTGTCGTGACGAATCTTGGCGCTGCGCGGGCTTGGAGATCCGCTCAATCTGCTGGGTGATCGCGTCGAGCCGCTGGTGGATGTCGGCGACTTCGCGGCTTTCCTGACTCGGTCCCCGGATTTGAGCGTGCGGGGCTTGCGGACGCTGGTCGTAAGGTTCGCGAAAGTTCGGGGGAGCAGTTTCGCCGAGGGTGGAGTTCAGCCAATCGTTGAGTGACATGCCGGCGCGACGCGCAGCAGCTTCGGCCCGCTCCCTGACGGATGGATCGATGCCGTCAACACTCCACGATACGCGCGAATTCATGACTCTGTCCGGTTCCGACTCCGGCGCCCCACCCGGCGCCTCCAGCCTCCCCTCGCGTGCCGGTTGCAAAGACAATCGGATTTGGCGCGGGTCGTCTGCCTCGAAAACCGACTTTTTCCTGTTACGGTAAATAACGGGTTAAGGAACGCGAGCCCGGTGTCTTAAAGTTGGGCGGGGGGAACTTTGGGGCACGCCGGAAGCGGCGTCATTGCATCCTTCGCGACCTGCCGCCGCCATATACTCCATACTCCGCTGTCATCGCCCGCGAAGGCGGGCGATCCAGTACGCCGCGGCGGCTCGCTTCCAGCCGCGCTGCCTCGGAGTACTGGATGCCCCGCTTTCGCGGAGCATGACACCGGTAAATGTGGTGACAGTCTCCTGTCGGGTCGGGCCACCCCTCAGCCCTTCTCCCGCTTGCTCTCCTCCAGCGGCACCACCGTGGCCTTGCCGGTCATCGCCGACAGCGCATCGAGCGCCTCTTCGCAGAAATCGGCCACCATCTGTTCGTGGCGGGCCCCTAAGCGGAGCAGGAGCAGATTGCCGAGATCGAGCCGGCCTTCCGCCGTGCCCTCCGGAAAGCGCTTCTTCAGGATGCGCTCGTAATTGGCGTGGCGGTCGCGATGGTGCTCCAGCCGGGCCATCAGATCGGTGCGCAGCGGCTCGATGTCGATGCTGTCGAGGGCATGGAGGCGGACCAGCAGATCGTCCTTGGTGGAGGCTGGCGTGCTTGGTCGCGCGGCCCAGTGCCGCAGCGCTGTTCGCCCCTCCGGAGTGAGCGTATAAACCAGCTTGTTGGGCTTGCCCGATTGCACGACCTCGCGGCCCTGGATGTGGCCGCGGTCGCGCAGCTTGGAGAGCTCGCGGTAGATTTGCTGGTGGTCGGCCTTCCAGAAGAAGCCGATCGAGGAGTCGAACGTCTTGGCAAGCTCGTAGCCCGTCATGGGGCGTTCCGTCAGGCATGCGAGGATTGCGTCGCCCAGTGCCATGATCGGCCTCCTTCTTCTTCGACCTCGACCAACCCGCTTGACTTTATGCGCATTGGCGCATATGCGTCAATGTGCATATGAGGCGTTCAGGGACGGGCTGAAGATCCGACCCGAAAAACCCAGCGGAATCAATCAGCACGCTACTGTGCATGGGGTTGTTTTCGCGTTTTTTGCCAAGGCCTTTAGGGAGGCATCCTGGAATGACCGGCCTCGACTCCTGGTACGGCTACATGAAGTCCCAAGATCGGGCTCAAGCCCGCACCGCGCTTTGGGACTTGCTTCATCCCGACGCCGTCTTCGAAAGTCCCGTCGTGCATTCGCCGCAGCGCGGGCGCGACATCACCTTCAAATACCTCTCCAGCGCCGAGAAGGTGCTCGGCGGTCCCGGCTTTACCTATGTCGGTGAGTGGACCAGCGAGCGCGGCGCCGTGCTCGAATTCAAGACCATGATCGACGGTATCGAGATCAACGGCGTCGACATCATCAGCTTCGATGCCGAGGGACGCATCACGCATTTCAAGGTGATGGTGCGTCCGCTCAAGGCGATCAACATGCTGCACCGCCTGATGGCGGAGCAGTTGGCCGCCCAATCATGACCCTGCCCTGAGGTTGCAGAACCCGCTAAGCTCGCGGGCAAGGCTGCGCCGCAAGGACCGTTCAGAGAATTCCACCACTTCAAGGCCCATTGCCGGGAGAACCCCATGCCGATCTACAAAGCCCCCGTCGAAGACGTGAACTTCCTGCTCAACGACGTCTTCCAGATCGACCGCTACGACAATCTCGCCGGCTTCTCCGATGCGTCGAGCGATGTGCGCGAAGCCATTCTGGGCGAAGCCGCCAAGCTCGCCGAAGAGGTGCTGCAACCGCTCAATCGTGTCGGCGATCTCGAAGGTTGCAAGCGTGCCGATGACGGCAGCGTCGCCACGCCGAAGGGCTTCAAGGACGCGTTCAAGCAGGTTGCCGAAGGCGGCTGGCTTGGTCTGTCGGCGCCGACCGAGTTTGGCGGGCAGGGCCTGCCGGTGACGCTGAGCCAGGCGGTCAACGAATTCCAGATCTCCGCCAACATGGCGTTCTCGATGTATGGCGGCCTCACCATGGGCGCGACCGCGGCGCTGATCGTTCATGGTTCACCCGAGCAGAAGAAGACCTACGTGCCGAAGATGGTTGCCGGCGAATGGACCGGCACCATGAACCTGACCGAGCCGCATTGCGGCACCGATCTCGGCATGCTTCGCACCAAGGCGGTGCGTCAGAGCGACGGCAGCTTCAAGATATCAGGCACCAAGATCTTTATCTCGGCCGGCGAGCACGACCTTGCCGACAACATCATCCATCTCGTGCTCGCCCGCATCGAGGGCGCACCTGCCGGCATCAAGGGCGTGTCGCTGTTCGTGGTGCCCAAGTTCCTTGTGAATCCGGATGGTTCAGTCGGTGCCCGCAACGGCGTCGTCTGCGGCTCGATCGAGCACAAGATGGGCATCCACGGCAATTCCACCTGCGTGATGAACTACGACAGCGCCACCGGCTGGCTGATCGGCGAAGAGAACAAGGGCATGCAGGGCATGTTCGTGATGATGAACGAGGCGAGGCTCGGCGTCGCCGTGCAGGGCCTCGCGCAGTCCGAGGTCGCCTATCAGAACGCGGTCGCCTACGCCCGCGAGCGCATCCAGGGCCGCGCGCTCACCGGCGCCAAGGCGCCGGACAAGCAGGCCGATCCGATCATCGTGCATCCCGACGTGCGCCGCACGCTGCTCTCGATCCGCGCCTTCAACGAAGCCGCGCGCGCCTTCGTGATGTGGACTGCGCTGAAGAGCGACGTCGCCCATCGCTCGGAAGACCCAAAGGACCGCCAGGCGGCCGACGACCACATGGGCCTGATGACGCCGGTGCTGAAGGGCTTCCTCACCGATTACGGTTTTGCCAATGCGGTGCAGGCGCAGCAGATGTATGGCGGCCACGGCTACATCGCCGAGCAGGGCATGGAGCAGTTCGTGCGCGACGCGCGTATTGCCATGATCTATGAAGGCGCCAACGGCATCCAGGCGCTCGACCTCGTCGGCCGCAAGCTGCCGCGCGACGGCGGCCGCGCCATCATGGCCTTCTTCGGCGAGGTCATGGCCTTTGCCAAGGAGAACGGCGGCGACGAGGCGCTAAAACCCTTCATCGCGCCGCTCTCGGCCTCGCTCGGCCATCTCCAGCAGGCCACGACCTGGCTGATGCAGAACGCGATGGCGAAACCTGACAATGCCGGCGCCGCCGCAACCGATTACCTGCATCTCTTCGGCTTCGTCGCGCTCGGCTACATGTGGGCGAAGATGGCCAAGGTGACCAATGCCAAGATTGCCGAGAGCGGGGCGACGCCCTATCTCTCCACCAAGCTCGTCACCGGCCGCTTCTTCATGGAGCGGATGCTGCCGGAGACCGCCGCCAATCTCGCGCGCATCCAGGCCGGCTGCGCCACCATCATGGAATTGCCGGCGGAAGCGTTCTGAGCCTGCTTCCGCTGCCTGCTCCCAATCGTATTGAACATCACATCAGGAGGGCGTCATGCCTGAGGCATTCATCTACGACCACGTTCGCACCCCCCGCGGCCGCGGCAAGGCGGACGGTTCGCTGCACGAAGTCACGGCGCTGGCGCTCGCGACCGTGCCGTTGAAGGCGCTGAAGGACCGCAACAATCTGCCTGAGGATTCCGTCGACGACGTCATCCTCGGCGTGGTCGATCCGGTCGGTGAAGCCGGCTCCGACATCGCGCGTTTCGCGGCGCTGAAAGCCGGTCTCGGCGAAGCCGTGCCGGGCGTGCAGATCAGCCGCTTTTGCGCCTCCGGCCTCGATGCCGTGAACTTTGCCGCCGCGCAGGTGATGAGCGGCCAGCATGAGCTGGTGATCGGCGGCGGCGCGGAATCGATGAGCCGCGTCGGCATCGGCGCCTCCGGCGGCGCATGGCCGATGGATCCCTCGATGGCAGTCCCCGCTTACTTCATGCCGCAAGGCGTCTCGGCCGATCTGATCGCCACCAAATACGGCTTCTCGCGCGACGACGTCGATGCCTACGCCGTGCAGAGCCAGCAGCGTGCGGCGAAGTCCTGGGAGGAAGGCCGCTTCGACAAGTCGATCGTCCCGGTGAAGGACATCAACGGTCTCACCATCCTGGCCAAGGACGAGCACATGCGTCCCTCGACGACGATGCAGTCGCTGGCGCAGCTGCAGCCGTCGTTCACGATGATGGCGCAGATGGGCGGTTTCGACGGCGTCGCGGTGCAGTCGCATCCGGAGATCGAGCGCGTCAATTACGTGCACCATGCCGGCAATTCGTCGGGCATCGTCGACGGCGCCGGCGCCGTGCTGCTCGGCAGCAAGGAGGCTGGTAGCAAATACGGCCTGAAGCCGCGTGCAAAAATCCGCGCGTTCGCCAATATCGGCTCGGAGCCGGCGATGATGCTGACCGGTCCGGTCGACGTCACCGAAAAGCTGTTCGCTCGCTCCGGCATGAAGAAGTCGGACATTGATTTGTTCGAGCTCAACGAAGCCTTCGCCTCGGTCGTGCTGCGCTACATCCAGGCCTTCGACATCGACAACGCCAAGATCAACGTCAATGGCGGCGCCATCGCGCTCGGTCATCCGCTCGGCGCGACCGGCGCGATGATCCTCGGCACCGTGCTCGACGAGCTCGAGCGCACCAACAAGGCGACCGCCCTGGTGACGCTGTGCATCGGCGGCGGCATGGGCACCGCGACCATCATCGAGCGGGTGTAACTTCCTCCCCTCTCCCCTTGTGGGAGAGGGTGGCGCGAACACGCGGAGCGGGTTCGAGCCGGGTGAGGGGTCTGTCTCCGCGGATGCAGACCCCTCACCCCCTCGCTTCGCTCGGACCCTCTCCCACAAGGGGAGAGGGTAAGACGAGACCCCATCAACCGCCGCGCCTGAGATTGGCTGCGGCACCGAGGAGCAACCAACATGTCGTACAAGAATTTCAAGGTTGAGACCGACGCAGACGGCATCGCGCTCGTCACCTGGGACATCCCGGGCCGTTCGATGAACGTGCTCGACGAGACCTCGACCAACGAGCTCGACGCCATCGTCAAGGCGACCACTGCGGATGCCGCGGTGAAGGGCGTCGTCATCACCTCGGCCAAGGAAGCGTTCTGCGCCGGCGCCGACCTGTCGATGCTCGAGGGCATGAACCAGGCCTACGCCAAGGTCTTCAAGGAGCAGGGCGAGACCGCCGCGAACCAGATGCTGTTCGACCAGAGCCGACGCTTCTCGCTGGTGCTGCGCTCGATCGAAACCTCCGGCAAGCCGTGGGCGGCCGCGATCAACGGGCTCGCGCTCGGCGGCGGTTTCGAAATCACGCTGTGCTGCCACTATCGCGTCGCCGCGGAGAATCCCAAGACCAGGCTCGGCCTGCCCGAGGTCAAGGTCGGCCTGTTCCCGGGCGCCGGCGGTACGCAGCGCGTGCCGCGCCTGGTGCCGCCGCAGGACGCGATGACGATCCTGCTCAAGGGCGATCCCGTCACGATCGACAAGGCCAAGGCGCTGAACCTGATCCACGCCATCGTACCGGCTGCCGATCTCGTCAAGGCGGCAAAGGACTGGATCAAGGGCGGCGGCAAGGCGATCGCGCCCTGGGACGAGAAGGGTTTCAAGCTGCCCGGCGGCCCGGTGTTCTCCAAGGCCGGCATGATGATGTTCCCGGCTGGAAACGCGATCTATCGCCGCGAGACTTACGACAATTATCCGGCCGCGCGCGCCATCATGAGCTGCGTCTATGAAGGCCTGCAGTTACCGATCGACGCCGCGCTTCGGGTCGAATCGCGTTACTTCACCTCGGTGCTGCGCTCGAAGGAAGCGGCGGCGATGATCCGCAGCCTGTTCCTGTCGATGCAGGAGCTCAACAAGGGTGCGCGCCGTCCGAAGGACGTGCCCGCAACCAAGGTGAAGAAGATCGCCGTGATCGGCGCCGGCTTCATGGGCGCCAGCGTCGGCTACGTCTCGGCCCGCGCCGGCCTCGACGTCGTCCTGATTGATCGCGACCAGGAGAGCGCCGACAAGGGCAAAGCCCACGCGCAGAAGGTGATCGAGGATCAGATCAAGAAGGGCCGTGCCAAGCCCGGCGATGCCGAAGCGCTGCTCGCGCGCATCACGCCGACCGCGGACTATGCGGCGCTGAAGGACGTCGACCTCGTCATCGAGGCGGTGTTCGAGGATCGCAAGGTCAAGGCCGATACCTTCGCCAAGGCGCAGGAGCACATGAAGCCGGACGTGATCTTCGCGTCGAACACCTCGACGCTGCCGATCACCTCGCTGGCTGAATCGTTCAAGGATCAGGGCAAGTTCGTCGGCATCCACTTCTTCTCACCGGTCGAGAAGATGATGCTGGTCGAGATCATCAAGGGCAAGAACACCGGCGATCTCGCGCTCGCGACCGCGCTCGACTACGTCCGCCAGATCGGCAAGACGCCGATCGTCGTGAATGACTCCCGCGGCTTCTTCGCCAACCGCTGCGTCGGCCGCTACGTCGCCGAGGGCAACGAGATGTTCCTCGAGGGCGTGCCGCCGGCAATGATCGAGAACTGCGCCAAGATGGCCGGCATGCCGGTCGGCCCGCTCTCGCTCTCCGACGAAGTCGCGCTCGACCTCGGCCTCAAGATCATGAAGGCGACGGAGGCCGATCTCGGTCCCAACGCCATCAATCCCGACCAGAAGAAGCTGATGGTGGAAATGGTCGAGAAGCAGGGCCGGCTCGGCCGCAAGAACAGCAAGGGCTTCTACGACTATCCCGAGAAGGGCAAGGGCCAGAAGAGCCTGTGGCCGGGCCTGTCGGCGCTGCAGCCGAAGCAGCTCGATCCTGACACGCTCGATATCGAGGAGCTGAAGCAGCGCTTCCTGGTGGTGCAGGCGGTGGAAGCCGCGCGCACGGTCGAGGATCACGTCATCACCGATCCGCGCGAAGCGGATGTCGGCTCCATCCTCGGCTTCGGCTTCGCGCCGTTCACCGGCGGCACGCTGTCCTATATCGACTTCATGGGCCCGAAGAAGTTCGTCGAGCTTTGCCACAAGCTGGAAGCGAAGTACGGCTCGCGCTTCACCCCGCCGAAGCTGCTCGAGGAGATGGCGGCGAAGGGCGAAACCTTCTACGGCCGCTTCGCGCCGAAGAAGGCGGCGGCCTGACGAGCAGCCTGTAGCCCGGATGGAGCGTAGCGAAATCCGGGACCAGTTTTCAACTTGCGAGAGCACCCCGGATTACGCTTGCGCTCCATCCGGGCTACGCAGAAACAGGAAAGGCCGGATCGTCGATCCGGCCTTTCTATTTGCAGTCGTCGAACGGTTAGAAAACGCCGCTGAAAACCCGTCCAGCCGCGCTCGCTCCGCCCTGGCACCGCTCTTGCTGACGATCCGTCGGATGGCTCGTCAGCATTGAAGGTGTCCCGCAATGATCCTCACGGTGTCTCAAGTCAGCGCAGCCGGCGTTGCCGTAAGATACGCCCCACTCTTGCGGCTGGGGCAGCCGTGGCCACGGCGCAGGCTCTTCCGGCGGCGCAGAAAGCTCCCCTCCTGGGTCGGCCTGGCGCTACTCGTTCTCTTCATCGACATGGCGACGGCCGCGCTGGCCTGGGTCGCCGTCGACGTCGTCCTGCACTGAGAGCTCGCCTCTGTGCACGTAGAGCGTCGCCGCCAAATAGGCGACCTGGCCGGCAACCAGGCAACCGGCGACGATGGGAATGCCCGTCCAAAATCCAAAGCCCGAGGTCTGAAGGACCGTTGCGACGAGGATCGCGGTCGCCGGCGAGACCAGCAACAGACTCCCGACTCGGAAGAAGAGTCCCGCCGCCAAGCCGGTGATCGTGCTCGCAAGCAAGAGGAGGAGTACGGTTGTCACGAGAGCTTCCCAGTTCAGGCCGCATCGCGGTACATGGCTGAAATTGAGCCAACTGGATTGCTCTCACAACGATGGTGATCTCTGCCGCACACACAAGGCGGAGTTATTGTTAACTCCGACAATGCTCGTAAAATTGATGCCCGGGACATCGCGAACGTCCGGGCTTCCGCGACCGCTTCAAGCAAAAGAGCCGGATCATCGATCCGGCTCTTCGTCGTCCCGACTGTCGTGCGCGGGTCTTACTTCGCCTGCGCGAGGCCTTCCTTCTTCAGCGCTTCCTGCACCTGCGGCCGCGCCTCGACGCGGGCCTTATAGGCGGCAAGGTTCGGCATCGCCGAGAGGTCGAACTTCATCCGGTCGCCCCAGGTCAGCATCGTGAACAAATATCCGTCGGCGACCGTGAACTGCTTGCCCATGAGGTAGTCGCGGCCGGCGAGCTGGCTGTCGATGTATTTCAGCTTGCCCATGACGCGATCTTTGAAGAAAGCCTTGGCTTCGTCGTTCAGGGCCGGCGCGAACAGCGGGCCGAAGCTCTTGTGCACCTCCGAGGTGAGGAAATTCAGCCACTCCAGCAGCTTGTAGCGCTCGGAACTGCCGTGGGCGGGCGCCAGCGCCTTGCTTGATGCCTGATCGGCGATCATCTGGACAATCACCGGGCCTTCGGTCACGATCTCGCCGCTGTCGAGGCCCAGCGCAGGGACCTGGCCCTTGGGGTTCAGCTTCAGATAATCCTCACCATTTTCGAGCTTCTTGGCCCGGATATCGACCTTGACCAGCTCGTAGGGCAGGCCGGCTTCCAGGAGCGCGATGTGGGGGGACAGCGAGCAGGCACCGGGCGAATAGTACAGTTTCATGGAATTTCCTCCTCTTGACGCTTGGTTCGGCGGAAAGAACGACTACTTGCAGCTGCTTGTAACAGTCAATATTGATGCAGCTGCATCAAATGGGGTAAGAGACGGGCGACGAGCTTGAGCGGGACCATGAAACGTAAACCATCGACCGAGGCGACTTCCGCCTGGATCCGCCTGATGCGGGTGCAGAGCCGCGTGCTCGATTGCGTCGAGCAGGATCTGAAGAAGGCCGGCTTCCCGCCGCTGGCATGGTATGACGCGCTGCTCGAATTGTCGCGAGCTCCCTCGGGCGAACTAAGGCCAGTGGAACTCGAACGGCAGATGCTGATCCCGCAATATTCCACCTCGCGCCTGATCGACCGCCTGGTCGACGAGGGCCTCGCCTCGCGGCGCGAATGCAAGATCGACAAGCGCGGCCAGTTCGTCGAGATCACCGAAGCCGGCCGCGAGTTGCAGAAGCGGATGTGGAGCGCCTATTCGGCTGCGATCGAGAAATATGTCGGCTCGAAACTGTCCGATGCCGATGCCGTCAAGCTCAGCGGTCTGCTCGACCGCCTGGGCTGCTCGTGCGGCGAGATGAAACTGCCGCCCGTCGCCAACGTCAACGAAACCTCGCCGTCGCGATGATCGTGCGGCACACCAGCTCGTCCGTGCACCCGGTGGGTTCGCGGACCATCCCGTCACCCGCGCGCGTTCGATCGAAGCGCCTTTTGATTAGAGTTTGATATGGCGCGAGACCAGATCGATATGACGCCGCTGCAGTCGCGCGACGAGCTCGTTTCGTGGTTCGAGGAAGGCTGCAAGGACCCGTCCGAATTCCGCATGGGCACCGAGCACGAGAAGACGCCGTTCACGCTCGAGGGCCACCGTCCGGTGCCTTACGAGGGTGCGCGCGGCATTGGTGCGTTGCTTGAAGGCATGAAGCTCCTGCTCGGTTGGGAGCCGATCATGGAGAAGGGCAACATCATCGGCCTCTACGATGTCACCGGCGGCGGTGCGATCTCGCTCGAGCCCGGCGGACAGTTCGAGCTCTCCGGCGCGCCAGTCGAGAACGTGCACCAGACCCAGAGCGAGCTGATGGCGCATCTTGCACAGGTGCGCGAGATCGCAACGCCGCTCGGCATCGGCTTCCTCGGTCTCGGCATGACGCCGTCCTGGTCGCGCTCCGATATCCCGGTGATGCCCAAGGGCCGCTACAAGATCATGACCAACTACATGCCGAAGGTCGGCCAATACGGCCTCGACATGATGTACCGGACCTGCACCGTGCAGACCAATCTCGACTTCTCCTCCGAAGCCGACATGGTCAAGAAGCTGCGCGTCTCGCTCGCGCTGCAGCCGGTCGCGACCGCTTTGTTCGCCAATTCGCCGTTCACCGAAGGCAAGCCGAACGGCTTCCTCTCCTTCCGCTCCGAGATCTGGCGCGACACCGACAATGCGCGTTCCGGCATGATGCCGTGGGCGTTCGAGGACGGCATGGGGTTCGAGCGCTATGTCGATTACGCGCTCGACGTGCCCATGTATTTCGTCAAGCGCGGCGAGGAGTACATCGACGTGTCGGGCTCCTCTTTCCGCGCGTTCTTCGACGGCCGCAACAACAATCTACCCGGCGAGCGTCCGACGCTGTCGGACTGGGCCAACCATCTCTCGACGATCTTCCCGGAAGTGCGGCTCAAGCGCTATCTCGAGATGCGCGGCTCCGACGGCGGCCCGTGGGGCCGGTTGCCGGCGCTGCCGGCGTTCTGGGTCGGGCTGCTCTATGACGACGTCGCGCTAGATGCGGCCTGGGAGATCGTCAAGCACTGGAGCGCGCCCGAGCGTCAGGCCCTGCGCGACGACGTGACGCGCTTCGGCTTCAAGGCGCGGATCAAGAACCGTTATCTGTTCGAGATCGCCAAGGAATGCCTGGTTCTGGCGCATGCCGGCCTGCGCCGGCGCGGCCGGATCGACCAGCTTGGCCGCGACGAAACGCGGCATCTGGAGCCGCTCGACCGCATCATCGATTCCGGGCGGACGCCGGCCGAGGAAATGTTGGACAAGTTCAACGGTCCCTGGAAGGGCTCGGTGGAACCGGCCTACGCGGAATACGCGTTCTAGGACGGTCAGGGATTCAGCCGTTCATCGCCCATACAGGTTTGCGGCGATCAAATGACCGGCTGAAAAAACCTGAACGTCGTCAATAACTCGAAAGCTGTTCTGATGGGGAAGGGCCGCCTGTCCGGCGCCGTCATGGCAAAGGTCTTGGCAAAAGTCCTGGCAAGCGCCGTGGCATGCGCCGCGCTGCTTTCGCTCGCATGCGTGAGCGTGCCGGCGCGCGCCCAGACGGCGTTCGACCGGCCCGGCGGCGACTATTTCAGCACGCCGGTCGCCTCGGGCGATCCCGAGGATTGCGCGCTGCTGTGCGAGCGCGACCGCCGCTGCCGCTCGTGGAGCTTCAGCTATCCCGACGTCGAAGGCGGCGCGGCGGTGTGCTGGCTGAAGAACACCGTGCCGGCGCGGGTGCCGGGAAGTTGCTGCATCTCGGGTGTGCGCGGCGCCGGCGTGATCGAGCCGCGGGTCGAGGGCGTGGAGACGTCGATCGACCGCCCCGGTGGTGATCTGCGCAATTTCGAGCTGAAGGACGGCGAGGGCGAAGAGGCCTGCAAGGCCGCCTGCACCGCCGATAACAAATGCCGCGCCTTCACCTATGCCCGCCCCGGTTACACCGGACGCGAGGCGCGCTGCTTCCTGAAAAAGGAAATCAAGCCGCCGCGAAGGAAGGCGGGATTCACGTCGGGCGTGGTGCGGTAGGCAAGGTGCCGTAGGGTGGGCAAAGGCGCCCTTGCGCCGTGCCCACGATCTCTGAGATACGGCGCAGGCGCGCGGGCACGCTCCGCTTTGCCCACCCTACGGCATCTCACTCTGCCACGATCACCGTGAGCTCGGGCCACAGCGCCTTCCATCGCGCGGCTTTCACTACGTAGTTCGCAACGGAAAAATTCGGACCCGGATTGGGCCGCGCGATCAGCCCTGCGACATCGTCGAACCCGTGCGGCGCGTAGACCTCGTAGCCATCGTCTGTGCGCCTGACCCCGACTTGCGTGTTCTGCGTGAGGAAGCGGTCGATGCCTTCCTCGAGCTTCTCAGGGGCGGATAGGGCAGGCCGTGCTTGTCGGGATACCACAGATGAACACGCGCCTGGTTGCGGATCTCGACCTTGGCGCCGAGATGGCCGAGCCGCGCATGCAGCTTGCGGATGACCGAATCCTCCGCTTCCCACGATGTATCAGGATCAAAATAGAACGCGTCGTAGTCGGCGATGCCGTGATCGATGGCGCGGCCGGTGAGCACGTTCCATACAGTCTGCACCAGGCATCCCGAGACCAGCCATGCATCCGGCAGATCGAGCCGCGCCAGCTCGTCGATGATCGTGACGTTGACGGGATTTCTCAGCGCGAGCGCGAGGAATTCGTCACGGTTCATCGCGCGATGAGGCGGCTCAATGCACGGCTGTGAAGAACCGGCCGAGCCGGAAGCCGGAGAGCCAAGTGTAAACCGGCTGGCCGCGTATGCCGAGATCCCAGGAGCCGAGCACTGCATCGGCACGGCCGATCAGATTGTCGATCGGCAACAGTCCGACGCCGCCGGACCGCAGCGGCACGCGGCTGTCGGCGGAATTGTCGCGGTTGTCGCCGAGCACGAAGAGGTGGCCGGCCGGCACCGTCACTTCCGGCGAATTGTCGAGCGGACCGTTGTCGCGCATCTTGAAGATCAAATGCGAGACGCCATTCGGCAACGTCTCGACATAGCGATAGGCGGGCTCGCTGCCGCCATTGTCGTCCTCGGCCGCGCCAACGCCGTCCGGCTTGAGCTCGGCGGGGCGGTCGTTGATGAAGAGCTGGCCCTGCCGCATCTGGATGCGATCGCCGGGCAGACCGACGACGCGCTTGACCCAGGCCTGCGAGCGATCGCCAGGCCAGCGGAATACGACGACGTCGCCCTGCTTCGGCGTCTCCGCGAAGACGCGGCCGCTCTCGGGCAGGCTGATCTGGATCGGCAGCGAAGAGGTGCCGTAGCCGTAGGGGAATTTCGAGGCGAGCAGTGCATCGCCGATCAGCAGCGTCGGCTCCATCGAGCCCGACGGCACGTAGAACGGCTCGGCAAGCGCGCCCTTGGCGATGAAGACGGCTGCGACGATGCCGGCGAGCTGAACGATCTGCCCGCCCCAGCCGCTGCTCTTCCGCTTGGGGGTGACGGTGACCTTTTCTTCCACGCTCATGCGCCCGTTCCACCCACCGTGATGCGCTCCATCAGCAGCGACGGCTGGCCGACGCCGACAGGCACGCCCTGTCCATTCTTGCCGCAGGTGCCGATGCCCGTATCGAGCGCAAGGTCGTTGCCGATCATGCGGATGCGATGCAGGTCGGTCGGCCCGTTGCCGATCAGCATGGCGCCCTTCAGCGGCGCCCCTAACTTGCCGTTCTCGATCTTGTAGGCCTCGGTGCACTGGAACACGTACTTGCCCGAAGTGATGTCTACCTGGCCGCCGCCGAAATTCGCAGCAAAGACGCCGTTCTTCACCGATGCGAGGATCTCGGCCGGATCGCGGTCGCCTGCGAGCATGTAGGTGTTGGTCATGCGCGGCATCGGCACATGGGCATAGCCCTGGCGACGGCCGTTGCCGGTCGGTTTCATGTTCATCAGCCGCGCGTTCTGGCGGTCCTGCATGTAGCCGACCAGGACGCCGTCCTCGATCAGCACGGTGCGATTGGTCGGCGTGCCCTCGTCGTCGATCGACAGCGAGCCGCGGCGCGAGGCCATGGTGCCGTCATCGACCACGGTGACGCCCTTGGCCGCGACCTGCTGGCCCATCAGGCCGGCAAATGCCGACGTCTTCTTGCGGTTGAAGTCGCCTTCGAGGCCGTGGCCGACCGCTTCATGCAGCATCACGCCGGGCCAGCCGGCCCCTAACACGACGTCCATCTCGCCGGCGGGGGCGGGGATCGATTCCAGATTGACCAAAGCCTCGCGCAACGCGCCGTCGGCGGCATCGCGCCAGTTCTTGCTCTCGATGAATTCGGCATAGCCGGCGCGGCCGCCATAACCCTTGCTGCCGCTCTCCTGGCGGTCGCCCTGGCCGGCAACGACGGAAATGTTCACGCGCACGAGCGGGCGGATGTCGCGATAGCTCTCGCCGTCGGGCCGCAGAATCTCGACGACCTGCCAGGTCGCACCCAGGCTGACGCTGACCTGCCGCACCCGCGGATCCTTGTCGCGCAGATAAGCGTCGATCTCGGCGAGCAGTTTTACCTTGGTCTCGAAGCCCGGGGCATCGAGCGGGTTGTCGTCGCCGTAGAGCCGCACATTGGTATGCGCGGGCGGCGCGGCGAAGCTGCCGGAATAGCCGCCGCGTACGGCCGCGACTGCGTCGGCGGCACGAATCAGCGCCGGCAGCGAGACGTCGGAGGAGTGGGCGTAGCCCACGGCATCATCCTTGACCGCGCGTAAGCCAAAACCTTGCGAGGTGTCGTAGGTCGCCTGCTTCAGCCGCCCATTGTCGAACATCAGCGCTTCAGTCTGGCTGTACTCCAGGAACAGCTCACCATCGTCGGCACCGGAAAGCCCGCGCGCGACCTCGTGGCGAACCTGGTCGCGGTCGAGATTGGCGCGGTCGAGCAGGGAGGTCGTGGCAGGATTTGTCATGCGTCCGTCCATTAGCGGAAGATGTAGGGCAAGATAATGGTTTCCCGCCAGTTCCGCGAGGGCCGGACCGTGACATTACGAAAACGATAGGTGCGGCTCGGGCTTAAGCCGGCTTTCAGGCTTTTCGGGCAATCAACGGCGAACCCGGAGTCGGAGCCGCAGACAGAGCATGTGGAATTCCCTGACAGTGTTCTGGGATCAGTATCACGGCCTGATCATCGGCTTCGCCGCGCTGGCTTTGGTCCTGATCTTCAATCAGTTCGTCTACCGACGCCGCTGGACATCCTATCCCACGCGCGAGGCCTATGTCGCGGCTCACCCGGCCTGTGACACCGTTGACGGCATCCTCTGTGCGACATGTCGGCGAAAGGCGCTGGTCGGGCCAGTGGCCGGCAGAGGCCGCATCTATCGCTGCGGCTGGTGCGACACGGAGCTTTATCGCGTGGACAGGGCGTAGCCCTAAGGCAGCTTGTCATAGCCCTCGCCGAGCCCGTTAAGGCTGAGCGGGAAGCCGATGCCCTCTTCCGGGGTCTCGAAGATGATGAAGGTCGCGGTCTTGGCGCTGCGGAGCTGGCCGAGCAGCTTGTCGTCCATGACGACCTCGGCGACGCAGCCATTGGGCAGGCAACGGACGAAGCCGGCGCGGCCGACGTCCTGGTTGTCGAGCTTGAGGCCGAGGCCGGAGGGCAGCAGGACACCGAGCGGCGCGACCACGCGCATCAGGCGGCTCTTCTGGTCGGCGGTCTTCAGCACGATGACGGTCAGGCCGGCATTGGAGCGGTCTTCTGCTACCACGCTCTGGATCAGGGCGCATTGCTCGGTCTGGGCGCCCGGTGGGGTGTCGCAGCGGATCTGCCAGTCGCCATGGACGGAGCGGACTGCGCCCTGCGCATGGGCGAGGCCGGGGAGTGCCAGAAGGACGAGCGCGGCCAGCAGGCTGGCGAGCGCCGAAAGGCGGGTCATCTGCCTTCTAGCCAGCCTTGCCATAGCCAGCCCTGCCATCGATTTCGAAAGCCCCATCGGGTCGGTCCCTCTGCTCGCCTTCCTCGCTCGCGCTTGGCGGACTAATCTGGCGGACTGATACGGGAATGACGGCGCCTTGAAGGCGATTCCCAAGCAAATTCCACGCCGCCTCGCGCCGCCGCCGCCCGCACGAATCAGGTTCCTGCGCGGCCATCTGTCAGTGCCTACCGCGGGCAATTCCGCTGTCAAGCGGCAGCATCCCGGCAAACGGTATTTTTGTCTGATCTTACTAGGAAATATCTTGCGGGTGATCGCTGGCAGACGGGGCTCAAGACTGCATTGCGATAGATCAAAAATTATGGTTTGAGAGGCTTGATTTCGGCGTTCTAGCGATCTGGCCCCAATTCCTCTTAGAGGTATTCTTGCGCGGCGGTTTGTCAGGCGGGCGGATCGAATAAGCGTTTCCCGCAAACAGGGGGAGCGCACTTGGGGTGATTTCGTAAGGGGAGCGCGAACGGCATGAGGATGTCGATGGGCCCGGTGGGCCGGCACTTGCTGGGATTGGCCGTGGCGGGTCTGACGCTGGCGACGGGCGGTGCGGCATTTGCCGAGCTCGGGCAACCGAAGCCCTGGGAATGGACGCTTCAGGAGTCCGGCTCGCCGGTGATGGACAACATCGTCTGGTTCCACAACTTCCTGTTCGTGCTGATCACGCTGATCACGCTGTTCGTCCTGGCGCTGCTCGTGGTCGTGGTCGTCAAGTTCAACGCGCGGGCCAATCCGGTGCCGTCGCGGACCACCCACAACACGCTGATCGAGGTGGCCTGGACGCTGGTTCCGGTGCTGATCCTCGTCGGCATCTCGGTGCCGTCGTTCCGGCTTCTGTTCCTCGAGCTCGACGTGCCGAAGGCGGATATCACCATCAAGGCGACCGGCAAGCAGTGGTACTGGTCCTATGCCTACCCGGACAACGGTAAGTTCGAGTTCGACTCGCTGATGGCGCAGGACAAGCAGCCCCGCCTGCTCGGCGTCGACAACGAGATGGTGGTGCCCGTCAACAAGGTGATTCGTGTCCAGGTCACCGGCGCCGACGTCATCCACGCCTTCGCGCTGCCGGCTTTCGGCGTCAAGATCGACGCCATTCCGGGCCGGCTGAACGAAACCTGGTTCAAGGCGACCAAGACCGGCATGTTCTACGGCCAGTGCTCGGAGCTCTGCGGCAAGGACCACGCCTTCATGCCGATCGCGATTCGCGTCGTGAATGACCAGGAGTTCGCCTCCTGGGTCGAGACGGCAAAGAAGAAATTTGCGAGCGGCGGCACCAGCACCTACGCCTCCGCGGCCGGCCCGACGCAGTAAGCGTCGGGTGACGGCTCTAAGGGACTGAAAGCGACATAAGGGCGGGACCTCCAGAGGTCCGATTGGGACGCAAGGCAGGATTTGAAAATGGCAACGAGCGCAGCGGCACACGGCGATCACGCCCACGGACATGACGAGCATGCCCATCCGACCGGATGGCGCCGCTACGTCTATTCGACCAACCACAAGGACATCGGCACGATGTACCTGATCTTCGCGGTCATCGCCGGCGTCATCGGCGCCGCGATGTCGATCGCGATCCGTGCCGAGCTGATGTATCCGGGCGTGCAGATCTTCCACGAGACGCACACCTATAACGTGTTCGTGACCTCTCACGGCCTGATCATGATCTTCTTCATGGTCATGCCCGCGATGATCGGCGGCTTCGGCAACTGGTTCGTGCCGCTGATGATCGGCGCGCCCGACATGGCGTTCCCGCGCATGAACAACATCTCGTTCTGGCTGCTGCCGGCCTCCTTCGCCCTGCTCCTGATGTCGACCTTCGTCGAGGGCGAGCCGGGTGCCAACGGCGTCGGCGCCGGCTGGACCATGTACGTGCCGCTGTCGAGCTCGGGCCATCCGGGCCCGGCCGTCGACTTCGCGATCCTGTCGCTGCATCTGGCGGGCGCCTCCTCGATCCTCGGCGCCATCAACTTCATCACCACGATCTTCAACATGCGCGCGCCGGGCATGACCCTGCACAAGATGCCGCTGTTCGTGTGGTCGATCCTGGTGACGGTGTTCCTGCTGCTGTTGTCGCTGCCGGTGCTTGCCGGTGCGATCACCATGCTGCTCACCGACCGCAACTTCCACACGACGTTCTTCAACCCCGAAGGCGGCGGCGACCCCGTGCTGTTCCAGCATCTGTTCTGGTTCTTCGGCCACCCCGAAGTGTACATCCTGATCCTGCCGGCTTTCGGCATGGTCAGCCAGATCATCTCCACCTTCTCGCGCAAGCCCGTGTTCGGCTATCTCGGCATGGCCTACGCCATGGTCGCGATCGGCGGCATCGGCTTCGTGGTGTGGGCGCACCACATGTACACGGTCGGCATGTCCAGCGCGACGCAGGCCTATTTCGTCGCCGCGACGATGGTGATCGCGGTTCCGACCGGCGTGAAGATCTTCTCGTGGATCGCCACGATGTGGGGCGGCTCGATCGAATTCCGGGCCCCGATGATCTGGGCGGTGGGCTTCATCTTCCTGTTCACGGTCGGCGGCGTCACCGGCGTCGTGCTGGCGAATGCCGGCGTCGACCGCGTGCTGCAGGAGACCTATTACGTCGTCGCCCACTTCCACTACGTGCTGTCGCTCGGTGCGGTGTTCGGAATCTTCGCCGGCTGGTACTACTGGTTCCCGAAGATGTCGGGCTACATGTACAGCGAGACGCTCGCGAAGGCGCACTTCTGGGTCACCTTCATCGGCGTCAACCTGGTGTTCTTCCCGCAGCACTTCCTCGGCCTGTCGGGCATGCCGCGCCGCTATGTCGACTATCCCGACGCGTTCGCGGGTTGGAACCTGGTCTCGTCGGTCGGCTCCTACATCTCCGGCTTCGGCGTGCTGATTTTCCTCTACTGCGTGCTCGACGCCTTCATGAAGAAGGTGCCGGCTGGCGACAATCCGTGGGGTGCAGGTGCGACCACCCTGGAGTGGACCTTGCCCTCGCCGCCGCCCTTCCACCAGTTCGAAGTGCTGCCCCGCGTGCAGTGATCGATCTCCCGCGGCGCCCGTGACGGGCGCCGCGGCTCTATAACGAAGCGAGTTGAATTAAGTGTCCGTCCTCGACCACAACGCCATCGACATCAATCCCCGCATCTCCGAGGCGGAGGTCGGCGACTACATCGCGCTCTTGAAGCCGCGGGTGATGTCGCTGGTGATCTTCACCGCGCTGGTCGGGATGGCGATGGCGCCCGGGCATTTCCACTGGGTGCTGGCCATCACCTCGCTGCTCTGCATCGCCGTCGGCGCCGGCGCCTCCGGCGCGCTCAACATGGCGCTGGAAGGCGATATCGACTCCAAGATGTCGCGCACGGCGAACCGGCCGATTCCGCGCGGCCGCATCACCCGCCCTGAAGCCATGGCGTTCGGCCTGACGCTGTCCTTCTTCTCGGTGATGACGCTCGGCATCCTCGTCAACTGGATCGCGGGCGCGCTGCTCGCCTTCACCATCTTCTTCTACGTCGTGATCTACACGATGTGGCTGAAGCGCTGGACCGCGCAGAACATCGTGATCGGCGGCGCCGCCGGTGCGTTGCCGCCGGTGGTGGCCTGGGCTGCCGTGACCGGCACGGTCGACGTCGAGCCGCTGCTGCTGTTCGCCATCATCTTTTTCTGGACCCCGCCGCACTTCTGGGCGCTGGCGCTGTTCCGCTCCGACGATTACGCGCGCGCCGGCATTCCGATGCTGCCCAATGTCGCCGGCCCCGACGCGACGCGGCTCCAGATCCTGCTCTACACCATCGTGCTGATCGCGGTCGCCGCCGCGCCCTGGGCGCTCGGCTATTTCGACGCGATCTACGGCATCGTCTCGCTGATCCTCGGCGCCGGCATGCTGGTGCTCGCGATAAACGTCTATCTGCGCCGCGAGCGCAGCCAGTCGCTGCGCGCGACCCGCAAGCTGTTCGCCTTCTCGATCCTCTATCTGTTCGTGCTGTTCGCGACCCTGCTGGCCGAGGTCGTGTTCCGGGCAGTTGCTCCGCTGGTAGGGGGCGCATGATCGCAGGGATGGTCGACAAACCCGAGCCAGATGGAATCGTCCTCACCGAGGCGCAGAAGAAGAGCCGTCGTCAGCGTTCGATTGCGATCGCGCTCGCGCTCGGCGTGCTCGTGGTGCTGTTCTTCGCCGTCACCATGGTCAAGGGGCCGGCAGTCCTCGTGCGGCCGATGTAGGAAACATGGATCACGATCCCACCATATCGCAGGATGTCAGCGCCAAGCCGGCCAAGCGTGAGCCGACCAAGGGCCGCGGGCTGGGCCGCGATGTGGTGGTTGCTTCTATCTGCGGCGGCGTGGTCGCGCTGATGGTCGGTGCCTCCTACGCGGCGGTGCCGTTCTACAACTGGTTCTGCCGCGCCACCGGCTTCAACGGCACGACCCAGGTCGCGACCTCCGCGCCGGCCACCGGCCCGATCGCGCGGAAAATCTCGGTGCGCTTCGATTCCAACGTCGCGCCCGGCCTGCCCTGGAAGTTCGAGCCGGAGCAGAGCGAGATCGAGGTCAATATCGGCCAGGTCGTGACCGTCTTCTACACCGTGACCAACCAGGCCGCGCGCACCACGGCCGCGCAGGCCGCCTACAATGTCGCGCCGCTGACGGTCGGCTCCTATTTCCAGAAGATCAACTGCTTCTGCTTCACCGAGCAGACCATGGCGCCCGGCGAGAAGCGCGAGATGCCTGTTGTCTTCTACGTCGATCCGTCGATCGCTGACGATCACGAGAACGACGGGCTGAACACGATCACGCTGTCCTACACCTTCTATCCGGTGAAGGATCCCGTGGTGAAGCCGCTGGCATCGGGCGAAGGCGACAAGCGCAAGGGAAATCTTTGATCGCCGGGCTTGCGCTCAGGCGGTTGGAAACAAGGGGATAAGTGCCTGACAGGCACGGGATTGAGGAGAGAGACCGAAATGGCTACGGCGCACACCAAGCATCACGACTATCACCTGGTCGATCCCTCGCCCTGGCCGGCCGTCGGTTCGCTCTCGGCCTTCATCATGGCGGTCGGCGCGATCGCCTGGATGCATCACATGTTCTCGGCCGCGCCGATCGTGTTCGGCGTCGGCACCGTGGGCGTGCTCTACACCATGGCGAGCTGGTGGGGCGACGTGATCAAGGAAGCCCAGTACAAGGGCGACCACACCCGCGTCGTGCAGCTGCATCACCGCTACGGCATGATCTTGTTCATCGCCTCCGAGGTGATGTTCTTCGTCGCCTGGTTCTGGGCCTATTTCAACGCCGCGCTGTTTCCGGCCGACGCCGTCCATGCCACCCGCGATGCCGTGTTCGGATGCGGCCTCGGCACCCAGGCCGGCGCCTGCGCCGTCCCCGGCACCTGGCCGCCGAAGGGCATCGAGACCTTCGATCCCTGGCACCTGCCGCTCCTCAACACGCTGATCCTGCTGACGTCGGGCACCACCGTGACCTGGGCGCACCATGCGCTGCTCGAGAACGACCGCCAGAGCCTGAAATACGGCCTGATCCTCACCGTCGTGCTCGGCGCGCTCTTCACCTGCGTGCAGGCCTATGAGTACAGCCATGCGGCGTTCTCGTTCGGCGGCAACGTCTATGGCGCGACCTTCTTCATGGCGACCGGCTTCCACGGCTTCCACGTGCTGGTCGGCACCATCTTCCTGCTGGTGTGCCTGTTCCGCGCCTATGCCGGCCACTTCACGCCGACGCAGCACCTCGGGTTCGAGTTCGCCGCCTGGTACTGGCACTTCGTCGACGTGGTCTGGCTGTTCCTGTTCCTCTGCATCTATGTCTGGGGACACGGCGCCGAGACCATGGCCCACGGCGCGCACTGAGCCGCGACAACGAGATCAGAAAGGGCGGCCGCTGGGCCGCCCTTTCGCTTTTGGGCCGCCGGAAGCTCCCGCGAAAACTGTGATAGAGTCCGCCATCATGAATGACAGCACCGGCCCGTCCGTGCCTGAAACCACCGTCCTGCAAAGCGCGCTGCGCGGGCTTGCCTGCCGATGCCCGCGCTGCGGTCAAGGCAAGCTCTATGCGGGATTCCTGACGCTCGCGCCCGCCTGCGACCGCTGCGGTCTCGACTATGCCTTCATCGATACCGGCGACGGGCCGGCGATCTTCATCATCATGCTGGCCGGCGGGATCGTGGTGGCGGCTGCGCTCATCGTCGAGGTCAAATACCAGCCGCCATACTGGCTGCATGCGGCGCTGTGGTTGCCGCTGATCCTGGCCACCACATTGTTGCCGCTGCGTGCGATGAAGTCCCTGCTGATCGCGCTGCAATTCCACCACAAGGCGGCGCCGGGCCGGTTGGTCGACCGCGCGAAATGAATCAGCCTGCGCGCAAGCCTCGCGTGGCCGGCTTCGCGCTGTTCACGCTGTTCCTGACAGCCGTCTTCATCGCGCTCGGCCTCTGGCAATTGCAGCGCCGGACCGCCAAGCACGCGCTGGTCGCGGCGCTCACCGAGCGCCTTGCAGAGGCGCCCATCGCGCTGCCGCCATCTTCGCAATGGGCTGCACTCGATCCCGCGCGCGACGAATTCCGCCGCGTCAGCTTCACCGCGACCTACGCAGCCCTGCCGGATGCGATGATCTATTCCTCGGGCTCGGCGGTGCGCAAGGACGCCTCCGGCCCCGGCACCTGGGCGTTCCTGCCGGCGCGGCTTCCCAGCGGCGAGACGGTCGTGATCGATGCGGGCTTCGTCGAGAACACGATGCAGGACCGCAGCGTCGAGGATCGCGCGGTGAAGAAGCTCGTCACCGGGCAGCCGGTCGCGCTCACCGGTTACCTGCGCTTTCCCGAGCCGCCAGGCTGGCTGACGCCGGCGGAGAACCGCGACAAGCGGCTCTGGTTCGTGCGCGATCATCCGGCCATCGCAAGCGCGCTCGGCTGGGGCGCGGTTGCGCCGTTCTATGTCGACCTCGAGCAACCGGTGCCCGAGAACGGCATCCCGCGCCCGGGGCCGCTCGACGTGCATCTGAAGGACGATCACCTGCAATACGCCATCACCTGGTTCCTGCTCGCAGGCGCCGTGCTGATCGCCTTCGCGGTGTGGGCAAGAGGCCGGCGGCAGAGCTGAGCTCGACCGTAGATACCCCGAGGGAACCCGGTATCGTCCGGGGTTTATTATTCAGCGCACATTCACGAGTGTGGTCCTAAGCCGCCGGTGAGTTTCCGCGGCAGACAGGGATTGCGGCGTGAGCGATTTCGACCAGATGGGAATTGTCGTCGATTGGGTGGACGCCTGCCGGAAGGGCGACCTCTCGACGTTGCTCGACCTCTATGCGGACGACGCCCAGGTCGAATGCACGTGCAACGGCGCGCAGCGCTATCGCGGCCGCAGCGAGCTCGAGGCCTATTGGCAGCCGCGCCTCAGTGCCTTCTCGTTGGCAGGTTTCGGGCTGGAGGAGATCCATCCCGCGCCCCATGGCATCGATGTCGAATATTCCGTCGCCGGCGCGCTACGCATTCACGCCTCGTTTCGCTTCAACCCGGAAGGCAAGATCCGCAGCACGCTGTGCGAGCCGGCGCAACAGGACGCGCATCATGGCTGCGCCTGTTAGGGCATGATGCGGACCCGAAGGGCCGCGTTGGCGCAAAGTGCGCAGCGGGTCTCCGACAAGGTCAGCTCATCCAATTGGCTGGACCGGCGCCTGGCGTGCCGGCTCGGTCGGAAGCCGGCAGCGTACATAAGTTCGCCCATCCACGCGCAACAGTGACAGCGATCCGCTGAGCGCGCGCACGCGTTCATGCATGCCGGTCAGGCCGCGGCCGAAAACGTTGCCCTCGGGAAAGCCGCCGCCGTCGTCGGAGATCTCGATGATGAGCGCCTCGCCGGTGACGGTCGCCTGGACATGGGCGTTGCCGGCCTTGGCGTGGCGCAGCACGTTGGTCAGCGCCTCCTGGATCACGCGATAGACGGTCTGGGCCAGCGGCCCGGCGATCACGTTGAGACCCGGATCGATCGTCTCCGTCAGGACGATATGCGGTGCCTGCTTGCGAAAGTTCTGGAGCAGCGTCTGCACGCTGGTCGAAAGGCCAAGCTCCTGAATGTAGAGCGGCCGCAACCGATCGAGGATCCGGCGGTTGGTCTGCTGGAGCGCCTCGACCGATTGCAGCACATCCTGGGCTGATTTGCCGAGATTTCCCACCTGCGGCGAGGCGTCGACCAGCGCGATCGTGCCGGCGCGGATGCTGAACAGCAGCGGTCCGAGCTCGTCGTGCAATTCGCGGGCGAGGTCACGACGCTCGTCGTCCTGGAGCGACACAAGGCGGTGCATCAGATCGCGATTGTCCTGGCTCAATTGCGCCAGCGTCGCAGCCAGCGCATTTGCTTCCGCACAGCTCTGCCGGATCTCCGGCGGGCCTCCGACCGGGATCGGCTGTGCGTAGTCGCCGCGCCGCATCCGTGTGAGGCCTTGGCCGAGATGCTGCAGGGGACGCAGTGCCGATCCCGCGAAGACGTAAGCGATGATTCCGGTGAGCACGGTCAGCACGGCGACGAGGCCGGTCAGCGCCAGGAAGCCGATCCACTTCTCGAACAGGTCGGCCGACAGGTCCGGCAGGAATACGATATCGCCGACACGTCTGCCATCGATCAGCACCGGGGTTGCGGCGTCCATGTCCGGTACCATGAGCAGGTTGACAAACCACTGCGGAACCCCTTGCAGGTCGTGAAGGCCGTCCTTTGGTGGCTCCGCAGGAGGGGCTTCCGCGGAACGGAATTGGATGTCCGAGGAGGTGGTCAAGGATTGAACAAAGGCGTCAAGCGTCTTCCGCGGGTCGTCCGACGCGCGCAGAGTGTTGTTGAGTGCGGCCGCGATCGTCCGGGTCGAACGTCGTGCGGGCTCGTTCTCGTCGGCGAGCTGACCGGCCGCGAAGATCTGGAGCAGCACGCCGCCAAGGATCAGCGCTGCGAGAAAGCTCGCCCCAAGTGGAAGAAACAGTTGCGTTCTGAACGAGAGTCGTTGCCACATTAGGTCAATTCTAACGCGCATCGGCGGGATTTACTCTTTCCATTTGTTCCCGCCGGTCTATGAGTCGAAAAACAAGAGAGTGCGCGATGCAAGATACCGCCAAGCCGGCGACCAGGGTCCTGATTGTCGATGACCACCCCGTGGTGCTGTCCGGTTGCCGCACCCTGTTCGCTTCGGACCATTCGATCCGTATCGACGAGGCGACCGACGCCAAATCCGGCCATCGCGCCTATGTCAGCAAGCGGCCCGACGTCACCGTGATCGACATCAGCCTGCCCGATGTCTCCGGCTTCGAGCTGATGCGACGCATCCGCAAGGACGATCCCGACGCCAAGATCATCATGTTCAGCATGAACGACGATCCGGCCTTCGTGGTGCGGGCGGTCGAGCTTGGGGCGCAGGGCTATGTCTCCAAGGGCGATGATCCCAGGATCCTGCTGAAAGCGGTGCGCAAGGTGATCGCGGGCGACAATTACATCTCACCGCAACTCGCGGAAGCCGTGACGTTTTCCGGCGCGGCGATCAAGGCCAACCCGGCCTCGCAGATGACGCCGCGGGAGCTCGAAATTCTCCGCCTGCTCGGACGCGGCGACAAGATCGTGGAAGTCGCCGAGGCGCTCGGCATCTCCTACAAGACCGTCGCCAACACCACGTCCCTGCTCAAGCAGAAGCTGGGAGCCAAGAACCATTCCGACCTGATCAGGATCGCGGTTGAAATCGGGATGAATTGACGGTCCGGGGCCCCGGCACCGAACCGGCTGCTCCAGGATGCAGCCGGTTCGGGGAGACGGATTGGTGCCGGCGTGCAGCCGGGCAATGCATGGACACAGCCGACACCCATCCGCGGACACAATGGGTCGAGGTGGCATTCGTTCCGGATCCCTGCAATTGTCGGGATAAAATGGCAATTCTTCACGACGGTTGGCTGGAGCGCGCTCGCAAAAGCTTGGGCGTGTCGGGAAAAATAGGAACATCTTCCCGCGGTCGTCGTTTTCGCCCTTGACGATTTCGTGACTGACGGCGAAAGGTTGCCGGACAAGTTTCAGCGGGGGCGGCGACCCCAGAGGCAAACCGGTCTGCACATATCAACGACAGACCTTCCAAGAGAGGGCTGCGGCATCGCCGCAGCCCTTTTTGCTGGGCAGGGGTGAAGGCGGGAAGCGGTTTCCTGATGCCGCAAAACACTTTATGGTGGCGCAAAGCCTCTGGCTGTTAACAAGTAATTTTGTAAAATCAAAGGCTTAACGAGCGGGCGTAAGCCCGGTCGGCCTTTGGAGGGCAGTTTGACTCGTTATATCTCGACCCGGGGCGAGGCCCCCGAACTCGGCTTCTGCGACGTGATGCTGACCGGGCTTGCGCGCGACGGCGGCCTGTATGTGCCGACCATTTGGCCCCAGCTCTCCACTGAAACCATCGCCGGCTTCTTCGGCCGCCCCTATTGGGAGGTCGCGGTCGACGTGATCCGTCCGTTCGCCGGCGGCGAGATTTCGGACGCCGAGCTTGGCCGCATGGCGAACGAGGCCTATGCCACCTTCCGCCATCCGGCGGTGGTGCCGCTGCGCCAGATGTCGCCGCACCAGTTCGTGCTGGAGCTGTTTCACGGCCCGACGCTCGCCTTCAAGGACGTGGCGATGCAGCTGATCTCGCGGCTGATGGACCATGTGCTCGCCAAGCGCGGCCAGCGCACCACCATCGTGGTCGCCACCTCAGGCGATACCGGCGGCGCTGCGGTCGAAGCCTTCGCCGGCCTCGAGAACGTGGATCTCATCGTGCTGTTCCCGCACGGCCGCATCTCCGAGGTGCAGCGGCGGATGATGACGTCGACGGGCGCGGCCAATGTCCATGCGCTCGCCATCGAGGGCAATTTCGACGACTGCCAGGCGCTCGTGAAGGGGATGTTCAACAACCATCGCTTCCGCGATGCGACCTCGCTCTCCGGCGTCAACTCCATCAACTGGGCGCGCATCGTCGCCCAGGTGGTCTACTATTTCACCTCCGCCGTCGCCGTCGGTGCGCCGGCGCGCGCGGTGGATTTCGTCGTGCCGACCGGCAATTTCGGCGACATCTTCGCCGGCTACGTCGCCAAGCGCATGGGGCTGCCCGTGCGGACCCTGCGCATCGCCGCCAACGTCAACGACATCCTGGCGCGCACGCTGAAGACGGGGATCTATGAGGTGCGCGAGGTGCACGCGACGGCATCGCCGTCGATGGACATCCAGATCTCCTCGAATTTCGAACGGCTGCTGTTCGAGGCCGGCAAGCGCGATGTAGCCGGCGTGCGCCGTCTGATGGATTCGCTGAAGCAGTCAGGACGTTTCGTGCTGCCGGACGCAACGCTGGCCGCGATCCGCGAGGAGTTCGACGCCGGCCGCGCTGACGAGACCGAGACCGCGGCTGCGATCCGCGCCGGCTGGCGGGAGGCAGGCGAGCTGGTCGATCCCCATACGGCGGTGGCGCTCGCCGTCGCCGATCGCGACACCACCGACACGAGGGTGCCAAGCATCGTGCTCTCCACCGCGCATCCAGCCAAATTCCCCGACGCCGTCGAAGCGGCCTGCGGCCAGCGGCCGCAACTGCCGGCCTGGCTCGACGGATTGATGACCAAATCCGAACACATGAAGGTGATGAAGAACGATCAGGCCGAGGTCGAGCGGTTCGTGCTGTCGGTCAGCCGCGCCGCAAAGCAGGGAGTTGCCGGATGAGCGTCGAGATTTCCAAGCTTGCCTCCGGCCTGACCGTCGTCACCGACAAGATGCCCCATCTCGAGACCGCGGCGCTCGGCGTCTGGGCCGGCGTCGGCGGACGCGACGAGAAGCCGAACGAGCACGGCATCTCGCATCTGCTCGAGCACATGGCGTTCAAGGGCACGACGAAGCGCTCCTCGCGCGAGATCGTCGAGGAGATCGAGGCGGTCGGCGGCGACCTCAATGCCGGCACCTCGACCGAGACCACGTCCTATTACGCGCGGGTGCTCAAGGCCGACGTGCCGCTCGCGCTCGACGTGCTCGCCGACATCCTCGCCAATCCCTCCTTCGAGCCCGACGAGCTGGAGCGCGAGAAGAACGTCATCGTGCAGGAGATCGGTGCCGCGCAGGATACGCCCGATGACGTCGTGTTCGAGCATCTCAACGAGCTCTGCTATCCCGATCAGCCGATGGGCCGCTCGCTGCTCGGCACGGCCAAGACGCTGCGCACCTTCAACCGTGACATGCTGCGTGGCTACCTCTCGACGCATTATCGCGGGCCCGACATGGTCGTAGCGGCCGCAGGCGCGGTCGATCACAGCCAAGTCGTTGCCGAGGTCGAGAAGCGCTTTGCGAGTTTCGAGGGGACGCCGGGCCCGAAGCCGCAAACCGCTCAGTTCGGCAAGGGCGGCGCCAAGGTGGTGCATCGCGAGCTGGAGCAGGCGCATCTGACGCTGGCGCTGGAAGGCGTGCCGCAGAGCGATCTGTCGCTGTTCTCGCTCCAGGTCTTCACCAACATCCTCGGCGGCGGAATGTCGTCGCGCCTGTTCCAGGAGGTGCGCGAGAAGCGCGGCCTCTGCTACTCGATCTATTCGTTCCACGCGCCCTATACCGACACCGGCTTCTTCGGCCTCTACACCGGCACCGATCCGGCCGACGCGCCGGAGATGATGGAGGTCGTGGTCGACATCATGAATGAGTCGGTGGAGACGCTGACCGAGGCCGAGATCGCGCGGGCCAAGGCGCAGATGAAGGCAGGGCTCCTGATGGCGCTGGAGAGCTGCTCGTCGCGTGCCGAGCAGCTGGCGCGCCACGTGCTGGCCTATGGCCGGCCGCAGACGGTCGAGGAGCTGGTGGGCCGGATCGACGCCGTCAGCGTCGAATCGACCCGGGACGCGGCGCGTGCGCTGCTGTCGCGGAGCCGGCCTGCCGTTGTCGCATTAGGCAGTGGCAGGGGTCTGGACACGGCGGTGTCTTTTGCGGAAGGATTGACGCGGGCACGTGCCAAGGCGCGGCTGCATTAGGAGCCGCGCGCGGGCTGAGCTGCCCCGGGAAGCATCACCATGGCCCTCTTTCGCCTGCCGTCCAGTGGACCCGCCGCCCTCGCGCCGCGCGGTAACGGGCTGTTGCTGCGCGCGCCGCAGATGTCGGACTTCCTGCAATGGGCGCATTTGCGCGAAACCAGCCGCGATTATCTGACGCCCTGGGAGCCGATCTGGCCGTCTGACGATCTCACCCGATCCGGCTTCCGCCGCCGCCTGCGCCGCTATTCCGAGGACATTGCCGCGGACCGTTCCTATCCCTTTCTGATCTTCCGCGAGCTTGATGGCGCCATGGTCGGCGGCATCACGCTGGCCAATGTCCGGCGCGGCATCGTGCAGGCCGGCACCATCGGCTATTGGGTCGGCCAACCCCATGCCCATCGCGGCTACATGACAGCTGCACTGCGGGTCCTCCTGCCGACGCTGTTCGGCGAGCTCAATCTGCACCGGGTCGAGGCCGCCTGCATCCCCACCAATGCGCCGTCGATCCGGGTGCTGGAGAAGTGCGGTTTCTCCCGTGAGGGCCTGGCGCGCCGCTATCTCTGCATCAATGGGGTCTGGCAGGACCATTTGCTGTTCGGCCTGCTGCATGAGGATTTCCGCGGCTGAGCCGCTCGATCATGTGGCCAAGTCCCTTGCCCAAGTCCTTTGGCCAAGTCCCTTGCCAAGTCCCCTGCCAAGTCCCCCTTTTTGCTGCCTTGGGTTCGCCGATTTTGACGATATAACCCGCATGCCCCGGCCCACGATCGGCCGGACAATTGTCATTGGAGTACGGGCTTTGATGGTGAAGCAGCTTCGGTCATCGCGGAATGTGCTACGGCGGGGGACGGCGATCGCGCTTGTCTTGTCGATGTCGTTCGCGGCGGTTTCGCCGGTGGCCGCCCAGTCCTTGACTGACCGCTTCAAGAGCCTGTTCGGCGGCAAGTCGGATGAGCCGGCCCCGCCCAAGCCCGCGCCCGCGCCTGGCCAGCCGGCGGAAGACGAGGTCGATTGCCCGCAGGTGACGGTGCGCGCGGGCGCATCAACCTACGCGGTCGGGGCGGCCGGCAAGCCGGCCGTCGGCAACGAGATCCGCTTCCAGGCCTCGATCACCAAGATGGCGCGCGAATGTTCCCGCAGCAGTGTCGGCATCACGGCTCGGATCGGAATCCAGGGCCGCGTGATCGCCGGGCCCGCCGGCGCGCCCGCCACCGTCGAGGTGCCCTTGCGTGTCGCGGTGGTGCAGGGCGGCGTCGGCGAGAAAGTGATCGCCTCGAAGGCTTACCGGACGACGGTCGAGATGTCGGAGGGCGGCAGCGTGCCCTTCACCTTCATCGTCGAGGATCTGGCTTATCCGACGCCCTCGGCCGCGGTCGCCGATTCCTATGTCTTCTATGTGGGCTTCGACCCGCAGGCGCTGTCGCCCGAGCCGAAGGGACGGAAGAAGAAGTAGGTAAGCAAGTCGTCACGAAGAACGCTGTCATGCTCCGCGCAGGCGGGGCATCCAGTACGCCGCGGCTTCTCCGTATCTCATTGCTGTCTCTGGAATACTGGATCACCCGCTTTCGCGGGTGATGACACGGTATTTGTGGATTGCGGTGTCGCAAACAAAAAAGCCGGCGCTCATCGCGCCGGCTTTTTGATTACTGAAGGCGACGCCCTCAGTTCAGCTTCTGGCGAACCTCGGTGATGCCCTTGGCGAGCAGATCGTCGGCGACCTGGCCCTTGACCGACTGCGACAGGATCGTGGAGGCGGCCTGAACGGCGGCTTCCGCGGCCGCGGCGCGGACATCGGCGAGCGCCTGGGCCTCGGCGAGCGCAATCTTGCTCTCCGCGGTCTTGGTCCGGCGGGCGACGAAGTCTTCCATCTTCGCCTTGGCGTCGGCCGCGATGCGCTCGGCTTCGGCCTTGGCGTTGGCGATGATGTCGGCAGCTTCGCGCTCGGCGGTGGCGCTACGTGCCTTGTAGTCGGCGAGCACCTTGGCCGCTTCCTGCTTGAGGCGCGTCGCGTCGTCGAGCTCGGCCTTGATGCGGGCGGCACGATGATCCAGCGCCGTCATCGCCGACTTGAAGACCCCGAGATAGGCGAACACGACCATCAGGATCACGAAGGCGATGGCGACCCAGGTTTCAGGATCGAAGAACATCTCGACTAACCTTTCAGGGACGCATCGACCGCGGCATTGACCGACGCGGCGTCGGGAACGACGCCGGTAAGCTGCTGCACGATCTGGCCTGCCGCATCGGCCGCGATGCCGCGGACGTTGCTCATGGCGGTGGCGCGGGTCGAGGCGATGGTCTTCTCCGCCCCGGCGAGCTTGGCCGCCAATTGTTCCTCCAGCGTCTTGCGCTCGGCTTCCGCCTGCGCATTCGCCTTGTCGCGGGATTCGTTGCCGATGGCCTGTGCCCGCGTGCGCGCCGAAGCGAGCTCGGTTTCATAGGCCTTCAGCGCCGCCTCGGACTGGTCCTTCAGCTTCTGCGCCTCGGCGAGGTCACCCTCGATCTTGTTCTGACGCGCCTCGATCGCACCGCCGACCTTCGGCAGAGCGAGCTTGGACACGATCACGTAAAGCAGGACGAAGAAGATCGCGAGCGACACCAGCTGTGAAGCGTAGTTGCTGCTCTCGAACGGCGGAAAACCGCCACCGTGGTGACCACCGTCAGCCTCGGTGTGAGCGCCCGCCGCCGGACCTTTTGCGCCGCCATGACTTTCAGCCACGGAGTTCTCCTGTTGCAGTCACACGCGCCGTCCCAATGGATTGGAACGGCGCGAAAAACGTCGTCCTCAGAGCGGAACGAACAGCAGCAGCAGCGCGATCAGCAGCGAGAAAATGCCGAGCGCTTCGGTCACGGCGAAGCCGAAGATCAGGTTGCCGAACTGGCCCTGAGCGGCCGAGGGGTTGCGAACGGCTGCGGCAAGGTAGTTGCCGAAGATCACGCCGACGCCGACGCCCGCGCCGCCCATGCCGATGCATGCAATGCCCGCGCCGATAAGTTTTGCTGCTGCCGGATCCATTTTAGACTCCTTGGAAGAAAGATTGGGTTGTGGGTGGAAATTCCCCGGACCGCTCAGTGTCCCGGATGAATGGCGTCGTTGAGGTAGATGCAGGTCAGGATCGCAAACACATAGGCTTGCAGGAACGCGACCAGAATCTCGAGCGCGTACAGCGCGACCGTGAGAGCCAGCGGCAGCACGCCGCCGACCCAGCCCAGCGCCCCGAGCGAGAAGCCGAGCATGGCGACGAAGCCCGCGAACACCTTCAGCGCAATGTGGCCGGCCAGCATGTTGGCGAACAGACGGACGCTGTGGGAGACCGGCCGCAGGAAGAACGACAGGATCTCGATGAACATCACCAGCGGCAGGATGTAGCCGGGGACGCCGTGGGGCACGAAGATCGAGAAGAACTTCAGGCCGTTCTTGGCGACGCCGTAGATCAGGACGGTGAAGAAGACCAGAAGCGCGAGCGCCGCGGTGACGATCAGATGGCTCGACACCGTGAATGTATAGGGGATGATGCCGACCAGGTTCGAGACGCAGATGAACATGAACAGCGAGAAGATCAGCGGGAAGAACTTCATGCCTTCCGCGCCGGCCGTCGAACGGATGGTCGAGGCGACGAATTCGTAGGAGATTTCGGCGACCGATTGCAGGCGCCCGGGAACCAGCTGCGTGCCGCTGGCGAGCATCAGGATCGAGATCACCGCCACCGCCACCAGCATGTAGAGCGACGAATTGGTGAAGGCGATCGTGTGATTGCCGATATGGCCCAGGGTGAAGAGAGGCTCGATGTTGAACTGGTGGATCGGGTCGATTTTCATCAGCGCGGCATCTCTTGGTCTGCCGGGCAATGCCGGCGGGTCTCGGTCTGCCGGCCGGGCCGGCCCGTACCGGCAAGGCCGGCACGATCATTCCTGTCCTGGTGCGGATCGGCTAAGACCCACCGCGCCTGTTTTGACCCGCACCCGCCGTTCTCACCACATTCACCACGCCGGCGACGAAGCCCAGCAACAGGAACACGATAAATCCGAAAGGCGACGTCGACAGCAAGCGGTCGAAACCCCAGCCAATCCCCGCTCCGACAACGACCCCGGCGATCAACTCGGAGGATAACCGGAAACCAAGCGCCATCGCCGAAGCTCTGGCCGCTCTGTCCTCACCGTCACCTGCGGGTTGCTCGGTCTTGATTCGTCGGTCCCGGAATTCGGACAACCGCTGATCAAGATTTCCGAGCCGTTCGGAAAGCGCAGCTTCCTCGGACGATCTATCGCGATCCCCATTCTCGCCGTGTCCCGTGCCCTGTGTCATGCAACGAAGACCCGAAACGCCGCGGCTGAATGGAAATTGCGCCCGCCACCCTCAAAAGCCGCGCGGACCATACTGATGGCCCATAATCAAGTCAAGCCAAGTCACGATTGCGTCGCTTTCGGTTATGTAGCTGATTTATTTGATGATATTGGCGCGCACGGCAGCGCTGCACACAGCGTGACGCCGCACCGCAGCAGCTCGCCTCAGGATCGGCGAAGGTGGCCGCCCTTTCGCCACGCCGCCGGGATCGAACACGCCGCCGCGATCGTTGATAAGGGTGCGTGTTTTGGGCGGCGTATCGCCTCACCGGGGTGTAGAATTTGCGAGAGGGCCACCTGCACGTCGTGGCGGAGATCGCGATGAGACCAGTGACGTCATCCACAACATCATGGCTTGCGCTGGCGGCGTTCGCCGCCGTGGTGGCGATCGCCGGCGACCTCGAGGCCGCGCAATCCGCGCCCGACAGCGAGAACGGCCGCTACAGCATGACGCCCATCCCCGAGGGCGTGCTGCGGCTCGACACGCGCACCGGCACGGTATCGACCTGCACCAAGAACGGCGCCGGCTGGGCCTGTTACGCGGTGCCCGACGAACGGACCGCGCTCGACGCCGAGATCGGCCGGCTCCAGGCCGAGGTCGAAAGGCTGCAGGGACAGCTCGCGGCCGGGCCGACGGTGTCGGGCAAGATCGACGAGGCGCTGCCGAAATCCGACCCGCTGAAGAAAGCGGAGCCCAAGGCCGCCGAGGGCGAGCGCAAGATCGAGATCCCGCTGCCGAGCGACCAGGACGTCGACCGCGTGATGTCCTTTCTGGAAAAGGCCTGGCGGCGGCTGATCGACATGGCCAACCGCGTCCAGAAGGACGTGTCGGGGAAGATTTGAGGACCCCTTCGCGCCATCCATGCGTTGAGGTGCCGTAGGGTGGGCAAAGGCGTTCTTACGCCGTGCCCACCATGCTTCTAAGGCAATGAAGAAAGACGTGGGCACGGCGCGTTGCGCCTTTGCCCACCCTACGGCAGTATTCGATTAGTCGAGACCCTTCATGACATCAACCAGATCAGTCACCCGCTCGGCGCCATCGTCGGTGCAAGCCGACACCATCGCATCGTCATTGCTGACCGTGCAGACATCGGGTCACGGCTTCACCGATCTGACGAGCGAGGCTGCAAAATTCATCGCCGAGGTTCACGCGCGCGACGGCGCGCTGACGCTGTTCATCCGCCATACCTCGGCCTCGCTGACGATCCAGGAGAACGCCGATCCGTCCGTGCTGGTCGATCTCACCACGGCGCTGTCCCGGCTGGCGCCGGAGAATGCCGGGTGGACCCACGACACCGAAGGACCGGACGACATGCCGGCACATATCAAGACGATGCTGACCGGGGCCTCGCTTCAGGTCCCGGTCCTGAGCGGCAGGCTTGCCCTCGGCACCTGGCAGGCGATCTATTTGATCGAGCACCGCAAGCGCCCGCACCGGCGCGAGGTGGTGCTGCAATTCGTCGGCAGCAATCAATAAAGCAATTTTAGTGCTCAAACAAAACCGGCCGCGGATCGCTCCGCGGCCGATTCGTTGTACTTATCGCTGCTTTCGATCAGGTCGCCTTGATGTCGACGTCCTTGGTCTCGGGCAGGAAGAAGAAGCCGATCACGACGGTAATCGAGGCGAAGATGATCGGATACCAGAGGCCGGCATAGATGTCGCCCGTCGAGGCCACGATGGCAAAGGCGGTCGCCGGCAAGAGGCCGCCGAACCAGCCGTTACCAATGTGGTAGGGTAGCGACATCGAGGTGTAGCGGATGCGGGTCGGGAACAGTTCGACCAGCATCGCCGCGATCGGGCCGTACACCATGGTGACGAACAGCACCAGGATGAACAGCAGGCCGATGATCGCCGCCACCTGCGGACGGAAGATGTCGAACGGATGGGACATCTTCACGATGCCCGCATCGCCGGCCTTCGGATAGCCGGCCGCCTGCACCGCGGCGAGCACTGCCGGGTTGCTGTCCTTGGCGCTCGTGTAGGGCACTTCCTTACCATTGACGACGACCTTCACACCCGAGCCGGCTGCGCCAGACGTGGTCGAGTACTTGACCGACGACTGCGACAGGTAGGCACGTGCGGTGTCGCAAGGTGCGGTGAAGACACGGGTGCCGACCGGGTTGAACAGGTCGCCGCAACCCGCGGGATCCGCCACCACGTCGACCTTGACCGATTCGATCGCCTTTTCCAGCGCCGGGTTGGCATTGGTGGTGATCATCTTGAAAATCGGGAAGAAGGTCAGCGCCGCGATCAGACAGCCGCCGAGGATGATCGGCTTGCGGCCGATCTTGTCGGACAGCATGCCGAACACGATGAAGAAGCCGGTGCCGAGCAGCAGCGACCAAGCGATCAGCAGGTTGGCGGTGTAGCCGTCGACCTTCAGGATCGATTGCAGGAAGAACAGCGCGTAGAACTGACCGGTGTACCAGACGACGCCCTGGCCCATCACGCCGCCAAGCAGCGCGAGCAGCACCAGCTTGCCGTTCTGCCAGTTGCCGAAGGCTTCGGTCAGCGGCGCCTTCGAGCTCTTGCCCTCGTCCTTCATCTTCTGGAAGATCGGGGATTCATTGAGGCGAAGCCGGATCCAGACCGAGATGCCGAGCAGCAGCACCGAGACCAGGAACGGGATGCGCCAGCCCCACTTCGCGAAATCGGCCTCGCCGAGGGCGCTACGGGTGAACAGGATCACCAGTAGCGACAGGAACAGGCCGAGCGTCGCGGTGGTCTGAATGAAGGAGGTGTAGTAGCCGCGCTTGCCGTTCGGAGCATGCTCCGCGACATAAGTGGCCGCGCCGCCATACTCACCGCCGAGCGCCAGGCCCTGGGCGAGGCGCAGCGCGATCAGGATGATCGGAGCCGCGATGCCGATGGTCGCCGCGTTCGGCAGCAGGCCGACGATGAAGGTCGACAGACCCATGATCAGGATGGTGACGAGGAAGGTGTATTTGCGGCCGACGATGTCGCCGACGCGGCCGAATACGATCGCGCCGAACGGACGCACCAGGAAGCCGGCGGCGAAGGCCAGCAGCGCGAAGATGTCGCGGGTGGCTGGCGGGTAATCCGAGAAGAACTGCACGCCGATGATCGAAGCCAGCGAGCCGTAGAGGTAGAAATCGTACCACTCGAAGACGGTACCGAGCGAGGAGGCGAGAATGACGAACCGTTCGTCCTTCGTCATCCCTCCCGCGCCTGCTTGAGACACAGCCATTGTCGACATATTGAGTCGCTCCCCGAATTGCGTTTCCTCGCACCCCAGACGTCCGGACATGCCGGATCAACCCAGGTCTTGGCTGCAAGGTAACATCGGCGTGAAACCCGCCCCAATACGACTTTCGGCCTTGCGCACTGACGCGTAGCTGACGCCGGTATCGGGCACCGGCGCGCCGCCACGTAGGCTTCCGGATTAACCCCTTTGCAGCAAAGGGATAATGTGCACTTGCATGCCACGGCCGCTCGGGGAAGAATTGACATACCCGGGATCTGTCCGCCGGCCCGCGAACGACAGCAAGAGAACGATGAACGCTCCCTCGACCCATCTCGTCATCGCCGATGACCATCCTCTTTTCCGCGACGCGCTGCGACAGGCGGTGGCCGGCGTCCTGACCTCGGCCAGGATCGACGAGGCCGGATCGTTCGAGGATCTGACCAAGCTCCTGGAACAGACCTCGGATGTCGACCTGATCCTGCTCGACCTCTCGATGCCCGGGATCTCAGGCTTTTCCGGCCTGATCTATCTGCGTGCGCAATATCCGGCGATCCCGGTGGTGATCGTCTCGGCGTCCGACGACAGCGCCACGATCCGCCGCTCGCTCGATTTCGGCGCCTCCGGCTTCATTCCCAAGCGATTCGGCGTCGAGACCCTGCGCGACGCCATCCTCAAGGTGATGGAGGGCGACGTCTGGGTTCCCGCCGATACCGATCTGTCGGCTGCGGCCGATCCCGATATGACGCGCCTGCGCGACCGTCTGGTGACGCTGACGCCGCAGCAGGTCCGGGTCCTGATGATGCTGTCGGAGGGCCTCCTCAACAAGCAGATCGCCTATGAGCTCGGGGTCTCCGAGGCTACCATCAAGGCACATGTCTCGGCGATCCTGCAAAAGCTCGGCGTCGAAAGCCGCACCCAGGCGGTGATCGCCGCCGCCAAGATCGCCGGCGGCCAGTGGAAGCAGGGCACGCCGACGGGGTGAGCCCGCTACAGCGTCTTCAGGAGCGCATCGGCGGCCCTGATATCTTCAGTCTCGGAACCTGCAGCGAAACCTTCGCGTGCCGATTGAAGTAATCGCCTGGCTTCCTTGGCGCGGCGCCGGTGGGCAAGAAGCTGCGCCAGATCGATTGCCGCGCGCAGTTCCCACGCTTTGGCGCCCTTGTCGCGGCTGAGTTCCAGCGCCTGCCCGAGGCAGGCCTCCGCTTCCTCGATTTGCGGCTCGGGCAGGTGCGACAGGACCTTGCCCTTCATGCGCAACAGCTCGGGCATATAGAGGTGATCGCCGCTCTGCGCGACGAGGCGGATGGCGTCGTCGATCAGCTGTGCGCTCTGCGCGATCTGGCCGAGCGCTATCAATCCCTGAACCAGCGCGATGTTGAACGTCGTGGTCAGCAGCTCGTAGCGGGCATCGTGGAGCTCACGCAGGCAAGTCCTGATCGTCTCGACGCCAACTGCGGCATCGCCGCGCCGGATCGCCAGCTCGCCTTTGACGCCGCGGCCGACGGCGAGATAAGGCCCCATCGAGCGCGACGTCGCATGCGCGATGAAGCGGTCGATGTTCGCGTTCGCACCGTCGAGGTCTCCGCTCCAGAGATCAATTGCGACCGTCCAGATCAGCGCAATGCAGAGCGTGATCGGGTGATCCATCTGCGCGGCCTCGGTGACCGTCTGTCGCGCCAGTTGCAGCGCATCCGCGGGGCGGCCCTGCAACCAGAGCTCGCGAGCCAGCGTGATGCCGGCCCGATTGCGATGATCGAAGCCGTGGACGGTGCTGATTCGCTCCGTGCCCGGTCCCCGCCATGCGACCTCCAGCATCTCGAGCGCGTCGCGATGCCGGCCTGCCAGATGCAAGGAGACGCCGAGGAGGGAATGGGCGAGGGCGATTGAGGCGGAATCGCCCAGCGACCTCGCGACCCCGAGGCTCTGCTGCGCATAGCCGAGCGCGCCGTCGAACTCTCCCATCCGCTCGTGAAAAATATGCATCCGGCCGAGCAGCTGGAGCTGGTTGATTTCGTCGCCGCGCGCTTCGGCGATCGCAAGGCTCCGGCTCAAGGCGCTGCGCGCCGCTTCGCTGCCGCCGCGGGTGAACATCAAGGTCAGTCCGAGAGCGGCCTGGATGTGCATTTCCTCGGCGCTGCCGCGCGAGGAGGGGTCCATCGCCAGCAGCGCCCGTTCCGACCAGCGCCGGCATTCGATCAACAAGGACATCGCCAGGAAGATCGGCGCCGCGGCAGCGGCGAGCGCAATGCCGATGCCAAGATCACCGCCCGCCCCGAAGCACCAGTCGAGCGCGGCGCGCACATTGTGAAGCGCGGAGAAGTGAGCAGCTCGCTCGTCCGCGCTCGGCACGGCGGCCCATGTCATGCCGGCCTGTTCCAGCCATCGCCGGAAGTACGTCGCGTGGCGGGCGGCGAGAGCCGCGTCATCGGGCTCGATCTCGAGCAGATAAGCGCGCGTCGTGTCGAGCAGGCGGTAGCGCATCATGGCGCCGATGGGGCGCGGCGCGACCATCGATTTGGCCACGAGACTGTCGACGGCGTCGAACAGGCGGGCCTGGTCGACGCGCTCGTCCGGCACGACCTCGAGTGCCGCGTCGATGGTGAAATGCCCGGCGAAGACCGCAAGCCTGCGCAGCACGAGGCGTTCGAGATCCGACAGCAGTCCGTAGCTCCAGTCGAGCGTTGCCTGCAATGTCTTCTGCCGGGGCGGCGCCGTTCGCTGGCCCTGCCAGAGCAGATTGAGGCGCTCGTCGAGCAATGCGGCCGTCTGCTCCAGGCCGTAGGCTTCGACCCGGCCGGCAGCGAGTTCGATCGCCAGCGCCATGCCGTCGAGCTTGCGGCAGATCCTCGCGATGATCGCGGCATTGGCGTCATCGAGACTGATCTGCCCGCCGCTGGCCGTGGCACGTTCGAGGAACAGCTGCAGCGCCGGATAGGTCTGCGCTGCAGCGACCGTCAGTCCGGAGCCGTCGGGCGGAACGGCAAGCGGCGCCAATCGATAGACCTGCTCGCCCTCGACGCGCAGGGCCTCGCGGCTGGTCGCGAGGATATGGACATGTGGCGCGGCCTGGAAGATGTCCGCCGCCAGCGGTGCGGCGGTCGCAATGACGTGCTCGCAATTGTCGAGAACCAGCAGCATCCGCTTGTCCCTGACATGCGCGAGCAGCGCGGGCAGGGGATCGTCGGTCTCGGCCGGCAAGCCCAGCATCAGCAGGATCGAGGTGATCACGAGATCGGGATCACTGAGCGCGGCGAGATCAACAAAGTGCGCGGCGTCGGAGAAAGTCTCGAGCAGGTCGTGGGCGATCGCCACTGCGACCGCCGTCTTGCCGACGCCGCCGGGACCGGCGATCGTGACAAAGCGCGAGGCGATGAGCTTGTCGGAAACGGTGGCGATCTCATCGTCGCGCCCGACCATCCGCTGTAACCGGTTCGGCAGTTTCACCGGTGGCAATTCCAGCCGTGGCGCGGGGCGCTGGGCTGCCGCAATGCCTGTTTGCGAAACCGGCGCTGCGAGTTGCGAGATCGGTGCCACGAAGCAATAGCCGCGGCCGGACAGCGTCGTGATGTAGCGGGCGCCGTCCTTGCCGTCGCCGAGCGCCTTGCGCAACGCTGCGACGTGAAAGCGCAGATTGGCCTCTTCGACGGTGACGCCGGGCCACACCAGCGCCATCAGGTCCCATTTGCCGACGACCTGGTTCGGTCGCGACATCAGCGCCATCAGCGTGTCGAACGCTTTCGCGCCCAGCGGCAACGCGACGCCGTCGCGCATCACGAGCCTTTCATGCGGCGTCACGGAGAATGGCCCGAACGATAAAGTTCCCGTTGCGGTGCCGGCCGGCTCTGTCATGGCAAATCTCGGGTCCCTTCGACAGGACCCGATAGCCAGATGATCGCGATCCGGCAAGGCCGTCGCTGCATCGGCATCAGGCCGCGGGTGCAGGCCTTGTTAAGCGCGCCAGGTCTGACCTCACAACTTCTCACAACTCCCAACGGGTGTCCTGCACCAGCCACTGCTAGTCAGTTGCGCAACGGAAAGGACAGCTTCATGACGCAGGCGGCAAAAATACTCTACACGGCCAAGACCCACACCAGCGGCGGCCGAGGCGACGGCATATCGCGCAGCTCCGATGGCCGCCTCGATGTCAAGCTGTCGCCGCCGGGCGCCGCAGGCATCGGCACCAATCCCGAGCAATTGTTCGCCGCCGGCTGGTCGGCCTGCTTCGAAGGCGCGATGGAGATCGCGGCGCGCAAGCGGAAGATCGAGCTTCCCAGGAAATGCGCTGTTGATGCGGAAATCGATCTCGTGCTCGACGAGGGCGCCTACTCGCTCCGGGCGCGCCTCAATGTCAGCCTGCCGGGCCTCGACCCCGAGATCGCACGCGGCATCATCGATGATGCGCATCAGACCTGCCCCTATTCCAAGGCCGTTCGCGGCAACGTCGACGTCACGGTCGCGCTGATCTGACGCGCCATCACCAACCATCAAGAAGGGTAGCACCACCATGAAGCAGATCATCGATCAGCATCGCCGCCAGTTCTTTGGCGTAGCCGCCGGAACCGTCGCCGTCGGCCTCGGCGTGATCGACCTCGCGCGCGCTGAGACCGAAGCGCCGAAATCGTCCGCATCGACTGCGTCCTTCGGGGCGATCAAGCAGATCGATGCCGGCGTCCTCAATGTCGGGTATGCGGAGGCGGGGCCTTCGAACGGTCCCGTGGCGATCCTGCTGCATGGCTGGCCCTACGACATTCACGCCTTCGTCGACGTTGCGCCGATCCTGGCCAAGGCCGGCTATCGCGTGATCATCCCTCATCTGCGCGGCTACGGCACGACGCGTTTCCTTTCCAGCGAGACGCCGCGCAACGGCGAGCCTGCCGCGATGGCGGCCGACATCATCGCGCTGATGGACAAGCTTGAGATCAAGAAGGCTGTTATCGCCGGCTTCGATTGGGGCGCGCGCACCGCCGACATCATCGCCGCGCTGTGGCCGGAGCGCTGCCGCGCGCTGGTATCGGTCAGCGGCTATCTGATCTCCAGCCAGGCCGCCGGCAACGCGCCGTTGGCACCATCTGCCGAGCTGCAATGGTGGTACCAGTTCTATTTCGCGACCGAGCGCGGCCGTGCCGGATACGAGAAGTACACGCATGATTTCGCCAAGCTGATCTGGAAGCTCGCCTCACCGCAATGGAAGTTCGACGACGCCACCTTCAATCGAAGTGCGGCGGCGCTGGACAACAAGGATCATGTCGCGATCACGATCCACAACTACCGCTGGCGACTCGGCCTCGCCCAGGGCGAAGCGAAATACGAGCATCTCGAAAAGAAGCTGGCGGCGGCTCCCGTCATCGAGGTGCCGACGATCACGATGGAGGGCGACGCCAACGGCGCGCCGCATCCCGACCCGAGCGCCTATGCCAAGAAGTTCTCGGGCCGATACGAGTTTCGCCTGATCACCGGCGGCATCGGCCACAATCTGCCGCAGGAAGCGCCGCAAGCCTTTGCCAAGGCCGTCATCGACGCCGACGGCGCGTGATCATTCATGCGTGCCTCGGTCCAGCGTGGCTGGGCCGGGGATGTACCGCGATCCCAGCTTGAAGAAACGTCATGCCATCTATCGAACCTGAAAAGAATGAGCGATCCTACGTCACGGTGATCACGCTGGCCGTGCTTCTTCTGGTCGTTCTGCTGACTTGCGTGCCCTATCTGGTCTCGATCGCTCTTGCCGAGGGGCCTGCGCAAAACACGGCAGACGCCTCGCCGATCTTCGGCGTCACGATTCCGCCCGGTTACAAGCAGTGGGAGCTGATCGCGCCGGCCGAAGAAGCCGCGCCGCTCGACGAGCTTCGCACCGTTGTCGGCAACCAGACCGCAATCGACGCGTATCAGGCCGGCAAGCTTCCGTTCCCTGACGGCACCATCCTGGTCAAGCGCGCCTGGAAGCGGAAGCAATCGCCGGAGTTTGCGTCCGCGACAATTCCTGGTGCCGCCACCACGGTCCAGGTGATGGTCAAGGATTCCAAAAAATACGCGGCGACGGGCGGCTGGGGCTTCGGCCGTTTCATCAACGGCAAACCGGTCGACGAGGCCCAGCACCGCACTTGCTGGGGTTGTCACGAAGCTCGCGCCAAGAGCCGGGACTACGTCTTCACGCGGCTGGCGCCCTGAATTGTGCAAACGTGCTGGCCGTCGCCAGCAAGCCGCTTCACTCCGCCGCCACCATCTGCTGCGTGCGCCACTGGCCGAGCAGGGCGCGGAGCGAGGCCGGCTTGACCGGCTTGTTCAGCACCGCGACCTTCTCGTCGCGCGCAGCGATCTGCACAGCGGGGCTGCGGTCCGCGGTGATCAGGATTGCGGGGATGCCGTCGCCGAAGCGGCGGCGGATCTCGCGGATCGCGGCAATGCCGTTGCCGCGGTCGAGATGATAGTCGACCAGGAGGCCGGTGACGCGCTGTCCCGCCGTCTCGATGGCGGCGATCGCGCCTTCGGGATCGGCGACCGCGATCACTTCGGCGTCCCAGGCCTTCAGCAGCGTGCGCATGCCATCGAGGATCGCCGCGTCGTTCTCGATACAGACGATCAGCGCGCCGGAGATCGGCGTGCGCGCCAGCGGCGTCGCGCTGGTCACCGCGGCGGTGTGGGTGACCGCTTTCGCCGTCGGCACCGTCACGGAGAAGACCGAGCCGCCGCTTCTGTTGCCGTCGATGGCGATGCCGTGCTTGAGCACGCGCGCCAGGCGTTCGACGATCGACAGGCCGAGCCCCAGCCCGCGCGCGATCCGGGCGCCCTGCTCGAGGCGGTGGAATTCCTTGAAGATCTCGCCGCGCTTGACCGGCGGGATGCCGACGCCGGTGTCGTAGACGCAGATCTTGAGCGAAGGGCCTTGCCGGCGACAGCCGACCAGCACGCGGCCGCGCGGGGTGTATTTGATCGCGTTCGAGATCAAATTCTGCAGCAGGCGCCGCAGCAGCAGCCGGTCCGATTCGACCGGCAGCGAGCACGGCACGAAGGTGAGCTCCAGGTTCTTGGCACGCGCGATCGGCGCGAACTCGATCTCCAGCGAGCGCATCAGATCGGCCATCTTGAAGCTCGAGGTCGAGGTCGTCATCGCGCCGGCGTCCAGCCGCGAGATGTCCAGCAGCGCGCCGAGGATCTCCTCGATCGCCTGCAGCGATTCGTCGATGTTCTCGACCAGCCGCGTCTCCTCGCCGCTGTGCTGGCGCTCGACCAGGCTCGTGACATAGAGCCGCGCCGCGTTCAGCGGCTGGAGAATGTCGTGGCTGGCGGCGGCGAGGAAGCGCGTCTTGGAGATGCTGGCGTCTTCCGCCGCGCTCTTGGCCAGCGCCAGCTCGGAGTTCAGCCGCGTCAACTCCTCGGTGCGGTCGCGCACGCGCTTTTCCAGTGTCGCGTTGGCGCGCTCCAGCGCTTCCGCCGCCTCGAAGGTGGGCGTGACATCGGTGAAGGTGATGACGAAGCCGCCGCCGGGCATGCGATTGGTGAGCACCTCGATCACCATGTGGCGTTCCGGCAGGCGTTCGAGATATGGCTCGCTGTCGGTGGTGTAGGCGGCGAGGCGCCGCTCCAGCATGGCCTCGCGCTCGACCGGGTCGTCCGGATCGCTCACGCCGATGAATTCCAGGATATCGCGCAGCGGCTCGCCGAACTGGACGATATGCGGGGGCACGTTGAGGAGATCACCGAACTGCCGGTTGGAGCAGATCAGCTGCAGATCGGCATCGAACACGGCGATGCCCTGGCGCACGTGGTTGAGCGCGGTCTGGAGGATCTCGCGGTTGAAATGCAGGGCCGCGTGGGAGTCGTCGAGCAGCTTGAGTGCAGCCTTGGCCGAGACCGTGCGCTTGCGCAGCAGCAGCGACATCACGAGGCGCGAGGAGGCCGCTCCAATCGAGGAGGCGATCAGGTGCTCGGCGTGCTGCAAAAGCTCGAAATCGGCGGGCGCTCCCGTCTCCAGACGAACGTTGCGCCGCGCGGAGAACGCCTCGAAGGAATGCCGGGCGCGGTCGGGTCCGAGATATTGCGCCACCGTGGTCTGGATGTCCTGCACGGTGACGGTGGTGCGCCAGCGGCGGAAGCTCGGTGAGATCGGCGCGAGCGTATTGGGCACGAACAGATCGGCCTGCAGCAGCTCGATCGACGAGGGCCTTCGTGCCAGCGACAGCAGCACATAGGTCAGGATGTTGAGCGACAGGGACCAGATCACGCCGTGCATCAAGGAAGGCAGATCGGCGCCGAACAGCGCCTGCGGCCGCAGCGCCTCGATGCCGAAGGGGCCATGCTGGAGCAGCAGGATGCCTGATGTCGAGGTATCCATGAAGCTCGGGATGAACAGTGTGTAGAGCCACACCACGAAGCCGACCAGCATGCCGCCGATGGCTCCGCGCGCGGTCGCGCGCCGCCACAGCAGCCCGCCGAAGAAGCTCGGCGCAAGCTGCGCGATGGCGGCAAAGGAGAGCAGGCCGATCGCCACGAGCTGGGTATTGCCGAGCGCGCGATAGTAGAAATAGGCCATCACCATGATGGCGAAGATCGCAAGCCGCCGCGAGCGCAGCAGGAAGTCGCTGAAATCCGCGCCGCCGGCGCGTCCTTCCGGCCGCCGTTGCAGCACCAGCGGAACCACGAGGTCGTTCGAGACCATGATGGAGAGTGCGACGCATTCGACGATCACCATTGCGGTCGCCGCCGACAGGCCGCCGACGAAAATGGCGACGCTGAGAAGCCCCGCACCGCCCTCCATCGGCAGCGCCAGCACGTACATGTCAGGGTCGGCCGCGCCGAACGGGAAGGTGACAAGGCCGGCGAGCGCGATCGGGATCACGAACAGATTGATGGCGACGAGGTAGAGCGGGAACAGCCAGCGCGCGCGGCCGACCTCGGCATCCGAGGAGTTCTCGACCACACTGACGTGGAACTGGCGCGGCAGCAGCATGATGGCGCAGAGCGACAGCAGCGTCATGGTGAGGAAGTTGCCGATCGACGGCGAATAGTTGATGGCGCGCACCGCCTCCGGCGTCTTCATGGCGCGCTCGATCAGTTCGTGCGGCGAGAACATCCAGAATGTGACGAAGATGCCGGCGGCGAGGAAGGCGACCAGCTTGATGATGGATTCGGTCGCGATCGCCAGCATCAGGCCGTGCTGATGCTCGGTCGCATCGGTCTGACGCGTGCCGAACAGCACGGCGAAGGCCGCCATCGCCAGCGTCACCATCAGCGCGACGTCGCCGACGATCGGGATGTGGGAGAAGGCCTGGTCTTCGCTCAGGATGGTTTCGAGCGAGGAGGCTACCGCCTTGAGCTGGAGCGCGATGTAGGGCACCGAGCCGATGATCGCGATCAGCGCGACGGTGGCCGCCACCGCCTGGCTCTTGCCATAGCGGGCCCCGATGAAGTCGGCGATCGACGTGATGTTGTGGGCTTTCGCGAGCTGGATCACGCGGCGCAATACGCCGGCGCCTAACCCGATCATCAGGATCGGGCCGACATAGATGGCGAGGAAGTCGGTCGAGGCGCGGGTGGCGAAGCCGACCGAGCCGAAGAAGGTCCAGGAGGTGCAGTAGATCGCCAGCGAGAGCGGATAGATCAGCCCGGAGGCACGGCCGCGCCCGGCCGGCGAGCGGCGGTCGCCATGGCTCGCCACCAGGAACAGGAAGCCGATATAGCCGAAGGCGGCGGCGATCACGCCCCAATCGTGCAGCATGGCGAGCGCGCTTCTCGAAAGGGCGCCGGCGGCGCCCGAGCTCATTTTCCCAGTAATTCTAGCGCGTTGGACGGGGCGAGGCGACAGCGAAATGCCGCGCGGCGGTGGGAACTGGGGTTGTCGTTAAGTCGTAGGGCGAGCTGCCTGCTCTCACCCTCCCTTGGAGGGGGAGGGTCGATCGCGCGAAGCGCGAGCGGGGTGGGGTGATCTATCCACTCGGGCACGGTTGGATGAGGAGACACCGTCATCCCACCCCGGCCCACATTTCGCTGCGCTCAATGTGAGCCGACCCTTCCCCTCCAGGGGAGGGTAAGACAGACCTATTCCGCCGCGAGCGACTTCTGGCGCAGCGGCAGACCCAGGCGCTCCCACACTTGCAGCAGGGCCTCGGCGAGTTGATCGATCAGGCCATCGTCGTGATAAGGCGAAGGCGTGATGCGCAGCCGCTCGCTGCCCTTGGCGACCGTCGGATAGTTGATGGGCTGGATGTAGATGCCGTGCTCCTCGAGCAGCAGGTCGGACGCCTGCTTGCACTTCTCGGGATCGCCGACGAACAGCGGCACGATGTGGGTGTCGCTCGACATCACCGGCAGGCCGGCGGCGTTGAGGATCGCCTTGACGCGGGCGGCACGGTCCTGGTGGCGCTCGCGCTCCCAGTTCGAGGTCTTCAGGTGCTTGATCGCGGCGGTCGCAGCCGAGCAGATCGCCGGCGGCAGTGCGGTGGTGAAGATGAAGCCCGGTGCATAGGAGCGCACGGCGTCGATGATCTGGCCGTTGGCGGCGATGTAGCCGCCGAGGCAGCCGAAGGCTTTCGCCAGCGTGCCTTCGAGGATGTCGATGCGGTGCATGACGCCGTCACGCTCGGCGATGCCGCCGCCGCGCGGGCCGTACATGCCGACCGCGTGGACTTCGTCGACATAGGTCATCGCGTCGTACTTCTCGGCGAGATCGCAGATCTTGGCGAGCGGGGCGACGTCGCCGTCCATGGAATAGAGGCTCTCGCAGACGATCAGCTTCGGCCTATTCGGGCCGGCCGCTTTCAACAGCTCCTCGAGATGCGCAAGATCGTTGTGGCGGAACACGACCCGCTCGCAGCCGGACTGGCGGATGCCCTCGATCATCGAATTGTGGTTGAGCTCGTCCGACAGGATCAGGCAGTTCGGAATGAGTTTTGCGATGGTCGGGATGCCGGTCTGGTTCGAGACATAGCCCGAGGTGAACAGCAGCGCGGCTTCCTTGCCGTGGAGATCGGCGAGCTCGGCCTCGAGCTGCACCAGCGGGTGATGCGTGCCGGCGATGTTGCGGGTGCCGCCGGCACCGGTGCCGACGCGCGTCGCGGTCTCGACCATGGCGCCGACCACTTTCGGATGCTGGCCCATGCCGAGATAATCGTTCGAGCACCAGATCACGACGTCGCGCTTGCCCTTGGGCGAGTGCCAGACCGCGTGCGGGAATCGGCCGGCCGTGCGCTCCAGGTCGGCGAACACGCGGTAGCGCCGCTCGGAATGGAGACGATCGAGGGCGGTATCGAAGAACTGGTTGTAATCCATCGGCAAAACCTGCAACGGAACCCGGCCACGGCGGCCGCTCATTTTTAGAGCTTTTCCAGCTCCAATGTCCATGCGCCCGCACACATTTGTGACGAGGCGCGCGGGTCCATTGATAGCGGCGTCTCGCCGGCGATAGTTGATGTGGATCAAACGCCTAACGCTGGCCCGTCCGCGCGGGCCGAGGCTCCGGGAAAGCCGGGGACCGTTGCCGCCGGCTTGGACATTTTGTCCATGGGGCGCGCTCCGTCCATGGTTGCTGAGCTGGTCGCGCCGATGTCGTAGCCTTTGCCTTGGCGAGGCGCGGATCGGCTCGCCAGCAGCTCATGCGAAAGGACGCCCGATGAAGCGAGTCATGATCCTGAACGGTCCCAACCTCAATATGCTCGGCATCCGCGAGCCGCACATCTACGGCACGACGACGCTCGCAGAGGTCAACGCGAGCTGCGAGGCGGCTGCCGCAACGCTCGGGCTCAAGCTCGCCTTCCACCAATCTAACCATGAAGGCGTGCTGGTCGACCTGATCCACTCGGCGCGGCAGGGCGCCGATGCAATCATCATCAATCCCGCCGGCTTTTCCTTCACCTCGGTCGCGATCATGGACGCGATCAAGACGTTCGAAGGGCCGGTGCTGGAAGTCCACATCTCCAACATCCACGCCCGCGATGAATATCACCGCCACTCCAAGATCTCGTTCGTGGCGACCGGGGTGATCTGCGGCTTGGGCCCGTTCGGCTACATCGCGGCGCTGCACGCGATCGCGAATATGAAGTGAGATGCCGCCACAAGCCCGGCCATGACGAAGTGACTCACGTCGTCCTGAACTGCAGCACGCCGTCCTTCGTCTCGGCCGTCAACCGCCCCTCGACGATCATGTAGTTGACGTGGGCGACCAGCTCGCCGGCGGCAAAGCCCATCTGGTGTTCATCGAGCACATGCTTGTTGAACACGACGGGCACCAGGGCGCGCGAGGTCTGCGGCACCTCGCGGCAGGCTTCCGCGATCAGGCGGCAGCGCTCTTCATGGTGGTCGGCGAGCTGCTTGATGCGGGTCTTCAGTCCGTAGAACGGCACGCCGTGGCCGGGCAGCACCAGGACGTCATAGGGCAGTGTCGTGGTGAGGCTGGCGAGCGAGGCCAGATATTCGCCGAGCGAGTTCTGGTCGGGCTCGACCGCCCAGACGCTGACATTGGGCGAGATCTTGCTCAGCACCTGGTCGGCGGAGAGGAACAGCTTGTCGTCGGCGCAATACAGCATCACCTGGTCGAGCGCGTGGCCGCCGCCGGTGATCACCTTGAAGCGGCGCGTGCCGATCACGACGTCCTCGCCATGGGAGATACGGCGGTAGGAGGGCGGCAGCACCGAAACGCGCTTGAGATAATCCTGGCCGCGGCCCAGCAGCTTTTCGGTGAGCGACTCGTCCATGCCGTGGCGGCGGAAGAACAGCCGCTGCGCTTCCTGTCGCTCCGCGGTGCCGCGGTTCTGGTGATAGACCGATTGCAGATATTCGACCTGCGACATCACCAGCGGGCAGTTGAACCGCTCGACGACCCAGCCGGCAAGGCCGACATGGTCAGGGTGGGAGTGCGTGACGATCAGGCGCGTGATGTGGACGCCCTTCAGCGGCCCGTCGAATAGCTTGGTCCAGGCCTCGATCGTCTCCTCGTTGCCGAAACCGGTATCCACCATCGCATAACCGTCGCCGTCGGCGAGCAGGTAGATGTTCACGTGGTTGAGGCGGAACGGCAGCTTCAGCCGCACCCACAACACGCCGGGCCTAACCTCCACGACCTCGTCGTGGCCGGGGTGCTGTTCCCAGGGGTAGCGCAGGGCTTCGGCCGAGGACTGTGCGGTGTCGGTTTTTGCGTTCATGCATTATCGGTACCCGCACATACGGCGGGACGCCAGCCGAAAAAAGACCGTCCGTGGTCTCCGCATGGCGGTCATACCGGGCGGCGTTTTTCCGTGATGTGGGACGCTCGTGCGCCGAACTCGGTCACCTCTCCCGCTTGCGGGGGAGGCTTAGGCCGCCTAAGGCGGCCGTCTCTTAGAGACGCCGAGGCGAAGCGTCGGCTACGGCGGAGCGCCGGGTGGCGGCTCGCTCCACTCGGGGACAATTTCGAGGCGTCTCAGACACTCCCAATGCGGAGGCACCCCCACCCCAGCCCTCCCCGCAAGCGGGAGAGGGAGTGGAGTCCCCGTGGCGGTCCCGTCTTACGCCGCCCGCATGTTGTTGAGGAATGCGTCGATCTCTCCGCGCAGCATGTCGGCTTCGCGCCGGAGCGCGTCGGAGGCGCCCAGCACTTCGTTTGCCGCGGCGCCGGCTTCGGCCGAGGCGGTGGAGACGCCGACGATGTTGCTGGAGACTTCGCTGGTGCCGCCGGCCGCATGCTGGATGTTGCGCGCGATCTCGCGGGTGGCGGCGCCCTGCTCCTCGACCGCGGCTGCGATCGTCGTGGTCACGTTGTCGATCTCGCCGATGATCCGGCCGATGCCCTGGATGGCGCCGACCGCCGATGTCGTGATCTCCTGCATGCTGGCGATCTGGGTGCGGATTTCCTCCGTGGCCTTGGCGGTCTGGCTCGCGAGGCTTTTCACTTCGGAGGCAACCACGGCGAAGCCGCGGCCGGCCTCGCCCGCACGCGCCGCCTCGATGGTGGCGTTGAGCGCGAGCAAATTGGTCTGCGAGGCGATGGTCTGGATCAGGTCGACCACGACGCTGATGCGGCTCGCGCTGTCGGCAAGGCTCTGCACCGTGGTGTCGGTGGCGCCGGCCTCGTCGACCGCCTTCTTGGCGATTGCGGCCGAGGTCACGACCTGCTTGCTGATCTCCTCGATCGAGGACGACAGCTGCTCGGTGCCTGACGACACGGTCTGCACGTTGACCGAGGTCTCCTCGGCGGCGGAGGCGACCGCGTTGACCAGCGCGTTGGACTGGTCGGCGGTGGTCGACATGCTCTGCGCGGTCGATTGCATCGAATTGGCCGACTGCGCCAGATTGTCGAGCGCGGAGCGCACCGTGCTTTCGAATTCGGCGATCTTCGCTTCCATGCGCGCGGCCCGCTCGGCCTTGGCGACACGGTCCTTGTCCTGCTCGGCGGCGAGCGCCCGGGCTTCGATCATGCTGTCGCGGAACACGGTCAGCGTTTCCTTCATCACGCCGATCTCGTCGTTCTGCCGGGAGCGGACGATCTCGGTGTCGAGGTCGCCGGCCGACAGCAGCTGCATGGCGCGCTGAAGCTCGCGGATGCGGCGCAGGATGTTGCGGCCGACATAGAGCCAGACGAACAGCGCCGAGCCGACCAGCATCAAGGCACCAAGGGCCAGCATCACGGTGGTCGCGAGCGAGGTCTCCTGCTGCGCCTGCGAGGTCGAGGCGTTGGTCTCCTTCTGCACGCCGTCGACGAGCTGCTGCACGCTGATGCCGAGGCCGACATTGAGCTTGCGGGTCTCGTCCAGGATGGTCTGGCCGTAGTCGACGGAGTCGAGCTCCTTCTCACGCAGATTGAACACGCCGGTCTTGCCGGTGCCGAGCGCCATCAGCTTCTCCGCCGTCTCGCGCAGCATCTTGTTGCCTTGATTGTCCGGCAACAGATCGAGGTTGGACCGCAGGCGTCCCTGTGCCGTCTTGAATTCCTTCTGGATGTCGTCGAGCTTGTCGCTGGTGTTCGCCGACAGTGCCGCACTCATGTTGGCGGCCGCGAGATTGCCGCTGGCGACGACGTTGCCGAGCTGGCCGACGGTCTGCGCGGCATCGTTGGCATCTGCGGCGGACAGGTCGGCCGAGCCGAGAATGGCGTTGACCCGGGTCTGCGCGTCGAGCATCGCCGGACTGGCCGCGCCGACGAAGGCGCCCTGGGCGCTGCGCAGCGCGTCATATTGCTTGTCATGGAGGGCGGCGATATCGAGCCGCTCGCGGGCGGCCTTGGCGAGGCTCTGCGCCGCCTCGTTGATGCTCTTCATCGTCTCGCTGAGTCCGGAGACCACGGTCTTGTCGCCGCCGAGCCCGATGATCTCGGTGAGCTTCTGCTGCGTCTGCTCCTGCAGCTCCTTGAGCTTCTTGGTACGCTCGTTCAGGGCTTCCTCGGTTTGAGCCGCGAGCAGGGCAGGTCCCTGTGCCGCAAGGCTGGCGCTCAGGGCCGACAATTGCAGGCTGGCAGTGAGGCGCGGAATGTCCCGCCCGCTCAGCTCGGTCATCCGTCCGCCGAGATTCTGCAGCGCCAGGCCGGCGCCGGCTGCGATCACGAGGCCCATGCCCGCGATCACTGCAAAGGCCGCGAACAGGCTGCCGCGCACGCCCCAGGTCGGCATTTTGAAACGAGGCCGCATCCGGCCAAGTGAGCCGCCAAGGCTGAAACGGATCGCCATCGAAATTCCCCCAACGTTCTTGCTTCTGTTTGCGGCCGGCAGTATCCGCACCGCCGGTTAAAAATTCGCAATCTCCGCAAACGGTTGCGCGTGTTCCGCAGGGCGAAAAAAGAAGGGCCGGCGAAATCGCCGGCCCTTCCGTCCTGGTAAGGTTGTGGTAACCGATCAGTAGCGCGCGACGGCCGGGCTTGCCCAGTTGAAGCGGTAGTTGACGCCCGCCTTGATGGTGTGGTCGTCGGTGGTGAAGCTGCCCGTGCCCGCGAGCGGGCCGCCGGTGAAGCTCGAGTCGCCGAAATTGTAGTACTGGTACTCGGCCTTGGCCGACCAGTTCGGGGCGAACATGTATTCGAGGCCGGCGCCGACCGTGTAGCCGTTGCGGTGATCGCCGGTGATGACGAACGCGGTCGGCACGCCGCCGACCGTCACCTTCTCGTTGTTGTCCGAATAGGCGTAGCCGCCCTTCACATAGACGAGGCCGGGGCCCCAGGTGTAGCCGACGCGGCCGGTGATCGAGCCAAGGCCACGCTGGTCGTTGGTGTAGGCGATGCCGCCCGGAAACACGGCACCGACGCTGCCGGAGAGCCAGGAATACTGGCCCTCGACGCCGACCACGAAGTTCGGGTGGAACTGCCAGTCCCCACCGACCTGCACGCCGCCGAGGAAACGGCCGTTGCCGTTGTTGCCGGTGGAAAGGCCGTTGAAATTGTTGTCGCTGGAGAACGCGCCGCCGACATGGCCGCCGATGTAGAAGCCGGTCCAGTTGTAGATCGGCGCGGCATAGGCCGGCGCGGGCGTCTTGTAATAGTTGCGGTTGCCGAGATCGGCACCGACGGCCGGTGCAGCAGCGCCCATCACGAGCAGCGCAACGGTCGCAAACAGAATCTTCTTCATCGTCTTGAACTCCGACACTTAAGGTCCCCGGCAGGCGCGCTTTCCGCGCCGCGTTGGTTTTGCAGATAGCTCGCTTTTGACGAAAATGCTGTCACATGCATGGCACAGCGCGACCCAACCTAACTTATTGGGCTGCAAATGAATTTCGTGCTTAATGCCGGCTTAAGAAGTGGTGAAGGAAGGCTTAACCTCGCAGCCCTTCGGTAACCTCTCGGCGTCCTTCGTTAACCGAGACGCCGTCGCGCCTCATCGCGCATCTGCGCGCGGAACGCGGCGCGCTTCGCGGGCCGGTCTTCCTCGCGCACGTCATGTCGATCGAAGATGTCGAACTTCTCCAGGATCGGGTAGCGCTCGCTCGCCATCGCAAGCACGCGCAGCACCTTGGTCGCCTCCGGCGTAGGGCCGCTCACCTCCCAGCGCCGGATGGTGTCGCCGCCGCCTTTCTCCGGCAATCCGCAGAGCTTTGCCATGTCGGCCGCCGTGAGCTTCCGCTCGAGGACATCGGAGAGGTCGGCGCGGAGTTGCTTCAGTTCGGGCCCGGTCATGTCGCCTCAATACGCGAAGTCGCTGAGGGCAATGCACTAGCGCTGATTCGGGTCCATCCGAAGGCGGGCATGATTCGTCCGAAGCGGAGGTGACGAACGCACTGCTTCGGCACATTCGCCAGCACACGGAGTTATGAACTTGTGCCTATGGACATCGTGCGATCAATGAACACATGGCACAAGGGCCCCAGCGATCGAGGGATCAGCCATGACAAGCATCAAACTCGCCATTGCCGCGCTCATCACGACCGGGCTGCTTGCCGCGCCCTTTGCGGCTGAAGCGAAGAAGGCGCGGTCGAGCCGACATTACAGCACGGGCGTGGTGGCCCCAACCTATGGCGGCGCCGGGGCGCCCACTGCCGTGCAGCCGCGGGCGTCCTACGGCTCGTCCGGCCAGACGGTCGGAACGGTCACGGCACCGTCGGTCGGATCTTACAATTGGCCCTCGGTCGGCGTGACCAACTCGGCGCCCACCTGGGGCAACACCACGAGATAAGTGCGGGTTAGCGCGTGCCGGTCGCCAGACCCGAGAGAAGGTACAGCGCGACCAGCAATGTCGCGACCGACAGCATCGTCGTGACCGAGACCGTGGCCGCGACCAGTTTCTCCTCGACCTTGTGTTCGTGCGCCAGCACGTACACCGTCTTCGCCGTGGGCACGGCGGCGCATATCACGGCGGCGACGGTGTAGAGCGCGTTGAGGCCGGTGACCACACAAAGTCCGTAGACGATCAGCGGCATGATCACGAGCTTCACGAGCGCGAGCGCGAACGTTGCCCTCAGGTTGGAGCGCAGGCCCTCGACCGACAGGCCGAGCCCGATGGCAAACAGTGCGCAGGGCGTGAGCGCGGCGGCGATCATGTTGAGATAGGCCGCGACCGGCGCCGGTATCGGCAAGCCCGTGATCGCCCAGACGAGACCGCCAAGCGTCGACAGCACCATCGGATTGAGCAGGATCTGCTTCGCGAGGCCGGCGGACTGCGCGGACGATCCGCGCGCGTCCCTTTCCAGCAGGATGACCGTGATCGGAAACATCACGGCTGCGACGAATACCGTCGCGACCGCAGCAGGCAGGACGGCGGGCTGGCCGTAGATCGCGTGCAGGATCGGCAGCGCCACGAAGCCGGTATTGGTCATCGCCGCCGCCATGCCATGAATCGTGCTGCTGGCGAGATCGTGCTTTCCGCCAGCGCGGACCACCAGGAAGACTAGCGCAAAGCAGACGAGGGAGCCGCCGCCGAACGCGAGCAGGAAACGCCATTCCAGCAGATTGCCCGCGGGCTCCTGCGCGATGGTGACGATCAATAGCGCCGGCATTGCCACGTTGTAGGCGAAATGCACCAGCGCGTCGGCGAGCGAGCGGGAGAGATAGCCGAGCTCGCCGGCCAGCCAGCCGGTGACGATGATCGCGAATACGGGAAGAACGAGGCTCGCGACTTCCATGCGGATCCCCCCTTGCTGCCAATGGCCGCAACGAGAGGTTACCCCGGCAATGGAGTGTCGTCACTGCTTTGGTCGAGCCGCGGCCCCGGCCAAGAGCTCCCTTCAGTCGAGACCGTCATGGCCGGGCGGGCGCGCCGATCGAACGCGGCCGTCAGACGCTAGATGCCCCGGCCGGCCTGTTGACCGATCACGCAGCGCCACGCAGCCAGCCGCTCGGCTGGATGCTGGTTCATCCAGTCGGCGAGCTGCGGCGCGCCCATCAGGCAGGACTGCACCGAAACCTGCGCGAAATCCGAGGTGGTGACGACCTGCTCGTGACAATTGGTCGGGGAGGCAAGGCTGCAAAGCACGGCGATGATCTTGATCACGACAGGTTACCCCCGTCGCGGCCGATATATGCACGGCCCATCGCGGCCTTATCCTGGCCTTCGCTGGCCGGGTCGGTCGGCGGGAAGATACTGTCGTAGATGGCGCGCGCCTCCTGGATGAGACGTGCTCGCTCGCGCTCGGACTTGGAGACAAATCGAATGACTTCGCCCATGTTGGCTCCGAATATCAGTTGGCAAATCCCGTCATCAGATGACGGCTATCATTTCATCGTCATCTATGACGCCGTCTTCGGCTTTGAAGCGGTGTCGCCGATCACGAAGGAGTAAAAAGCGCGTGAGCGCACTCCGGAATCCCAACATCTCCCGTGCCTTTGATGCGCCGGGTTGAGAGACCGCTCACCAGCTCACATCCGTCGCGCGGCTTTCTGGAGCCGCGCGCGAATGCTGGTGTCGACTTGCTCCTTGCGCTCATCGGCAAGGATATTCTCGTCAAGAAAATTCTTCTGGACCGAATATGTTTCACCTCGGGCCGCGTGCAAGTTTTTGGAACAATCCCGGAATTCGGCGACTCGATGCGATCGACCGTCACGCCGCCGGCGCGCGCTCTTTACGTCCCGGCACCGCCGCCAGCAGCTCGCGTGTATAGGCATGCTCCGGCGCGGCGAACAGCTGCGCGGTCGGCTTCAGCTCGACGATGGCGCCGCGCTGCATCACCGCGATGCGGTCGCAGATCTGGGCGGCGACGCGCAAGTCGTGAGTGATGAACAGCATCGAGAGACCGAGACGGGTCTTGAGGTCTTCGAGCAGCCGCAAGACCTGCGCCTGCACGGAGACGTCGAGTGCGGAGACGGCCTCATCTGCAACGATGATCTCGGGCTCGAGTGCGAGCGCGCGCGCAATGCCGATGCGCTGGCGCTGGCCGCCAGAGAATTCATGCGGGTAGCGCTCGAGTGCGCCGGCATCCAGGCCCACCATCTTGAGGAGGTCGCGGGCACGGTCGAACGCGACCTTGGCATCAAGGCCGGCCGCGATCGGGCCGTCGGCGATGATGTGGCCGATCTTGCGGCGCGGATTGAGCGAAGCGAACGGATCCTGAAAGATCATCTGGATGCGATGGCGCTCGGCACGCAGCGCCTTGCCGGAAAGAGAAGTAAGATCGGTCTCGCCGATCCGCACCGTGCCGCGGTCGGCCTCGATCAGCCGCATCACCAGGCGCGCCACCGACGATTTGCCGGAGCCGGATTCGCCGACGAGGCCGAGCGTCTCGCCCTTGAGGATGTTGAAATTGACCGCGCGCGCGGCATCGACGCGGCGGGCCTCGCGAAACCAGCCGCCCGAGGTGATATAGGTCTTGTCGAGCCCGATCACCTCGACCGCCCTGGCCTGATCGTCGAGCGGCTCGCGCGCCGGCGGGTCCATCGAGGGCACCGCGGCGAGCAGCGCCTTGGTGTAGTCGTGCTGCGGCGCGTTGAAGACGGTTGCGGCCGGACCTTCCTCCACCACCTTGCCGTGCCGGAGCACGACGACCTGGTCGGCGATATCGGCGACGACGCCGAAATCGTGGGTGATGAACATCACCGCCATGTTGCGGTTGCGCTGGAGGTTGCGGATCAGCTTGAGGATCTGCGCCTGGGTGGTGACGTCGAGCGCGGTGGTCGGCTCGTCCGCGACCAGCACGGCTGGCTCGAGCGCGAGCGCCATCGCGATCATGGCGCGCTGGCGCTGGCCGCCGGAGAGCTGGTGCGGATAGGCGCGCACGATTCTTTCAGGGTCGGGCAGGCCGACTTCCCGTGCCAAAGCGAGCGCTCGCGCGCGCCGCTCTCTCGGCGTCAGCAGGCCGTGCGCCTCGAACATCTCCGCCATCTGGTCGCCGATGCGCATCAACGGATTGAGCGCGGTCATCGGCTCCTGAAAGATCATCGCCAGACGGCGGCCGCGCAGATCGCGCCAGCCGTCGTCGTCGAGCTTGAGCAGGTCGCGTCCTTCGAACTGGATCTCGCCGGAGGCGACCGAGACAGTATCGGGCAACAGGCCCATCAGCGCATGCGCGCACATCGACTTGCCGGAGCCGGACTCGCCGACGACGCAGACGATCTTGCCGGGCCGCAAATCGAGCGAGACGCCGTCAACGGCAAACGGCCGCTCGGCTCCCTTGGGCAACACGATCCTGAGGTTCTTGATAGAGACGGCGGGCGGCGCGGTCATCGTCAGCGTCCCTCCCGCGACAGGCGCGGATTGAGCGCGTCGTTGAGGCCTTCGCCGATCAAATTGAGCCCGAGCACCGAGATCAGGATGGCGACGCCGGGAAACACAGTGATCCACCAGGCCTGGCGGATCACGGTGCGGCCGGCGCCGACCATGTAGCCCCAGGAGATCAGATTGGGGTCGCCGAGGCCGAGGAACGACAGCGAGGATTCCAGGAGGATCGCGGTCGCCACCATCAGCGAGGCCAGCACGATCACGGGCGACAGCGCGTTCGGCAGGATTTCGCGCATAATGATCCAGCTGTTGCTTTGGCCGGTGACCACGGCCGCCTGGACATATTCGCGCGTACGCAGCGACAGCACCTCCCCGCGCACGAGGCGGGCGACCGGCGGCCAGCTCACCAGCGCGATCGAGGTCACGATCGAGTAGATCGAGGGCTGCAGGATCGCGACCAGCACGATCGCGAGCGCGAAGCTCGGAATGGTCTGGAAGAACTCGGTGAAGCGCATCAGGGCGTCATCGACCCTGCCGCCGAAATAGCCGGCCATGGCGCCGATGGGAACGCCGACGATCAGCGCGACCAGCGTGGAGACGAGGCCGACAAGCAGCGAGACGCGCGCGCCAAAAATCATACCGGCGAACACGTCGCGGCCGAGCGCGTCGGTGCCGAGCGGCACGGCGGAGAGCGTAAACGGCGGCAGGAACGGCCGCTGCACCATGCGCCATGGCGAGTTTGGGAACAGCATCGGTCCGAACAACGCGACCGAGATCGCGAGAACCAGGATGATGAGCCCGATGACGCCGCTCGGGCTGCGCAGCATCGATTTCCAGAACTGTTTCATGAGGCGAATTCGATGCGCGGGTCGACCAGGCGATAGACCAGGTCGGTGATGAGGTTGAAGATCAGGACCATGGCGGAGCAGATCACGAAGACGCCGAGCAGCAGATTATAGTCACGCTGCAACAGCGCGTCGTACATCAGGCGCCCGATGCCGGGCCAGGCGAATACGGTTTCGGTGATGACGGCGCCGCCGATCAGCGTTCCCGAATGCACGCCGGCCAGCGTCACGACGGGCAGCAGCGCGTTGCGCAGCACGTGGCGGCGCTGGATCACGGCGTCGGAGAGGCCCTTGGCGCGCGCGGTCTTGACGAAGTCGAGCCGCTTCACCTCCAGCATCGAGGCGCGCGTCATGCGGGTATAGGTCGCCATGAAGAACAGGCCGAGCGTCATCGCCGGCATGATCAGGTGTTTTGCGACGTCGACCGCGTGGGCGAAGCCGGTCAGATTGGCGCCGACCGTCTCGTAACCAAAACTCGGCAGCCAGTCCATGGTGACCGAGAACAGCAGAATGCCCATCAACGCGACCCAGAAGATCGGCATGGCGTAGAAGATCAGTGCAAAGACGGTGATGGCGGTGTCGAGGAAGGTTCCGGCAAAGCGCGCGGCGAAGGTACCGAAGAGAATGCCGAGCGCGAGCGAGATCGCGAACGCGGTCAGCGTCAGCAGCAGCGTCGCCGGCAGCCGTTCGCCGATCAGCTTTGCGACCGGCGCCTGCTGGCGGAAGGAGAAGCCGAGGTCGAGGGTCACGACACCCTTGACGTAGATGAAGAGCTGCTCCGGCAACGGCTTGTCGAGGCCGAACTTCTCCCTGAGCTGATTGACGAAGATCTGATCACTGGCCCCGGCCTCGCCCGCCATCACCACCGCGGGGTCGCCGGGCGCAAGCCGGATCAGGAAGAAATTGAGGACGACGATCGCAAGCAGGACGATCACGCCCTTCAGGACACGCTGAGCGATAAAGGAGAGCATACTTAGAGCGACGCTTGTTTGACGAGAGGGTCGCCGCAGCGACGGTGCGCTCCCTCTCCCGCTTGCGGGGGAGGGCAGGGGTGGGGGTATTTCCGCAGAGAAGGTCCCCGAGTGGAGAGAGCCCCCACCCGACGCGCTTGGGACGATGCTTCGCATCGCCCGGCGCGCGTCGACCTCCCCCGCAAGCGGGAGAGGTGCACCTTTTCGGTGGCTCGGACGGCAATCATTCGGCGAAAGCTACAGCACGAGAGATCAGACGCGAAGCGCCCGTCACTTGTCGAGCCATGCGTCCTTGAAGCCGTCATTGACCCCGATTCCCGTGGTGATCAGGTTCTTGACCTTGCAACGGGTGATGGTCGGGAACTGCAGCTCGAGCATCCAGGCCACCGGCACGTCCTCGACCAGGATCTTCTGCGCCTTCTCGTAGATCTCCTTGCGCTTGGAGTCGGGGGTCGCGACCGCGCCGTCGGCGAACAGCTTGTCGATCTCGGGGTTGGAATAGCCCTCGACGTTGTTGAACATCTGGCCCTTGGCGATGGCGCTGGAGACGTAGTTGCGGCCGACCCCGAGCGCGGGATCGCCATACTGGTAGAGATAGGTGAAGGCGATGTCGTAGTCCCAGTCGCCGATCTTCTGGTTGCCGCCGGCGACGTCGGTGGCAATGGTCTCGATGTTGATGCCGACGTCCTGGAGGTTCTGCTTCACCGCTTCCCCCCAGCGCTGCCAGGTCTCGCCATAAGCGAGCGGCAACAGCCGGATCTTCTCGCCCTTGTAGCCGGCCTCCTTCAAGAGGGCCTTGGCCTTGGCCGGATCGTACGGATATTTCTTCACGTCATCGGTGTAATATTTGATGGTCGAGGCCGACGGGCCGGTCGCGACCTTGCCGAGCCCGTTCCAGATCACGTCCTTGGCGAAGTCGCGATCGATCGCATACATGACCGCCTGCCGCACCCGCTTGTCCGCGAGCGGACCCTGGCGGTTGTTCAGCCACAGCCAGGCCAGCGGCGAGAAGAACTCCCAGCCGGCGCCGGTGACGCAGGTGTCCTTCAGCTTGGAAAGCCGCGGCACGTCGAAATTCTCCACCGAGCCACCGGGCAGCACGTCGACCTTGCCGGTCTCATACGCCACCGAGCGCGCCGCAGCGTCGGGAATGATCTGCCAGTAGATCTCGTCGAGATAGGGTTTGCCTTTCTCGTGATAGTTCGGGTTCTTGACCAGGCGGATGAACGAGCCCTTTTGCCATTCCCTGAACATGAAGGAGCCGGTGCCGACGGGGGCGTTGTTGTAGGGATTGGTCTTCCAGTCGGTGCCTTCATAGAGATGCTTCGGCACCATCGGCATCGAGCCGACCTCGAAGATGCCGAGGAACGGGCCGAACGGCTGCTTCAGCGTGAACACGACAGTGTAATCATCGGGCGCCTCGACCTTGTCGACCTGCGCGAGGTTGTTGCGGGCGCGCGCGTGGGTCTGCTTCAGCATCTCGATCGAGAACAAGACGTCCGCGGCGGTGAAGGGCTTTCCGTCATGCCAGGTGACGCCCTTCCGGAGCTTGAACGTGTAGGTCTTGGCGTCCTCGCTGACGCTCCAGCTCTCGGCGAGCTCCGGCTGCGGTTCGAGCTTCGGGCTGTAGCGCAGCAGGCCCTCGAAGATGTTGCCCGAGACCATCTGCACGGGGCCGTTCTGGACCATCGCCAGCATCAGGCCGGGCGGCTCGGGCTGGATCACCGCATTGATCACACCTCCGGTCTTCGGCTCTTGCGCCAGTGTCGGGGCCGTGAGGCCGCACGCCAGGAGGAGACCAAGCAACACTCGTTTCGGCATGTCGTATCTTTCTCAAGCGAGACCAGCCGTCAACGCTTCGCACGCCATGGCGCGCGAAACTACGGCCGCTCCATCCCAGTCCCCATCCGATATCGAGGCTCACACAGTCCCGTTCGGCGCCGCAAGATGAAAGTCGCGACAGTGCTCGCACAAAAAATGTACAGCGCGTCCTGTTTTCCGCATACCTTCGCGCACGGCGGATCGGCCCGCTCCGGGCGATCAAGCGGCCTTACTCCTGTCGAGAGTCCGCGAAGGCGTTGCACAAGCCTGCGCCTGCGACCAAAAGCATCAGGCCGTCATGATGCGCTGAGCCCGTCGCCGCCCAACGGGCCAGGAATAAACCGGACCGCCTTGCGATAGGTCAGAGGCGGCCCCGCTCCGGATTTGATCCGGATCAAAGCCAGGCCGCCGCTTTTGCGATCGAATAGCAACTGGCAGGACCCGGCGCTGTGCGTCCTGCTCCCCCTGAGCCGTGAGACGATCGATGGACATCCAGGCCACGAATTTCCCTGCGAGCGACGATAGCGATCCTGATGTCGCCGGCCTCGAGCTGCCGCCCGATGCAGGGGTGCAGCACTGTCTGCAATTGCTCAGCGATGCCGGCTTGCGCCCGACGCGCCAGCGCCTGGCGCTCGGCCAGTTGCTGTTCCTGCGCGGTCATCGTCACGTCACCGCAGAGAGCCTGTTCGAAGAGGCAATGGCGGCGAACGCCTATCTGTCGCTCGCGACCGTCTACAACACGCTGAACCAGTTCACCGAGGCGGGCCTCTTGCGCCGAATCGCCGCCGACGGCATCAAGTCGTTCTTCGACACCGACACATCGGTGCATCCGCACTTCTATCTCGAGGGCGAGGATGTGCTGGTCGACGTTGCCGAAGGCCTCGCCTTCACCAGGATCCCCGAGGCGCTTCCCGGCCACGAGATCGCGCGGCTCGACGTCATTGTCCACCTGCGCCGCAAGCGCGCGTAGCGCCGGGGTAAGAGCAGCCGCCTAGCGCAGTCCCGCGCGCCGAAATCCTTCCAGATAGTGCTCGCGATCCCCGTCATTGGCCCACGGCAGTTGCGTCGCGATCCAGTGCAGCGAGATGTCGGGCTGGGTGCGGCGGAGCTCGCCCAGCGCCGTCTCCGCAAGCGTTCCGTCGCCGGTCATGCCGGCGGAGACCGCGAGCACGCGGTAGGCGCCGGTGAGATCGCCGCGATGGCGGATCGCCTCGCGCGCCTGTGCGATGGCCTCGTCATAACGGCGTTCGGTGAAGCGCGCATAGCCCGCGATGCCGTGATAGATCGCCAGCGACGGATCGCGCGGTGACAGCCGGATCGCCCGTTGCGCGGCCTCGAACGAATCCTTGGGACGTCCGGCATAGGACAGCGCCAGCGCGTAATAGCCCTGCGCCAGCGAGAAGTTCGGATTGAGCGCGAGCGCCTGCTCGAACTCGGACAGCGCGTCCCCGAGCCTGCGTGTCGAGAAGCAGACGCTGCCGAGCGCGACATGCGCCCAGGCATCCTCATGGTCGCAGCGCACCGCGGCCAGCGCGGCGGCCTCCGCCACCGGCGCCACGGTGGCGAGCTCGGCCCAGCCGAGGTGCACGCCCAACATGTAATTCGCCGCCAGCACCGACAGCGCCTGACCGTAATTCGGATCGATCCCGATCGCGCGTTCGAGCAGCGTCCGTGCGGTCTCGTGATCGTGCCGGGTCACGCGCCAATAATGCGACAGCGCCCGCATCAGCAGATCCCATGCGTCCAGGCTCGCAGGTCCCTTGCGTTGGGCGCGAAAGCTCTCGGCCGCGTGAATCTGCGGTTCGATCGCCGCGGCGATCGCGTTGGTGATCTCGTCCTGGACGGCGAAGACGTCGACCAGCTCGCGGTCGTAGCGCTCGGCCCACAGATGGCTGCCTGACGTGGCATCGTTCAGCTGCGCGGTGATGCGCAGCCGATTGCCCGCCTTGCGCACGCTGCCTTCGACGACGTAGCGGACGCCGAGCTCCTCCGCGATCTGCCTGAGGTGGACTGCGCGCCCCTTGTAGGTGAAGGACGAGTTGCGGGCGATCACCATGAACCAGCGCTGCTTCGACAGCGCCGTGAGGATGTCCTCGCTGATCCCGTCGCCAAAATAGTCCTGCGCGGGATCGCCGCTCATGTTCTCGAAGGCGAGCACCGCGATCGCCGGGCGGTCCCCCACGCGCGAGGGGGCGGGCCTGGCTTCGGCCGGCACGATTGACGCTGCCACATCTTCCCGGACCTCGCCGACGAAACGAAAGCCCTTGCGCGGAATGGTCTTGATCAGCCGCTGCGTCGCGCCGTCGTCGCCGAGGGCCTTGCGCGCGGCGTTGATCCGGCTGTTCAGCGCCGAATCCGAGATGATCCGGTCGCTCCAGATCTGGCTGATCAGGTCATCCTTACTGACCACACGCGCGCGTTGCGCGACGAGATAGAGCAAGAGATCGAACACCTGCGGCTGCAACGGCACGGCTGCCCCGCCGCAGGTTAGTTCCCGCAGGTCGCCGTCGAGCACGTTGTTTTCAAAGCGAAATCGCACGTTTCTGTCGTCTCAAGCAAAAATCAAAGTCGTCTCAGGCGAAAATCAACCGGTCGCGAAAGTCTGGGGACGTCCGATCCGGCATGGTGCGAAGACCAAACAGTGTCGATGCCTCGGCACAACGGAGCGTTCTATGACCCAACTTGATCACCAGGTTCATTCCATCAGCCCGGAGGTTGCGGGCTCACGCATTTTCAAGTTCATCGCCTTTCTGTACGGAATTGCGGCATATCTCGTGTTTTTCGTCACCATTCTCTACGCCATCGGCTTCGTCATGGGGCTGGTGGTGCCCAAGACCATCGATACCGGAACCGACACGCCGACGGCCGAAGCCGTCATCGTCAATCTCCTCCTGATGTCGCTGTTCGCCCTTCAGCACAGCGTGATGGCACGCAAGCAGTTCAAGGCGTGGTGGACGCAGTTCGTCCCCAAGCCCGTCGAGCGCTCGACCTATGTGCTGTTCGCTAGCCTGTCATTGCTGCTCCTGTTCTGGCAGTGGCGCCCGCTGCCTGCGATCGTATGGAATGTCGAGAACCCGGATCTCGCCGTGACGTTGGTCACGCTGTCCTTCGCTGGGTGGATCCTGGTGTTCACCAGCACCTACCTGATCAATCATTTCGAACTGTTCGGATTGCATCAGGTGACCAACCATCTGGTCGGCAAGGAGATGACGCCGCCGCGGTTCAGGACGCCGCTGCTCTACAATTTCGTCCGCCATCCGATCTATCTCGGTTTCATCATTGCGTTCTGGGCGGCGCCGACCATGACCGCGGGGCATCTGCTGTTTGCGGTCGTCACCACGCTCTACATCTTCGTCGGCATCGCGCTGGAGGAGCACGACCTCGTCGCTCTCTTCGGCGACGAGTACCGGCAGTACAAACAACGGGTGTCGATGCTTATTCCCTGGCGTCGGTCACTCTAGCCTCGGTGCGGCACCGCGCGCGTCCGCCGAACGGAGGACGCTTGGCCGCGCCGGCTGAGGTATGCGAGCATCTCACATACCCGTCCCCTCAACGTCCCCCGGGGTGATGTCCCCCTTCACCCCGACACCTCTCCCCGCATTCCCATCGGTCCCGACATATTGTGGACGAGGAGCGGGGAGAGGATTTCTTCCTCTTCATCAAACGGAGACGACCAAATGAAACATGTCGGAAATTGCTTCTGTGGCGCGGTCACGATCGAGGTCACGGGCGCACCGGAGGCGATGGGCTATTGCCATTGCCGCTCCTGCCGCTCCTGGTCGGGCGGTCCGGTCAACGCCTTCAGCCTGTGGAAGCCCGAGGCCGTGCGCGTCACCGAAGGCGCCCAGAATGTCGAGACGTTTGCCAAGACGCCGCTCAGCCAGCGCCAATATTGCAAGAAGTGCGGCGGCCATCTCATGACCAACCATCCGCCGCTCGGGCTGGTCGATGTCTTCACCGCCACCATCCCGACGCTCGCCTTCGCGCCCGGCGTTCACGTCAACTATGCCGAGACCGTGCTGCCGATGCGCGACGGCCTGCCCAAGCTGAAGGATTTTCCGGCCGAGTTCGGCGGCAGCGGCGAGATGATGCAGGAGTAGCGGCGTCGGGTGTCGAGAGGGCGGCAGCACGCCGCTCCTCTCTTCTTCGCGAGAACGTTGGCAGATCAGCCGCCGCGCGATTCGACGACCTTGCGGCAGCTGTCCGAGAGTTTCGACTTGTTCTCGCGCAGGCAGGCATTCATCTGCGGGGGCTTGCCGATATGTTCGGCGCAGAATTTGCTGGCATCGCCGCGGCAGGCCATTTGCTCCTGGACCGATGGACCGGATTGCGCAGCAGCGGGCACGGCGGAAGCGGCGAGCAGCAGCGCGGCAACAGCTGAAATCTTCATAAAGCACCTCTTTGGAATCGACGTTGGTCCCGACCGGGATCAATCGGGCCGGACCATCTCGCGAAGGCCGTGCATGGGTCCATGCCATGTTCATGGCGTCGGCCCGGTGTCCCGGCCGCAGCAACCCCCCATCTTCATGGCATGTATCCGCGCGCCGTCTTTTGTCATTCAGGCTGCACCTCGGCTGCGAAACCCGGTGATTGCATCGGGACGCCGAACGGGAAGCAGGAGAGCAAAGGATGTCGAAGAGAGCTGGAGCGCTGAGTGCGGGGCTGACGGTCATGGCGCTGGCCGGCGCGGCGATGGTGTCGCTGGGCACGAGCCCGGCGCAGGCGGTGGTCTATTGCAAGACGGTCGGCGTGCCCAAGGGCTGCGTGGTGCGGCCGACGGCGGCCGTGGTGGTCGCGCCGGGAGCGCCGGTCGCAAGGGCCGCGGTCGCAACACCCGGCGTCGGCGCCCCCGGTGTCGGCGTGCGCGCGGGAACGCCGATGAATCGCGGCGGCCCGGTCAATCGCGTCGGCGTGCGCTGATATTTCCATTCGATTGAATTGATGCATCGCCTCGGGCCCAGGGCGCCCTGCGGACGAACCCCCGTCCTCCGCCGGCAAATCACCCGGCCCGTTCCCTCTCTCCGCGCGTCCCACACGTTCGGAGAGGGGGCTTTTCAGCCCGCAGCCGCGTCGCTGTCGGGAAAGCGCTGTGGCAATTGCAGCCGCACCCGCGTCCCGGAAGCGTCGGAACTCAGGTCGAGCACCGCGCCGCAGCGCGCGGCGCGGCTTCTCATGTTGCGCAAGCCGCGCGCGGTCTGGCCGGTGCGCCCGGCTTCGCCATTGCCGGCCAGTGCAAAGCCATGGCCGTCGTCGGTCACACTGATCAGGCCGTACGGCCCCTCGCTCGCATCGAGCGTCTCGATGGTGACCGCGATGCGGTGTGCCTGTGCGTGCTTGACCGCATTGGTCACGGCCTCGTCGAGGATGCGCACGATCTGGATGACGTGCCATGGCCTGAGTTCAGGGTGCAGTGGCAGGCCCTGCGGGGTCGCCACGCGCCAGTCGAGCGTGATGTCGTGCGGCCGCAATTGCGCGCTCGCGCGCTCCCGCCAGGAGCCGAGCGCCAGCATCAGGTCGCCGCCGATGTCGTCCATGGAATCGATGACGAGACGCAGATCCTTCAGCGCGGCACGGGCAGCGTCGGTGATGGTCGCGCCCTCATGGCCGCGCTCGGAGAGCGCGACGATGCTGACGAGCTGGCCGCCGAGGCCGTCGTGCAGGTCACGCATCAGCCGCGTGCGCTCATTGGCGAGCGCGGCGGCGCGCGCGCGCTCCTCTTCGCGGACGAAGCTCGCCTTCAGCCGCTCCTCGGCCTCGCGCACGCGCGTCACCAGCTGGCCGGCGAAGCTGTCGACCTGGTTCAAGGCGCGAGCGAAGCGCCAGGTCAACCCGGCCCCGATCGCGACCAGCATCGCCGAATAGGACAAGCGCGAGACGAAGATGCGTTCGTTGGCGACGATCTCGAACACCGTGAGCATGTCCTGGACCCAGCAGACCAGCACGATGGTGACGGCGCAGCCGATCGTGAAGCTTGCCGCGTCCTGCCGCCGGACGACCGCGGTCGCGGTCGCGCAGGCCATCAGAAACAGGCAAATCCCGACGGTGGGGATGCCGAGCACCAGAAAGAGGATGCGCGGCAGCGGCGGGCCCCCGATCAGCCCGACCACGAACACGACGAGGCCCGGCACGAACAGCAGCATGCCGTAGCGCGGCCAGCGCCAGCCGAAGAACAGCACGCCGAACATGACGACCAACGCGCTCTCGATCGGCGCGGACGCCAGCAGCACCGCGGCAAGCCGCGACGTGGCGGCCGGAGGAACCGGCGGCGGTACGTACGCCTGCACCACGCCGAGCACCATCGCAGCCGCCAGCACGCCGTAGACCGGCTCGCGGCGCCGCATCAGCCACATGATCGCGAGGATGACGGCGAGGATCGACTGCCAGGCCGAAAACACCACGGGGAGGGTGACGAACAGCAGCGTGCGCGTCTCATAGGCTGGCCGCAAGGCGGCATCCGGCCCGACATAGACAGTGTCGAGAAAACCCTTCAACGGCCCCCACACGAACAGGCGCACCGTGATCTCGTTGGCGCCCTCGCGCAGCAGTGAGGCGGGTATCGCTGCGATCTGCGGCGTGTTGCGGTCGGGCCGGTTGGCATTGGCGTCGCGCCGGGAATCGAGCACGACGACGCCGTCGACGGCGACCTCCACCGCGTTGCTGAAGCGCGGCAGATAGACCGACCATCCCGATGCCGCTTCGCCGCGCCGGAACGTGAAGCTGCCGGTGTAGAGCGGCGGGTCGTCCAGGGAATAGCGCGACGCCGTGAAATGCGGGAGGTTCACGGGCAGCGTCACGCCGTCCTGCCGCAGCGAAAACCCGCTCAACGCAAAATCGTCGGGATCGCTCGGCTGCAGCAGCCGCAGCCCGAGAATGGTGGCGATCACGATCAGGGCCTGCAGCAGCAGATAGGGCACGAGGCGCGAGGCGATCAGCCGGCGCCGCGGCCGCGTAGGAGCCTTCGTAGCTGCCTTGATAGGTGCTTTGGCCGCGATCTCGCTCACAACTTGATCAGGCCCTGCTGCACCGCCTCGAAGACCGCTTCGCTGCGCGTGTGCACCTCGAGCTTGCGATAGATGTTCTTGATATGGCCGGGCACGGTCTGCTTGGACAGGCCGAGATGGCTGGCGATCTCGGCATAGCTGAAGCCTTTTGCGATGCCCCAGAGAATGTCGATCTCGCGCGGTGTCAGCCTCGCCGTGTTGAGCGCCGGGCCGGGCGGCGGCTCCGCCGAATTTGGCGCGGCACCTTGGGTTCTGCGCACGATGAAGCGCGCGATGGAGGCCGAGATCGGCGAATGGCCGGCGACCAGATCGCGCACCGTGGTGGCGATGTCGGTGGGAAAGGCGTCCTTGAGCAGATAGCCGGTGGCTCCGACCGTGATCGCCGAGATCACGCTTTCCTCGTCCCCGAGTGCCGAGATCACCATGATCTCGGTGTCGGGGAAGCGCTGCCTCATCTCGCGGATCAGCTCGATGCCGTGGCCGTCGGGCAGGCGCAGATCGGTCAGCAGCACGCGGGGCGCGCCGCCGGCAAGCGCGGAACGGGCTTCGCCGAGCGTGCCGGCGCTGCGCACCTCGTAGCCGGCCTTGACCAGCGCATCCTGCAGCCGCCAGCAGGTCGGCGCGTCGTCCTCGACGAGGAGGATGGTGATGGCTTCACCCGTCTCGCCCTGTTCGGTCATGATCATGGTCCCGCGACCCGCGTGTCCCCCGCGGCGCAAGGGCAAGTTTAACCGCCGGATGCAGGCAGCGACACCCATAATCATGGGGGCGGGAATGCCCCGTGTCCAAGTCGCGGCGCGGAGAGCTCCGAGGCGGGGGCCCGCTGGGTCTCAGTTGCTCGCCAGCGGTAATGACGGCTTGTCCGGCGGCATCGGTGGGGCCGGCAGGCGCTGGACCTTGATCTTCGCAGTGCCGCTATTGTTTCGGTAGAACAGATCGTGCGGTCCCTGGATCGCATCGAGCCAGGACGGGACCCACGACTCCGGAAGCAGCCGCGGGAATATCTGGACGGCGTCATTGACGTAGAAGAACAGCTCGCCGGACTCGGGCGCCACGAATTCGGCGACGACGCGGCCGGTCAACAGCTGCTTGGTCCAGACCTGGCCTGCCTCGGCGAGCGTGGCCGGCGGAATCGGTTCGAATTTGCCGAGTCCGTCGAGCCTGCCCTTGAATTCGGCCGTGTCGTCGAGCCGCACGGGGTACCTGTTGCGGCTCCTGCTGATGTCGTCCTCCGCGGGCAGGGTGGGCTTCATGCGGCGGGGAAATTCGTCGGCCGGCATCACATTGACTGCCTTGAGCGGCAGGTCGTTGATGCCTTTGCTGCCGACGCGCACCACGGGCTGGAACCAGTCCGCGGCGAACAGACGACGCTCCGGCAGCGCCACGTAGTGGTGCGGCTCGTAGGTCGCAAATCCGTTCACGCCGCTCATGATGGTACGGTCGAACCATGGCTCTTTGATCTCGAGAAAGACACGGTATTTGCGGCCCTTCTCGACGGCGAGCCCGCTCCACCAGCAAAAGTCCCTGATGTCGAACAACGCGCGCGCGTCGAGCGGCTCGTCCGTCACCGGCGCGCCGGTCTGGAACGCGGCAGAGCCCTTGGCCGCAGGCGGCGAGCAGACCGAGCCGAAGGCGAGACGTGCGGTGAACAGGCTGCTCGACACGATTAGCGCGGCCGAGCCGAAGATCGCGATCAGGAAGACCGCAGGCACCAGTCCCCTGGTGATGACGTGCTGCGCCGGGCTGGCGTTCAGGCGCATCCAGTGTCCGAGCCGCATCAACGGCCCCGGCTTGTCGATGTGCTCCATGCTCGCCCTGCGGCGCGACGTGTTCCAGGCAAGACGTGCCCGCTCCTCGATGTCGTCACGCAACGTTCCGTTCTTGTGCCAGATCCACCAGGTGACGATCACCACGATCGAGGTCAGGAAGGGATAGTAGGTCGCGATGTTGAGCCAGGGGGCAGCATAGGACGGCAGCACGTCTCGCAGCAGATTGGTCAGCGGCGCCACCATCGCGCCCATCACCCAGTCGATATTGGTGATGAAAGACAGTGTGCCGGTGCCCTCCAGGGCGCGGTCTTCGGACCACTGCACCAGCGCGCGCGCGATCCACGGCCAGGCGGCGATCACGCCGGCCATGAACAAAAGCGAGAAATAGGCGACGCGCCGCCACCACACGGTGTCGCGCGTGAGGCTCGACATGGTGGCGTCGGGCGTGCTCATCGTGGTGAAGGCCCTGGCCTCCTCGGTACGACGCGGTCCCGTCGCCTTTTGCAGATAGGCGGCCTTCATGACCTCGCGCGCATGCTGCTCGTCGAGATTCTTGGTCTCTCCCTCAGAACGCAGCGGCAACCTCGTTCCGTCCGGCAGCAGCACCAGGCAGTTCGCCGGAAGCATGATAGGCGCGTAATCATCGCAGCCGAGCAGCATGCGCTCGATGACGGCGAAGTGCACCACCGGCAGCCCGCCATTCACGTCGCCGCCGAGGATCGGACGCGGCCCGTAGCGGTACAGCACCGCTGCGCCGCTGCGTGAATCATGCCGCGGCCCGAGCGCCGATTGATATTCCCTGAAATGCTCGATCTCGCCGTCCTGGAAGCGCAACCGGTCGCCGAGCTGCTCGACCATCCAGACTAGCGGCACGAAGGACAGCGTGGATTCCGGATAGCCGCCGCCGATATCGGAATGGACGCCCGTGAACCACACTTCCTTGACGATCTGCCCTTCCGCCAGATGGCTCTGGTCGATCCGCAGCGGATGGAAGGTGGTGCGTTCGTCGTCGAGCGCGAGCGCGTGACAGGCGTGCCTGACCTTGTGCGACAGCCGGTGATTGCGGAACGAGATCGGCCAGATCGTCCAGTCGATGGCGAGACGGAGCTCCTCGACCGGCACGCCGAAGGCCTCGACGGTGTCGAACAGGCCGAGGAATGCGATCTCGACCTCGCTGCGCCCGTTCATTTTGCTCCGCACCTCGGCATAGCTACGGTGCCCGCAAAGCCAGTGATAGACGAACAGCAGGAAGTCGCGGATCCAGCGCGTGACCCAGATCGTCGGCAAGCTCTTGGTCCAGGGCACGGTCTCGCGCCGATACTCGCGCCAGGCGGCTTTGACGTTGCGCCCCATCTCCGCGTGCGACACCGGCGTGTCGTCGATCTCCGCCGGCATCAGGCCCTGGCTCGCGATCAGCGCCGCCAGCGTGCGCGCGGTGAAGGCGCCGCGGCTGAAGCCGAAGATGTAGATCTCGTCGCCGGGTCGCCAATTCCAGCACAGGAAACGATAGAGCTTGCGGACGTTGCCGGGGACGCCGATGCCGGTGGCGCCGTCGAGCGCGGCAAGCGGTGCCCAGCCGGCGGTGCCGACACCCTTGATGTAATGCGCGATCTGGTCCGGCTGGGTATGGTCCAGGGCCTCATACAGACGCCAGACGCTGGATTCCTGCTTGGTGAACGCATTGCCGGTGCCGTCGGCGAACAGCACCAGCTTGCGTCTTGGCAGGGCCGCGCCCGCGCCCCCGCCGGCATTCCCATCCCTGTCGCTGGGCGCGCGTTCCGGCCTCGGAGAATCGGCGTTCCCCCCGACATCATGATGCGTCATGGGCCCCTCCGGCAAATTCGACAAGGAAAGCGTCAGGCCAAACCGGGCATCATTTCCCGGAATCAATCAGTGGTTGAAATCTCTGACTCATGAAAATACAGGTGCATTCTGCGCACAGTCGCGTTGAGGTAGCAAGCGGGATCGTGCGGCGTCGCCGTGTCGGGTCGTCGCTGGCTGGCAGCGGCGATGCATCGAGCGGTCATTGTCTCCGTGGCGACAGACTTGTGCTGGATGGGCTGACGCCGTTACGAGAGATCCACCCGCGGCGGCGGGTACCGCCGCGCCAGCATCGACAGCGACAGATCGCGCTCGTCCGCCGGCAGCTCCAGATAAGCCAGCACCAGCGGCCGCTTCCAATCGCCGACGCCGAAATCCATCGCCATCCATTTCTGCGGCTCGGGGCCTTCGAGGCCCCGGACCCAGACGAAATAGCGGGGGAGGTCGTCGGCGTCCGTCCTGCGTGTCCTGGCCATCAAACTGTCCGCTGCATCACATCGGTTGCCACAGGATATAGGGATCGGCGCGGCGAAGTGGAACGGCCTCAAGACGCGCAATCTCTCCTCCTCGTCATTGCGAGGAGCTCTTGCGACGAAGCAATCCAGACCGTTTCCGCGGATGCATTCCGGGAGTGCTTCGCTGCGCTCGCAATGACGATGCGGATACACGGGGGAGAAACGAAGCTATTGAGCTGCAGGAGATGATTCTCGGCCGGAACAATGCCTGTCTGGACACTCGCCGCTTGGTCATACAAGATTCTGCTTGACCGAAATTCGGAAATAGCGTATGTATCGCTCATCCCGGCCCAAGGATAAGGGGCGTTTCGCGATCGTCACGATGCGCGGGCCGGGTGGCGGTGGACGTGGAGTGCATCGGCGCGCCAGCAATCGCAGGGCGGGTTTCTCCTGTGAGCGGTTGAGCAGCGCGCACACGACCGGTGCGGTCCGCGTACGGCAAAAGCGTGTCGTCCTGACGCCCGGGGTCTGTGCGTCAAGGCTTGTGGTGGTGAAGCGGCCCGACCGGGCACGCGCGCCAGTCATCCGCAAGGCGACGGGGGCAATAGTGCATCGCTCCCCGGGGAGAGCGCGCCATAAGCCGTAAAACCATTGCGCAGGGAAAGGCCGGGATGTCCTGGGCTGCCCTGTATGCCGCTGTGCATTTGTCTTCGCAATTTGCGCGCAGCGGACCGCGGGTGCCAGCCGGCGCCCGGCCTTCCCTGCGCCCTTTCCAAGGAATGGGCGTCAAGAAACTCAAGACTCGGGCGTCATGCGTCGCGAGGCCGAAGAGGCGTGTCCTGTTACCTAGAAATTGAAGTGGGCACGCTGGTCCTGACGATCACCGCCACAACTCGCAGGTCGCCACGCGGTTGATGTCGGCGAGCCGGCGAGCGGCATTTCCGTGCAGATCGAGGCTTTCGACCAGCGTCAGCAGGCGCCGATAGGCGTCCTCGGCAATGTCGACCGGCAGCGGGGCCTCGTCAAAGGCCTCGACATAGCTGCCGACGACATCGCTGAGCAGGCGGCACAGGCCGCGCTGGGCGGGATCATGCTGGCCGAGCGTCTCGAGCTTCTGCTGAAAGGTCTGGAAGGTCCGCAAACCGTGGTGTTGCTGCGAAAGCCACGCGTGCAGGTCGTTCATATGAGCTCCTTCGAGTTACGGAAGAAGCTACCGGTTTATACAGTGGAGATGAGGGGATGGCTAGGGTGGGGGGAGCGAGTGGAGCTTTGCTGAGGCAGTCCGTCTTCGCCGAGAGGCTACGCCGGACACGCTTCGCCGTTCGGCTTCGCGTGGCCGCGCCACGCGTAGCCCGAAGGGCGAAGCGTGGTGCCCCTGGCCGGAATCGAACCAGCACTCCTTGCGGAACTCGATTTTGAGTCGAGCGCGTCTACCAGTTCCGCCACAGGGGCCCTCGGTCGGCCCTTGCAGGGAGCGTCGCGAAGCCGGCGGACTATAGCCATGGACAAAGCGGGGTCAACCCGCGCCAAAGTGATGTCAGCCGTTCTCGACAGCCGCATGGAGCGGGTCTAGAGGCTTAGGAGCGCGACCTACCGGAAAGAGGCTGCCGTGACGACCCAGAGTGCCGCCATACCTGCGTTCAAGCCGGCTGCGAGCGGCGCTGCGCTGACGGCCTCGCTGCTCGTCACGCTGATTGCAGCCGCGACCATCGCGGGCGCCTGGTTCTTCCAGCTCGTGCTGGAGATCCTGCCCTGTCCGCTCTGCCTGGAGCAGCGCTACGCCTATTATCTCGCGATTCCGCTCGGTGCGCTCACGGCGCTGGCGGCGCGGAGCGGCGCGCCGCGGCCGCTGCTGCTGGCGGGGCTGGCGATCCTCGCGCTGGCAACGCTCGCCAATGCCGGTCTCGGCACCTACCATTCCGGCGTTGAATGGGGGTTCTGGAAGGGGCCGACCGATTGCAGCGGTCCCGTCGTCCATCTTGGCAATGCCGGCGATCTGTTCTCAAAGCTCGACACCGTGAAGGTGGTGCGTTGCGACGAGGTGCAGTGGCGCTTCCTCGGCCTCTCGCTCGCCGGCTACAACGTCCTGATCTCGCTGCTCATGGCCGCGATTGCCGCGTGGGGATTTGCGAAGACGGCGAGAGGCTAGGCAAGCCGTCGTAGGGTGGGCAAAGGCGCGCCCTTCGCGCGCCGTGCCCACCATCTCGTAGTGATAAGGTCGAAAGAGAACGTGGGCACGGCGCTATGCGCCTTTGCCCACCCTACGAGAGCGGAGTTCGCGAGGCGCACCGCGCGCCGTCAATCATCCACATCGTCCTGCGTGCGTCCGAACAGATGCACGATGCCCGGTGTTGCGATCGTCACGAACACGAAACGCGACAAATGGTGGGCCCCGACGAAGATCGGGTCGATGTGCAGCGTCAGCGCCAGCGCCAGCATGGCATCCATCGCGCCCGGCGCGAAGGCGACGACGGCGTCGGAGAATCTGACCTGGGTGGTCAGCGCCACGATGCCGACGAAGATGGCGGAGACGGCGATTGCGACCGTGAACGAGCCCAGCGCCGCGTTGAGGTGGCCGGCCAGTGTCTTGATCCGCATCCGCGCGAAACGGCTGCCGATCAGCGCGCCGATGCCGACCAGTGCCACGCCGCGCACCCAGTCCGGCAAGCCGCCCTCGACCCAGCCGGCGCCATGCAGCACGCTGGAGGCGATCATGGCGCCGAACATCCAGCTCGCCGGAAACCTGATCAGGCGCAGGACCAGCGCCATGGCCAGCGAGGCCGCGACCAGCTCGACGAGATCGAGCGGCGAGGCGATCGTCGTCGCCAGCGACGGCGCGGCCGAGGGGGCGACGCCTGCAAACGCGAGCACCATCGGCAGGGCCGCGGTGAGGATGATGACGCGCATGGTCTGCACCACCGCGATGCCCGGCAGGTCGGCGCCGCGCTCGACCGCCAGGATCGTGATCTGCGACAACGCGCCGGGGCTGCCGGCCAGGAAGGCCGAGGTGCGGTCCCAGCCATGGATGCGCTGGAGGTAATAGCTCGAGCCGAAGGTCGAGCAGAAGGTCGCGAGCGCAAGCAGCCCGATGGTGAGGGGGTATGCGCCGACCTGCTGAAGCAGATGGCGCGAGACCACCGAGCCCAGCGAAATGCCGAGCAGCACCAGCACGGTCTGGGTCAGGAGTGGCGGCAGCGCGAGCTGGCGCCCGGCGATCGCGGCGATCCCGACCGCGATCATCGAGCCGGAGATCAGCCCGCCGGGAAGGCCGGCGAGGAGAAACACAAGGCCGCCGGCGGTGCCGATGACGAGCGTCTCCGCCGTGCTCAAGATCTTGGCACGGCTCGGCCATTCAAACGACAGGGAGGCGGCGATTTGCTTCACGCCACCTTATCGCAAATCAGGGAGAGGCGCACAATTCCAGGCTCGTCATGCCGCAATGCGCGCGCCTCTCGCTGGAAGCTCGCGGAAGATCGTGTCGGAGCTACTTCTTGTCGGCAGCCGGCGCGGCGGCGCCCGCCTTGGCGGTCTTGATGCATTCGGAGCGGAATTTCTTGCGCTCCTTGCCGTGCAGGCCCTTGGCGTCGGCCTGCTTGGAGCATTCGAGCGACTCGGCCGAGCGCTCCTTCGGGGCTTTCTTGTCGGCCGTGGCGGCGTCGGTCTTCGTATCGGTCTTGGCCGCCGGCGCGGCGGTCTGCGCGAAGGCGGTGCCGCCGGCGAGCAGGGAGGCGAGGGCGACGGCGGCGAGGCGAGAGGCGAGGGTCATGGTGTTGCACTCATCTTGCGAGAATTGCGAAGGGCTGCGAACGTCGGCTCGCATTGCTGAACGCGACATGAATAATCTGAACGGCGCCGTTACTATATTTTGGCAGCCGGGAGCCATCGCTTCCTTGTCGCAAATGGCCGGCACGCTAGGATAGTAAGACTTGTTTCACTTCCCCTCGGGGGAAGACCAAGGAGGAGACCTAAGGATGACCATTCAATCAAAAATGCTGTGCGCGATTGCGTTGTCGGGATTTGCTGCGCTCCCGGTATCGGCGCCGGCGCAGGCGCTGACGTCGCAGGAGTGCAGCGCCAAATACCAGGCGGCCAAGAAGGACGGCTCGCTCGGCACCATGAAGTGGAATGACTTCCGCAAGGCCCAGTGCGGCGCGGATGCAACGCCGGCTGCTGCAGCACCGGCTGCTCCTGCACCGACCGCGGCTGCGCCCGCCGAGCCGAAGCAGGCCAAGAAGGAGGCGGCCCCCGCCGCCGCGCCGACCCTGCCGGCGGGACCTGCGATCTATCCGAACGCGATCGATCCGAAATATGCCAAGGAGACCCCGGGCAAGGGGCGCCTGCACACCTGCGTCGACCAGTACAACGCCAACAAGACCACCAACGGCAACGGCGGCATGAAGTGGATCCAGAAGGGCGGCGGCTACTACAGCGAATGCAACAAGAAGCTGAAGGGCGCCGCCTGAGCTTCGAATCGATACGAAGGCCGGAGCACCGCTCCGGCCTTTTGCCTAATCCAGCAATTTCTCGGCCGACTTCGCCACCAGTTGCGATCGCTTGCGCGGGCCGCGCTCGACGAACAACAGGCTCTGGCCGAAGATGAAGCAGTAGAACAGGAAGGCCTGCGCCTCGGCCTCCTCGGGTGCAAGCCCGGTCGCGCGATAGAGCTCGGCCACGTGCTTGAGCCGCGCTGCGTCCACGCTCGCCACGGCGGCCGCGGCGCGCTCGTCGGAGCGGGCCCATTGCCGGATCGCGAGCTCGATCGCCATGGCTTCCGGATTGAGCCGCTCGGAGTAGAGCTGGATCACCGCCTTCAGCCGTTCGCGGGGCTGTTGGCCATCGAGGCGCGTCTGCTGCGCGATCGACGCGGCCCGGCCCTCGCGCCAGCGCTGCAGCATGGCGTCGAGCAGCGCGGCGCGGTCGGCGAAGCGGCGGTAGAAGCCGCCCTTGGTGACGCCGAGATTCTTGGCAAGCACCTCGACCCTGACACCCTCGACCCCCGAGCGGGCAAGCTCGGCAAAGCCCGCCTCGACCCAGACATCGCCCTTGCCATCGCTCATGAAGCAAATCTCTCCGATTCTTGATACGGTGCCGTATTGCTAACGCGTCTCGTGCCTGATACGCTACCGTATCAATCAATAAACAACGATGGCGGAAAATGGCGATGGAGCAGGAAGCGACCTATCGCGGCACGGTCTATCCGTGGCAATGCGACCATGTCGGCCACATGAACATCATGTGGTATGTCGGCAAATTCGACGAAGCCAACTGGAACCTGTTCGCCCGCCTCGGCCTCACGCCGAGCTATTTGCGCTCCTCCGGCCGCGGCATGGCCGCCGTGCAGCAGAACATCGCCTACAGGCGCGAGCTGCTCGCCGGCGACATCGTCGAGATCCGTAGCCATCTGCTCGAGGTGCGCGACAAGTCGATCCGCTTCCGGCACGACATGACGAATGCCGAGACCGGCGAGATCGCGGCGATTTGCGAGATCACCGGCGTGCACATGGATCGAACCCAGCGCAAATCGGCGCCGTTCACGGATGCCGTCCGCGAGATCGCTCTTCGGCATCTCGCCGAGCCGGCCGAGGCCTGAGCCATGGCTGCGTTCGAGCCGAAGAACCCGGGCTATCGGGCGGCGGCCATCGCCATGTTCGACGGCCAGCCGGCGATGCACACGCTCGGCATCGTGATCGTCCGCCTTGCACCGGGCGAGGCCGAGCTGGCGATGCTGCATTCCGCGGCCTTCACTCAGCAGAACGGGTTTGTCCATGCCGGCATCATCACCGCCGGGCTGGACAATGCCTGCGGCGTTGCCGCCTTCACCCTGATGCCGCGCGAGGCTGATATCCTTACCGTCGAGTTCAAGACCACGCTGCTGGCTCCGGCTAAAGGTGAGCGCTTCGTCTTCAAGGCCGAGGTCGTCAAGCCCGGCCGCACGCTGACGTTCTGCGAGGCCACGGCGTTTGCCGAGCACGAGGGCAAGACCACGCTGATCGCAACGATGACCGGCACGTTGATGGCGATGCTGCCGCGCATTGCAGCGCCGCCCGCGGCGAGTGCGTCCGGCGCATAGCCTGATGGTCACGCTGCTGGTGCGATGACATCGCCGTCGCGACACTCTATATGACGAGTAACAATTCCCGGTCCCGACCGTATTCAGGGAGATGGGACCGAAACGGGACGAGATATGGCTGGATTTGGGACTAAGGGCCTTGCGCCGACGCGGCGCGCGGCGTTGACGTTGATCGGGGCGGGCGCCCTCGCACTGACGGGCGCCTCGGCGCGCGCGGCGACCGACGACAACGAGGTGCTGACCGAAGCCAAGGTGCTGCGCGATCCCGACACGCCCGTCGCCGGCAATCCCAACGGCAACGTCACCATCGTCGAATGGTCCGACTACAATTGCCCCTATTGCCGCAAGCTCGAGCCCGAGCTGCGCCAGGTCGTCCAGGACGACGGCAAGGTGCGGCTGGTGATGAAGGATTGGCCGATCCTCGGGCCGGTCTCCGTCACCGCGGCGCGGACCGCTCTCGCGGCAAAATTCCAGGACAAATACCATCAGGCCCATGATGCCTTGATGGGCGTCAGCTCGCGCCTGACCGAGCCGCGCATCAACGAGCTGCTTGCCGCCGCTGGCCTCGACATGGATCGCCTGAAGCGCGATCTCGCCGGCCATGGCAGCGATATCGACGCCCTGCTCAAGCGCAACAACGAGCAGGCCGAAGCCTTCGGTTTCAGCGGCACCCCGTCTTTCATCGTCGGCAAGTACCGCGTCCCCGGCGTGCTCAGCATGACCGAGTTCGAGCAGGTCATCGCCGATGCGCGCAAGGCCAAGATGAACTGAGGCGCATCGGTCGGTAGCCAACGCAAAGGCGCCGCCGCGGAGCTCGCGACGGCGCCTCGTTCATGATGGGCGTTGTTACTTCGACGAGATCCGGACCCAGTCCTTGTGCGCGCGGTCGCGCAGCGCATCCCAATCCGCCTTCGCGACATCCCAGTTCACGATGGTGCGATTGGTGGTCGCGACCTCGCCATTGGCGACGGACGAGGTCTGCATGGAGTCATAAACATACACGCCGCCGGCAAGCAGCAGCGCGCCAAGGATCATTCCGAAAAAAGTCTGCATTTGCGAACCTCCGGTGGGCCAGCAATAACGTCGGCCCGGAGCGATGGTTCCGCGGCAGTGCGGCGCGGATAAGGACGGGTTGTTCATCCCGCGTTCAGCCACTGCACCAGCTCCGCGTTGATCTCGCGCGGATAGGTGTGGCTGAGGTCGTCGATCTCGCGATAGGTGACATCAGCCCCGGCCGCTGCGAGCGCTGCCTGGGTCTGGCGCGCGGTCTGCACCGGAAACATCCAGTCGAGCTTGCCGTGGGTGATGAAGATGGGCAGCCCCTGCAGGCGCGCGGCGTCGGCCATCTCCGCCATCAGCGGATGGAAGGTTGCCGAGACCGGCGCCAGATGGGTGAAAGGCGAGGCGCCGTCGAGGCCGCTGACGTAACTGAAGGTGCCGCCGTCGCTCATGCCGGTCAGCAGCATGCGCGAGGCGTCGATGCTCCAGCGGCTGCGCACGGTTTCGAGGATACGCATGAGGTTAGGCGTATCGGCATCATCGCCCATCAGCGCCCAGGTCGGACCGGTCGCGGTTGGCGCCACCAGAATCGTGCCAAGGCTGCGGGCGTCGCGCAACCAGCTCCACAGGAAACCGCGTCCGTTGCCGCTGCCGCCATGCAGCGCCATCACCAGCGGCATGGCGCGCTCGGGCGAATGGTCCTCAGGCACATAGACCGAGAAGCCGCCGCGGCTGCCGGGTTCGTTGTGATCGTGGAAGATGCCGGTATTTTCGCTCGCGCCGACGTCGAGCCGCGACAACAGATCCGCATTTTCGCGTTTGGCGGTGTTGAGGAAGAAGCTGCTTACGGGAGGAAATTGCATCGCCAAGGGATAAAGCGCCTCCTGCGCGCGCGGCACGTGGCGCAGCGCGCGGAAGACAGCGACGAGATCGCCATTGCCGCGCTCGACCTCGCGGATCCCGGCAAAGGCGGCGAGCGTCTCGCCGCAGGCGCGATCGAACCGCTCGCGGAGGCCCGCGAACTGCTCCGGCCACTCTCCAATAGCCGCGTGTGCCGTTTGCAGCGCCTCATCCGGTGCGCCGATCGCGTTCATCACGGTAGCGAACGCCGGCGGATGCAGATGGCGTTGGAAGAAGCCGAGCGCTTCCAGCGCATTGAGCAGCGGCGGCAGCACGGCCACGATGTCGTCGATCACGGCCTCGCTCATCGCGGCTTCCTTCAGCGTGGGATCAATGCAGCTTCGGTGCCTTCAAGAGCTTGAAGCGATCGGTGGAGGTCACCGTGACGTCGAAGGTGACGCCTTGGTGGTACACGGTCAGCGGCACGTCGACGCCGGCGGTGCCGAGCGCCCACATCTTCTTGTAGAAGGCGGTCTGGCTCGTGACCTTGTCCCCGTTCACGGCGAGGATGATGTCGTCGGTCTTGAGCTCGGCGCGCGCGGCAGGGCCGTTGGGGGAGATCCCGATTACGACCAAGCGGTTGTCGATCTCGGTCGAGTAGAGCCCGAGCCAGGGTCGCGCCGGCTTGTTGACGCGACCGAACTTGCGCAGATCGTCCAGGACCGGCTTCAAGAGGTCGATCGGCACGACCATGTTGACATGCTCGGCCTTGCCGTCGCGCTCGCGCTCCAGCTGAAGCGAGCCGATGCCGATCAGCTCGCCGCGCTCGTTGAGCAGCGCCGTGCCGCCCCAGTTCGGATGCGCGGGATAGGTGAAGACGGCTTCGTCCAGCAGATATTCCCAATAGCCGGCGAACTCCTGCTTGGCCACGATCTGGCTGGCGACCGAGCGCGTGCGGCCGCCGGCGCCGCCGACCACGACGCGGTCGCCGATCCCGGCTTCCGCCGAACTGCCGAGCGGCAACGGTTCGACGTCGAGCTCACCGAGGGCTTGCACCAGGCCGAAGCCGGTTTCGGAATCGAAACCGAGCGCATGGCCTTCGACCACCCGCCCATCGCCGAGGTGCAGCCACACCGATTCCGCCTCGGTGATGAGATAGCCGATGGTGAGCACCAGTCCGTGATCGATCACGACGCCGTTGCCGGCGCGTTCGGTGCCCAGCGTCTCGGCGCTGAAGGCGTCCGGCGGGACGATGGCGTGCAGGCCAACGACGGATGCGAGCGCGCGGTCGAGATCGAAACCGTAGTCGCCCGCACGCGGCTGATTGGCCGGCGGCACTCTCCATTCGGTCAAAGCGGGCATGGAGTTCTCCTGGCTGAGTGCATCGCTCCGTGATTGCTGTAGAGCGTCGCGCGAAGCCCGCATAATTTAGGCCGGGGCAGGCCGTCTTGAAAGCCTCGTTCCCAATTATTCGTGAGAGCGCCGCGTGAAATCTTTGAAAGGCACGGAAACACCTTGTGCACGAGCGGTAGGCACCCCTCAATCCGGCATGCGCCGCATGGCTGGTGTCCGGCGAGGTGCTAGGCGCCGTACCATGAAGCTGCTAACCATTGCCGCTTCGTTTGACCAAGGGATCACGGACCGAAGCAATGGACAACCGCAGCGACATCTGGCGTGGCGTCGACACGATCAAGGGGCGTTTCATCGACCTCAGCGACAAGGTCTGGGGCATGCCCGAGGTGTGCTACACCGAGGCGCGATCCGCCGCCGAGCATCTCGCCGAGCTGCGTCATCAGGGTTTCCGCATCACCGGGAACGTCGCCGGCATTCCGACCGCAGTGATGGGCGAGTGGGGCGAGGGCGGTCCGGTCATCGCATTCATGGGCGAATATGACGCCCTTCCCGGTCTCAGCCAGGAAGCGGGTGTCGCCGAGCATCGTCCGATCGAAGCCGGCGGACACGGCCATGGCTGTGGTCACAATCTGCTCGGTTCCGCCGCGCTGCTCGCCGCGACCGCGATGAAGGACTGGCTTGCCGAAAACAAGGTGCCAGGTCGCGTGCGCTATTATGGCTGCCCGGCTGAAGAAGGCGGCGCAGCAAAGGCCTTCATGGTGCGCTCGGGGGCGTTCGAGGACGCCGACATCGCCATCACCTGGCATCCGCACAGCTTCTGGGAGGTCGCGGTGACGCCGTCGCTCGCCAACACGCGCGCGGATTTCATCTTCACCGGTCGCACCTCGCATGCCGCGGCCTCGCCGCATCTCGGCCGCTCCGCGCTCGATGCGGTGGAGTTGATGAATGTCGGCGTGAACTACATGCGCGAGCACATGCCGAGCGATGCGCGGGTGCATTACGCGCTGCTCGACACCGGCGGCATTGCGCCGAACGTGGTGCAGGCCCATGCGCGGGTGCGCTATTCGATCCGCGCCCGTGACCTTCCCGGCATGAACGAGCTGGTCGGACGTGTGAGCAAGATCGCCGAGGGCGCGGCGCTGATGACCGAGACCAAGGTCGAGATGAAGATCATCTCCGCGGTCTCCAACATCCTGCCGAACACGCCGCTGGAGCAGGCGCTGCACCGGGTCATGGAAGAGCTCGGACCGCCGCATTTCGACGATGCCGACAAGGGCTTTGCCAGCCAGATTCGCGCGACCTTGAGCGACAAGGATATCGCGTCGGTCTATTACGCGATCGGCATGGAGCAGACCGATCGGCCGCTGGCCGACTTCCTGGTGCCGCTCGATGCCAAGCGCAACCCGCTGGTCGGCTCGACCGACGTCGGCGACGTCAGCTGGGTGGTGCCGACCGTGCAGGTTCACGCCCCCACGGTTGCAATCGGCACGCCGTTCCACACCTGGCAGGTGGTGGCGCAGGGCAAGAGCCCGCATGCCCACAAGGCCATGGTGCAGGCCGCCAAGGCGATGGCCGGTCTCGGCATCAAGGCGCTGACAGATCCGGAACTGATCAAGGCGGCCAAGGCCGACTTGAAGAAGCGAACGGCCAAGACGCCGTATGTCTGTCCGCTGCCGGATCACGTCGAGCCGCCGCTCGACATGTCCGTCGCGTAGAATTTCGCCTCCACACTTCGTCTGATCCTGCGAACAAATTTTCCGCAGTGCAGCGTGCAATCCAGCATGTTTTGATGCTGGATTGCCGAACGGATGGGCTGCAGAACACAGTTTTGCCCAACAGACAGCCAGAAGACCGTTTGCATACACACGGTCCCAGTTGACGCGCCCCCCATTCGGTGTGCCATCTACTGCCAGCTAATTGGGCGGCCGCCTCTGACGGCCGTCTTCATCACGATGGGAACCAGACGGGGGACAACCATGCTGGATAAAGAACTGCGTTCGATGATCGGCCAGGTGAAGGACGGACGGATGGATCGCCGCGCCTTCATCACGCGCATGGCCGCGGTCGGTCTCACTGCCCCGCTGGCCAACCAGATCCTCGCGCTCGGCGGCGTCGCCATGGCCGAGGGCGCCTCGACCTACAAGCCGACCAAGCGTGGCGGCGGTGGTGCGCTGAAGCTGCTGTGGTGGCAGGGCCCGACCTTGCTCAATCCGCATTTCGCCACCGGCACCAAGGACCAGGACGGTGCGCGCTTGTTCTACGAGCCGCTGGCCTGTTGGGATCCCGACGGCAACATGAAGCTGGTTCTAGCCGCCGAAATTCCCTCGATCCAGAACGGCGGCCTGGCCGCCGACGGCAAGTCGGTGACCTGGAAGCTCAAGCCCGGCGTTAAATGGCATGACGGCGCGCCGTTCACGGCCGACGACGTCGTGTTCAACTGGGAATACGCCAAGGATCCCGCGACCTCCGCGCTGACGATCGCGACGCTCCGCGACATCACGGTGGAGAAAGTGGATGACCTCACGGTCCGCATCCTCTTCAACAAGCCGACGCCGTTCTGGGCCGACGCCTTCGTCGGTGCGCCCAACACCATTATCCCGAAACATCTGTTCAAGGACTATATGGGGTCCAAATCGCGGGAGGCGCCGACCAACCTCTCGCCGGTCGGTACCGGCCCCTACAAGTTCGTCGAGTTCAAGCCGGGCGACCTCGTCCGCGGCGTGCTCAACCCCGATTATCACATGCCGAACCGCCCCTATTTCGACTCGGTCGAGATGAAGGGCGGCGGCGACGCCGTCTCGGCCGCGCGCGCGGTGATCCAGACCGGCGAATACGATTTCGGCTGGAACATCCAGGTCGAGGACGACGTGCTGTTGCGTCTGGAGAAGGGCGGCAAGGGCAAGACCGTCTATGCGGTCGGTGGCGACACCGAGTTCATCGCGCTGAACTTCACCGATCCCAACACCGAGGTCGATGGCGAACGCTCCTCAATCAAGACCAAGCACCCGCTGTTCTCGGATCCGGCGGTGCGCAAGGCGCTCTCGCTGCTGATCGATCGCGAGTCGGTCAAGAAGGCGATCTATGGTCGCGCCGGCCGCACCACGGCCAACTTCCTCAACGGTCCCGAAAAGTTCGTCTCCAAGAACACCTCGTGGGAGTTCAGCATCGAGAAGGCCTCGAAGATCCTCGACGAGGCCGGCTGGAAGCCGGGCGCCGACGGCATCCGCGAGAAGGACGGCAAGAAGCTGAAGCTGCTCTACCAGACCTCGATCAATGGTCCGCGCCAGAAGACCCAGGCAATCGTCAAGCAGGCCTGCCAGAAGGCGGGCATCGACGTCGAGCTGAAGTCGGTCGTCGCCTCCGTGTTCTTCTCGTCCGACGTCGGCAATCCCGATACCTATTCCAAGTTCTACGCCGACATGGAGATGTTCCAGATCCCGCTGAGCCAGCCCGATCCGTCGCAGCACATGCGTCGCTACCTCTCGACCCTCGTCGCCACCAAGGAGAACAAGTGGCAGGGCACCAACTTCCCGCGCTGGGTCAACAAGGAGTACGACGCAACCATCCAGGCTGCGGACGGCGAGATGGATCCGGTCAAGCGCGCTGCGCTCTACATCAAGGCCAACGACCTGATGTACCAGGACACCGTGTTCATCCCGGTGCAGCATCGCCTCAAGGTCGAGGCGGCGGCCAACAATCTGCGCCCGGTCGTGTCCGGCTGGGCCAACGAAACCGACAATCTGTTCGACTGGTACCGCGAGGAATGATCCCCCAACTCTAGACGGGGCCTTCCCTCATGAGCCAATACGTCCTGCGTCGCCTGATGATCGCGATTCCGAGCCTGCTCGGAATCTCGGTCGTGCTGTTCGTCGTGCTCGCGCTCGCGCCCGGCGATCCGTTTTCCGAGCTGGCGACCAACCCGAACGTGCCGCCCGAGGTACAGGCGGCGCTCCGGGCCAAGTTCGGCCTCGACGATCCGATCCACCTTCGCTACCTGCACTGGCTCAACGCCATGCTGCACGGCGACTGGGGCTTCTCCTTCGTCAGCCGGATGAACGTCGACACGCTCATCCTGCAGCGCCTGCCGGCCACGCTCTACGTGATCGGCTCGGCGCAGATCCTGGCGCTGCTGATCGCGATTCCGGTCGGCGTCTACGCCGCCACGAAGCCCTATTCGCTGTTCGACCAGATCGCCAACACACTCGCCTTCGTCGGCTTCTCGCTGCCGACGTTCTTCACCGGCATCCTGTTCATCCTGATCTTCTCGGTCACGCTGGACTGGCTGCCGTTCGTCTACACCACCGACATCAAGGGCACCGGCATCCACTGGGTGCTGGAGATGATCCGTCAGGCGATCATGCCGGTGGCGGTGCTCGGCTTGTTCCAGGCGGCGTCGATGACGCGTTTCGTGCGCTCGGCGATGCTGGACGTGATCCGGCTGGACTATGTCACCACCGCCCGCGCCAAGGGGCTCGGGCAGGCCAAGGTCATCGTCAAGCATGTCATGCGCAACGCCATGATTCCGGTCGTGACGTTGATCGCGCTGCAAATGCCCGCGGTGTTCGGCGGCGCCATCGTCACCGAGCAGATCTTCCGCATTCCCGGCATCGGCTCGCTGCTGATCTCCTCGATCCTTTCCAACGACACGCCGGTGGTGATGGCCGTCACCTTCGTCTTCGCGTGTCTGGTCGTGCTGTTCAATCTCATCGCGGACGTGCTTTATGGCTGGCTTGACCCTCGCATCTCCCTCCGCTGAGCGGCGCGTCTACTCGCCCTGGCGCGAGACGTGGCGGCGCTACAGCCGCCACAAGCTTGCCGTGGTCAGCGCGTTCCTGCTGCTCGTTCTGATCCTGGCGGTGGTGCTCGGCCCCTTCATCTGGCGCGTCAAGATCGACGACATCGACATCGTCGCAGGCATGCAGGGGCCTTCGCCGGCGCATCCCTTCGGCACCGACGATCTCGGGCAGGACATCCTCGCCCGCATGATCTATGGCGGGCGCATCTCGCTCGCGGTCGGCCTCGCCGCGATGCTGGTCTCGGTCTTCGTCGGTGTGTTGATCGGCGCGCTCGCCGGCATGTCGCGCGGTGCGCTCGGCCACGGGTTGATGTGGCTGACCGACCTCTTCCTGTCGCTGCCGCAATTGCCGCTGCTGCTGCTGCTGATCTATCTGTTCCGCGACGGTCTGAAGGCCGCGTTCGGTCCGGAGGGCGGCATCTTCATCCTGATCGTGCTCGTGATCGGCGGCCTGCGCTGGATGCCGGTGGCGCGGCTCGTGCGCGCCCAGTTCCTGTCGATCCGCGAGAAGGAATTCGTCGAGGCCGCGCGGGCGCTCGGGGCGAGCCCGGTGCGGCAGGTGGTGCGTCACATCCTGCCCAATGCGCTCGGTCCGGTGATCATCGCCGGCACCATCGACGTCGCCGCCGCGATCATCGCGGAATCGACGCTGTCCTTCCTCGGCCTCGGCTTCCCGCCCGACACGCCGACCTGGGGTCGGCTGCTGTATGATGCCAAGGACTTTCTCGACATCGGCCCGCACTGGGCGCTGTTCCCGGGCGGCGCGATCTTCATCGCGGTGGTCGCCATCAACTTCATCGGCGACGGCCTGCGTGACGCGCTCGATGCGCGACGGGTGATCTGATGGCGCCGCTGCTCGAGATCAAGGGACTGAAGACCCACTTCTCCACGGACGACGGCATCCTCCAGGCCGTCGACGGCGTCGACATCTCCATCAACCGGGGCGAGACGCTCTGCGTGGTCGGCGAATCCGGCTGCGGCAAGACCGTCACCGCGATGTCGATCCTGAAGCTGATCGCGATGCCGCCGGGCCGCATCGCGGCGGGTCAGATCATCTTCGAGGGGCGCGATCTCGTGCCGCTGACCAGCAACGAGCTCGACGAGATCAGGGCCAAGGAGATCGGCTTCATCTTCCAGGAGCCGATGACCTCGCTCAACCCGGTGCTCACCGTCGGCGAGCAGATCGCCGAAAGCCTGCGCCGCCACGAGGCCGTGACCAGGAAGCAGGCGCTCGATCGCACCATCGAGATGCTGAAGCTGGTGCAGATCCCCAACGCCGAGGGCCGGGTGCACAACTACCCGCACCAGTTCTCCGGCGGCATGCGCCAGCGCGTGATGATCGCGATGGCGCTCGCCTGCAAGCCGAAGCTGATCATCGCCGACGAGCCCACCACTGCGCTCGACGTGACCATCCAGGCCCAGATCCTGGACCTGCTCCAGGACATGAAGGAGCGCTTCGGCATGGCGGTGATGCTGATCACCCATGCCATGGGCGTCGTCGCCGAAACCGCGCAGCGCGTCGTCGTGATGTATGCCGGCAAGGTGGTCGAGGAAGCGCCGGTCGACGATCTGTTCGGCCATCCAGGTCATCCCTATACGCAAGGGTTGATCCGCTCGATCCCGCGCATCGACCTCGACAGCGAGCACAAGACGCGGCTCGAGGCGATCGGCGGCTCGGTGCCGATCCTGATCAATCCGCCGGTCGGCTGCCGCTTTGCGCCGCGCTGCAAGTTCGCCATGAACGTCTGCACCGAGAAGGAGCCGCTGCTGCGCGAGATCGCACCCGGCCATCGCATGGCCTGTCATCTCGGCGATACAAATCTGGGAGGCGCGGCATGAGCGAACCCTTGCTGCAAGTCTCCAATCTGAAGAAGCATTTCCCCGTGCTCGGCGGCCTGCTGTCGCGCCAGGTCGGGACCGTCTATGCGGTCGACGGCGTGTCGTTCTCGGTCAATCGCGGCGAGACGCTCGGTCTCGTCGGTGAATCCGGCTGCGGCAAGTCGACGACGGGACGCTGCGTGCTGCGCCTGATCGAGCCGACCGACGGCGAGGTCACATTCGACGGCCAGGACGTGCGCAGCCTCGGCGGCAACGATCTGCGCGCGATGCGCCGCAACATGCAGCTAGTGTTCCAGGATCCGTTCGCCTCGCTCAATCCGCGCATGACGGTCGGCGCGATCCTCGGCGAGGCCTTCACCATCCATAACCTTGCGACCTCCGCCAAGGAGCGCGAGGAGCGCGTCGCGGGCCTGCTGGTCAAGGTCGGGCTCAAGGCCGAGCACATGCGGCGCTATCCGCACGAATTCTCCGGCGGCCAGCGCCAGCGCATCGTGATCGCGCGCGCGCTCGCGGTCGAGCCGAAGCTGATCGTCTGCGACGAGCCGGTCTCGGCGCTCGACGTGTCGATCCAGGCCCAGGTCATCAATCTGCTGGAAGACCTCCAGGCCGAGCTGAACCTCACCTATCTCTTCGTCGCGCACGACCTCTCGGTGGTCGAGCACATCTCCGACCGCGTCGCGGTGATGTATCTCGGCCGGATCGTCGAGCTGGCGAAAGCAAGCGATCTCTACCGCAACCCGCAGCATCCCTACACCAGGGCGTTGCTGTCGGCGGTGCCGGTGCCCGATCCAAAGCTCAAGCGTGAGCGCATCCGCCTCAAGGGCGACGTGCCGAGCCCGATGAAGCCGCCGTCGGGCTGTCACTTCCACACCCGCTGCCCGATCGCCCAGCCGCGCTGCGCGGAAAGCGCGCCCGTGCTGAAGGAAGGGGCGGGCGGCCACTTCGTGGCGTGTCATCTGGCTTGAGGCTCCGAAAGCGAGTTCAGAACCTGTAGGGTGGGCAAAGCGAAGCGTGCCCACGATTCTGAAGACGTGGGCACGGCGCTGTCGCGCCTTTGCTCACCCTACGTACATTCATCCGAGAAGCAGGCCGTGCTCCGACAAAGCCTGCCTGAATGTCTCCACGGACGTGTGCTGATGCGCGAACAGGCCCGCCTCTCGCGCGCCGGCGACGTTGGCTGCGAGATCGTCGACGAACAGAGCGGTCTGCGGCCTCACGCCGAGCTCCGAGAGGCAGAGGCGATAGCAGTGCGGGTCCGGCTTGGCCGTCTTGAATTGGGCCGAGGTGTAGATCCGGGAGCCGAACAACGGGCGCAATTCCGGCAGCAGCGTATCGATGTGGTCGGCGACCAGCGTGGTATTGTTGGTCAGGACGGCAATATCGACGGTGTTTCGCAGGCTACCGGCAACGTCCAGCATCGCGCGATCGGCCTGCATCGAACGACGCCGGGCTTCCACCCACTCATCGAGCGAGAGGGGATAGCCGATGCGTTCGCCAAAACCTCGCAGATAGTCGGCGGCCTCGAGTGCGCCGGAGTCGCCGAGCAGCTCGAATCCGCTGTCCCAGATCGCGTTGTGGACGGCTTCGCTGCTGGTCCCCGCAAGCTCCGCCAGATAGGCGACGCGCGTCGCCCTGTCGTAGTCGCAGAGGACATTGTCCATGTCGAAGAGGACGAGCTTGATGGCATCAGTCACGGCGACGCTCGCGCATTGGCCGAACATCCGGCCCTGGCGTGAGTCATATCCCGCCGGAACGCGGGCGACAAATCAGGTGCTGGCTAGGGCTGCGATGCGCGCCGCCGCGCCAGTTGATGCAGCACCGTGTCGACGGCCGGCACCGCTCCGGTCTCGCGCAGCCACGTGTCGGCCAATTCCCTCAATTCGCCCGGCGTCAGGCCGAACTTGCGACGGAACGCGCGGATGAAGGTGGAATCGCTGCTGAAGCGCATGTCGACGGCGAGCTCGATCAGGCGGCCGTCCTGCGTGGATGGCGATATCAAGCGCCGAAACGCGAGATTGAGCCGCTGCTCCCGCACATAATGCGCAAGCCCGCCCTCGGCCTCGAACATCCGGTAGAGGGTCGCGCGCGAGATCTGGAAGTGGCGGCAGAGCTCTTCGCTGGTGAGCGCATCGGTTTCGAGATTGTTCGCGATGCGGCGCTTGATCATCGTGAGGTAGAGGTGCCGCTCGGCGCGCTCGAGGCCCGCGACGATCTCCGCCGTCCCGCCGGCGGCGGCCGCCACGAGATCGGCGATCGCCTCGACCGTGGCTTCGGCATGGCCGGTCGCGGTGTCCGTCCCGGGCTCGGACGGCAGGGCAAGCGCGGCGTAGTGGCTAGCGAGCAGGCGTGCATGAGGATGATCCGACGGCAGCAGGGTTGCCGTCGCCGCATCCGAATGGGCGAGCCGCGGCGCCAAAATCGCGCGTTGCAGCACGATCGACATCAGATGGGTGCGGCTGCCCGCGGCGCGCAGCGCGGTCCGGTTTGGCTGCGCCATGTCGATCAGAACGATGTCGCCGGGCCGCAGCGTGACCTCGCGCCGGCCCGAGCTGAACTGCATCTCGCCCTCGACGCAGAGGGTGATCTGAAAATGATCCATGACGCCGCGGGCGACGTGCGCGGGCGTGCGGTCATAGTCCTGGTCGGTGGCACGCGTGTCGATCAGCAGGGCGTTGCGGGTCATCCTCGTCACCGTAGTGACATGGAAGTCGTCCTCCGCGGTGCGCGGAATGACCTCACAAATGTCGACCGTCATGGCCCGCAACTGCGCGAGCGCCTCCGGACCGCGCCCGGGAATGTCCGCCGCCGTGCTTCCGTTCAACGCAGTCCCGTCCACATCCCCTCGCGATGCGGAAGACCGCATGCAACTGATTTCTCGAGATCGGCGGCAAGCCAATGTCGGGTCTGGATGTAGCCATTCGGAAATCGGTGCGCAAGCGAGGTCGAGGTGGGTCCCGTCACGCGGTCTTCGCGGGCCAGGGCACGACCTGTCCGGACATCACCAGCCGATCGCGGCCGCTGTCCTTCGCGGCATAGAGCGCACGGTCAGCCGCAGCGACCAGCGTGCTGAAGTCCGTGGAGGTCAGGGACGGAACCCCGGTTGCGGCGCCGACGCTTACCGTGACCAGCCGGGAGGGCGGATTTTGCGCATGCAGCATGGCAAGATCGTGCAGCGCCTGGCGGACCGCTTCTGCGACCTCCACGCAGCCATCCGGGCCGGTGTTCGGCAACAACACGGCGAATTCCTCGCCGCCGTAGCGCGCCGCGAGGTCGGCGGGGCGCCTGGCCTGGGCGGACAGGATCCGGCCCAGCGCGCGCAGGCACCCGTCGCCCGCCAGATGCCCGTAATGGTCGTTGAATTTCTTGAAATGATCGACGTCGATCAGCAGGAGCGAAAGCTGCGTGCCGTCGCGCCGGGCGCGCGCCCATTCCTCAGTGAGGCGTTCGTCGAATGCGCGCCGGTTGGCAAGGCCGGTGAGGCCGTCGGTCCTCGCAAGCGAAGCGAGCTTGTCCTGAAGATCCTTCTGCTCGGTTATGTCGCGCACGACCGCGACGACGCCGTCGATCGCGCCGCTGTCCGATGCCACCGTCACGTGCAGCGCCGCCTCCGCCCAGATCTCCCCTTTTTCGCGATGACGCTGGCGATAGACGAACCGCGCTTCCTCGGCCTCGCCGTTCTTCAGTGCCGTGATGGCCTGCTCGACCCGTTCCATGTCGTCGGCGTGAATGCCGGCCAGGGCCGACGAGTTCAGCAGTTCCTCGGCGGTCCAGCCGGTGATGCGCACGCATGACGGAGAGACGTAGAGCAGCCGGTTATCCAGCCCGATCCGGGTCACCATGTCGCTGGATTGCTCGGCCAGCAGGCGGAAATTGGCCTCCTTGGCGACCAGGGCCTGCGCCATGCGCTGCCGCTGCCAAAGCTGACGGACCAGGTAGGAGCCGATCACCGCGATCAGCAGGACGAGGCCGACGACGAAGGTGATACGCGTGGCGGCGGCGCGTCGCCAGGGGGCCAGCACGTCGTCCCGGGACTTGCTCGCCAGCACCATCAGTGGATAGCGGCTGCTGCGCTGGTAGTAGCTCAGGCGCTGCACGCCATCGAGCGGCGACTTGAAATAATAGACCGCTTCGGCGGGGCGGCTTTGCCAGCTTTTGAACAAGGGCGCATTGGACAGGTCGCGTCCAACGAAGGCGCCGCTCTCGTCTCGGCTGCGTGCCAGCATGATGCCGCCATTGTTGAGCAGCGATACCGAGCCGTTCGGCCCGACGTCGAACCGCTCGTAGAATTTGACGAAATAGCTGACGTCGATGGTGAGCAGGGCAACGCCGGCGAAGCCGCCGTCGTGATCGTTGATCCGACGGGACGCCGTGATGATCCACTGGCCCCCGGAGCGGCTCTTGACGGGCGGGCCGATCAGCGTGCCCGTTGCCGGGGAGGCGCGATGGCGCTGGAAATATTCCCGGTCGCTGTTGTTGAGATTGGAGAAGTCGAGGCGCTCGGTCGTGGCAAGCCACCGGCCTGTCGCGTCATAGACGAAGATGCCGCGAATGCGATCCGATGATTTGCGTGTCGGCAGATAGGCCTGGAGCTTTGTGATGGTGTCGGGCCCGGTTCCGTCGAGTTCGAGCCGGTGGACCAGCCCGACCAGGAGCGTATCGGCAAGCTCGAACGTATCGTCCGCGTGCTGGATCAGTGAATGTGCGAGGTTGGCGACGTCGATCTCGGCGTTCCTGAGGTCGACATTGCGAGCTTCCCATTCGCGCCAGGCGCTCAAGCCGAGGATCGTCACGCAAATCAGCGCAACGAAGCCCGCCGCCCAGAGCGGAAGACGCGCCTTGCCGAGTTCGCGGCTGGTGACCATCGGGCTTGCTCCAAATTGGGGCAAACCTCTCACTTTCGCCTTAACGGCCTATTGCAAAATCCGCGATGATTGTGCGGGGTCCGTAATCAACCGGACGGATTGCCGATGTCGCCAGGGCTCGTCGGCGGAGCCACGCTACCGCAGTGCGACAGTTCCGTCTGCTGCCCGCCGCGTCATCCCTCCAGCGTGAAACCGACGCGCAGCGTCACCTGATAATGGCGCACGGCGCCGTTCTCGATGTGGCCGCGCGTCTGCACCACCTCGAACCATTTCATCTCGCGGATGGTCTTGGAGGCGCGGCTGATCGCGTTCTTGATCGCGTCCTCGATCGAGGTTTCGGACGATCCGACGAGGTCCAGGATCTTGTAGACATGATCACTCTCGGTTGCGGCCATGGGTCTTCCCTTGTCTCATCTTGCAGCGGACAAACGCGCTCGATGGAACGTGCATGCGAGCGCATGGCGTTGACTCTGAACGGGCGTGGGCGCTTCGGGTTCCCAGCGCCCGATGGCCCCGGAGCGGAGGCGAGAAATGGTTTTCAAATCGCCCGCCGGCGCTGGATGCCGCGGTTGCCCCTGCGAAGACGGATAAGCTAACCTCTGCGCATGTCGTGGCAGCTTCGAGTGCGGTGATGATCGACCGTTGGACGAGGGGCACTCTGGTTGCGATCGGCCTCGGCGTGCTGCCCGCGCCTTGTATGGCGCAGGATGAGCCCGATGGCGCGCCGGCGAGCATGTCGCTGCAGGTCACGACCGATCCTTCCACCATCGCGTGTCGCCGGCTCGATACGGTCAATCCGGCTTCGCTGGTGTTCCTGCCGCTGCGCCGGACTTTCAGCGAGGATTTCGACGAGCATCCGCTGTCGACGGGACGTTGGGTCCCGCATTATGCCGGCGGCGCGGCGTGGCCGGAGGCGCGATATTGGGGCGGCGACGGCTCCGACTTCAAGCGCAAGACCAGCGCCAATGGCGAGCAGCAGATCTACGTCGACCCGCGCTATGCGGGCCGCGCGGCCGCGCCGCTCGGGCTCGATCCGTTCAGGGTGAAGGACGGCGTGCTATCGATCATCGCCAGCCGCACCCCGCCGGAATTGAAGCCGGTGCTGTTCAACAATGAGTACATCTCGGGCATCCTGACGACCCAGGGCACATTCGCCCAGAAGCACGGCTATTTCGAAATTCGCGCCAAGGTGCCGGTCGGTCACGCAGTGTGGCCGGCGTTCTGGATGCTGGCGGACGACGGCGGCTGGCCGCCGGAGGTCGACGTGCTGGAAGGCCGCGGCGAACGGCCGGGAGATCTGGTGATGACGACGCATTGGCGGATCCCCTCGACCCAGAAGATCCAGTCCTGCGGCTTCGATTTCGCGGTCGGCGACGCCTCGAGCGTATTCCACAATTACGGTGTGCTGTGGCAGGAGGATCGGCTGGTCTATTTCATCGACCGCAGGCCGGTCTCCGACATCAAGGTGCCGATCGGCTTCGATGATCCCATGTACATGATCGTCAATCTGGCGATCGGGTCGAAGTTTTTTCCGGGCGTCAGTCAGGTCGATGCGGAATCGCCAGCGAGTGTCGCGTTCGAGATCGACCGGATTTCCGTCTATCAGATCGATCTGGAGCTGGCACGGAGATAGCGATGCCAGCCGATGTCTCGCGGCGCCGTTTTGCCAAGCTCACGGGCCTCGCCGCGCTGGGCGTAGCCGCAGGTGTCCGGGCCGCGGAGAATGAAAAGTCCGCATCGACCGACCGCCACCTGCCGACGCCGTTCCCGAAGGATTTTTTGTGGGGCACGGCGACCTCGTCCTACCAGATCGAAGGCGCGGTCGATGAGGACGGTCGCGGAAAGTCGATCTGGGACATTTTCAGCCACATCCCCGGCAAGATCGAGGACGGCTCGACCGGCGACCGCGCCAACGAGCACTATCACCGCTACAAGGAGGACGTCGCGCTGATCCAGGCGCTCGGCGTCAAGGCCTACCGTTTCTCGATCGCGTGGCCGCGCGTGTTTCCGGAAGGTTTTGGCCAGCCCAACCCCAAGGGGCTCGATTTCTACGACCGTCTCGTCGACGAGCTGCTCGCGAACGGCATCGAGCCTTACGCGACGCTCTATCATTGGGACCTGCCGCAGGCGCTCCAGGACCGCGTCGGCAGCTGGTCGTCCAGCGACACCTCGAAGGCTTTTGCCGATTACGCTGCGCATGTCGCCGCGCGTCTGACCGATCGGGTGAAGAATATCTTCACCGTGAACGAGGTCGGGCGTTTCGTGAATTTCGGCTATGGCTGGGGCATCGATGCGCCCGGTCTCAAGCTGCCGACCGCGCAGCTCAACCAGGCGCGCCATCACGTCGCCTTGGCGCACGGGCTTGCCGTGCAGGCGATCCGCGCCTCCGGCCGCGCCGGCACCCGCGTCGGCCCGGCCGAGAACATCGCCGCCTGCGTGCCGGCGATCGCGACGCCGGAAAGCATCCACGCCGCCGAGATCGCGACGCGCGAGCTCAACGCCGGCTTCCTCGGTGTGGTGCTGGAGGGCAAATACACCGAGGGCTTTTTGGCCTATGCCGGCGCGGATGCGCCGAAATTCACCGCCGAGCAACTGAAGATCATCGGCACGCCGAACGATTTCGTCGGCCTCAACATTTACGCGCCGCAGTATTACGTCACGGCTTCCGATCGCGCGCCCGGCTTCCACGTGCTGCCGTTCCCCACCTCGTTCCCGCACATGAATTCGGAATGGCTGCGGATCGGCCCCGAAGTGATCTACTGGGCGCCGCGCCTCGCTGCAAAGATCTGGAGCATCGAGAATATCTATATCAGCGAGAACGGCACCTCGTCCGAGGACAAGATCGCTGCCGACGGCCAGGTCTACGACCTCGACCGCATCATGTTCCTGCGCAACTATCTGTCCCAGATGCAGCGCGCGACCGCCGAGGGCGTGCCGATCCGCGGCTACTTCCTCTGGAGCCTGATGGACAATTTCGAGTGGATCTTCGGCTACGGCAAGCGCTTCGGCCTCTACCGGGTCGATTTCGAGAGCCAGGCAAGGCTGCCGAAGTTGAGCGCGGCGTTCTATCGCGACGTGGTGGCACGGAATGCGATCGGGGCGTGAGACCACACCCTACGGATCCAGCTCCGTATCCCAGTACAGATAGTCGAGCCAACTATCGTGCAGATAGTTCGGCGGGAACAGGCGGCCGTTGCGGTGAAGCTGGTGCACGGTCGGGGCGAAGGCGTGCTGGCGCGGAAACATTTTTGCCTGCACCGGCGTGAGATTGCCCTTGCGCAGGTTACACGGCGAGCATGCCGCGACCACGTTCTCCCAGGTGGTCTGGCCGCCTTTGCTGCGCGGGATGATGTGATCGAAGGTCAAGTCTTCGGGCGAGCCGCAATACTGGCAGGCGAAACGGTCGCGCAGGAAGACGTTGAACCGGGTGAAGGCCGGATGGGTGGTCGGCTTGACGAAGGATTTGAGCGAGACGACGCTCGGCAGCTGCATTTGCAGCGTGGGGCTATGAACCGCCTGATCGTAATGTGCGACGATGTTGACGCGATCGAGGAACACCGCCTTGATCGCGTCCTGCCACGACCAAAGAGACAGCGGGTAGTAACTCAGCGGCCGGAAGTCCGCATTCAGCACCAACACCGGCCAACTGCCTTGCGAGACATGTGCGTTCAAGTAACGCTCCCGGCCTCCAATATACGCTGCGAAGCAGCATGTACTGACATACTACATGCAGCGTGACGGGATTGTGAAGCCCGTTGAGCGACTTATTCAGGTGCAAGCAATGCGGCGCCGGGGTGGCGAAAGTGCTCAAAAAGCCGCGTTTTGGAGGAGGTACGCGGCTGGCTAGGAACCGCCGTGACCAGCGGCTGGTGGTCTGCTGCGGAAGCTACTCCCGTACCCGCTCCAGCTTCTGCAAGCACCGCGTCGCGCGCACCGCCGCCGGCATCTCCTCGTCGGGAAAGCTGGTGTCCCAGTTGGTCACGCCGACCTCGCCGACATAGATGTCGCCCCTGGAATCCAGCGCGATGCCGTGGGGCGCCAGGAACTTTCCGCTCGCAACACCCGGCCCTTCCTCGCCGCCGAGGCGCGCGATGCGCTTGCCCTTGGCGTCCACGATCGACAGCCGCGGGCCGAGATTAGGCACCTTGCGGTTGATGGCGAGGCCCGGGCCGAGCTCGCCGATCACGAAGGTCGGGCTCTTGGCCCGTCCGCAGCAGCACAGCGCGCAGGGCCGATGCAAATTGTTCCACTGGGTTTCGTATTTGCCCTCGCCATTGAACACCTGCACCCGGTGGTTCTCGCGGTCGGCCACATAGACCCAGCCATCGGCATCGGTGGCAATATTGTGCACGATGTTGAACTGGCCGGGATCCGTGCCCGGCTCGCCCCAGCTCTTGAGCAGCTTTCCGTCCGGCGTGAACTTGTGCACGCGCGCATTGCCATAGCCGTCGGAGACGTAGATCTCGCCCTTCGGCGACAGCGCCGTGTGGGTGCAGCGGTGGAAGGGCTCGCCGCTCATGAACGGCGCCGGTTTCTCGGGGATGCCGATCGTCAGCAGCACCTTGCCGTCCGTGGTGCATTTGCGCACGGTGTGGTCGCCGTCATCGGTGCAGTAGAGATTGTCGTCGGCGTCGATATGCAGCCCGTGTGCACGCGAGAACAGCCCTTCGCCCCAACTGCGCAGGAAATTGCCCTCGCGGTCGAGCACCACCATCGGGTGGGCGCCGCGGTTGAAGACGTAGACACGATCCTTGCTGTCGACCGCGACGGAGGCGACGTCGGTGAGCTGCCAGCCGTCGGGCAGTTTCGCGAAATTGTCGACAACGCGGTAGCGGTGCTCGCCGCTGCCGAGAATGGCTGGCATTGATCTCTCCTCTTGTCATTCCGGGCTCGCGCTACGCGCGCCCGGAATGACGGCTATATTCGCCCCAAGATCCTTTCCTCGATCGCCTTGATCTGCAGCGCGAGATATTTCGAGTTGATCCGGCATTGGGCGAGGCTGCCGGCGATGAACCAGAGCCCGGGCTGCCTGGTGCGCGCGTACATGTTGCGCAGCTCAAGACCATCGCCAAAGCCCCAGATCGGCCCGACGCGGTCGGCGATGGCCTCGCCGAACAGTTTTCGCACCAGATATTCCTGCGGCTTGTAGCCGGTCGAGAGCACAATGAGGTCGGCGGGAAGGAGCGTGCCGTCCTTCATCCGTGCGCCCTCCTCGACGAAGCCCTCGATGTCGGCAAACTGCCTGAGCTTGATCGCGCCCTCGACGACCAGGTTGGAGCAGCCGACGTTGAAATAATACCCGCCGCCGCGGGTGAGGTATTTGAACTGCCAACCGGTGCCGGCCTCGCCGAAGTCGAGCTTGAAGCCGACGTGGGAGAGGCCGTCCAGCAGCTCCTTGTCGAGCTGCTTCGATTGCTCGGTCAGCATGACGTGCGTCTTCTTCGCCAGTGGCGTCGGCATCGAGGCCGCGATCAAATCATTGTCCTCGAGCGTGCCTTCGTTGTAAGTCGCATAAGCGAGCTGTGCTGAGGGTTCGATATTGGTGACCAGCGTCGGCGAACGCTGCACCAGCGTCACTTCGGCGCCGCTGGAATGAAGGTCCTGCGCGATGTCGTGGCCGCTGTTGCCGGTGCCGATGACGATCGCGCGCTTGCCGGTCCAGCTCTCGCCGTCCTCGTAGCGGCTGGAATGCAGCAGCGTTCCCTTGAAATTGTCGAGCGTCGGAATATCAGGAATATTGGCGATGCCGCTGACGCCGGTTGCCATGATGACATGACGCGGATGCATGGTCCGCTTGCTGCCGTCGGTGCGGCGCAGTGTGACTGTCCAGCGTCCCTTCGCCTCGTCATAGGCGCCGCCTGCGAATTCGGTGCCGGTCCAGAAGTTCAGCTCCATGGCATCGACGTAGGCCTCGAACCAGTTGGCGAGCTTGTCCTTGGGGATATAGACCGGCCAGTTCGGCGGGAACGGCATGTAGGGCAGGTGATTGACCTGCACCTGGTTGTGCAGGGTGAGCGCATGATAACGCTTGCGCCAATTGTCGCCGATCCTCATCTCGCGATCGACGATCAGCGCGTCGACCTTGAGCTGCTTCAGCCGTGCTGCGATCGCGAGCCCGGCCTGGCCGCCGCCGACCACCAGCACGGTCGGATCGCGATCGGCGTAGTCGCGCGAGGCGTTGCGCAAATCGAGCCAGTTCGGCCCGCGGAAATCGCGGGAATAAGCCTGGCCGCGCGGTCGCGACGTGCCGAGCTGCTCCTCGAATCCTTTGAGCTCGTCGAGCGCGGTGAGCAATGTCCAGGCCTTCAGGCGGTCGCCGTCAGCGCTGTCGGGAATGAGCCGCAGGATACCGCTGCCACGCCCGGTCGCGGTTTCGAAATCGAAGATCGCTTCGATGTTATTGGTACCGGCGCGTGTCACCCAGCGCGGCGGCGCGCGGTTCGGCGCGATCTTGAAGTTGGTCGGTGCCGCCTTGGGCGCGAGCGCGGTCAGCGCTTGCGCAATCGTCTCGTGGCCGGGGATTGTTTGCAGGTTCCAGCTCAGCGCCAACACGTCGCGCCAAAAACTGTCGACGAGGAAGAGGCGGTCCAGCGTGGCGAGATCGGGCCTGCCCAGCGCGCGCTCGAATTCATCGAGCCAGGCCTGGGCGCAGGCGGATAGATCCTTGATCTTGTCGAGCATGCGCGACCTCTTGGCCGTCTTTCGCGGCGTTTCCTCTGAGATCGAACGCTATACGGTTTCCTCGCCCGCAAAAAGCTGCCGACCCGAGCGAGGCAGGCATGCAGCCCTGCTCGGGCGGAATATGGCCTGGCCCTCCACTCGTGCGCGGGACGCCGGCCGGTGAAGGTTTAAGCGCCGTCCGGACCGCGGCCGGTCCAATAGGGATCGCGCAGCTTGCGTTTGAAGATCTTTCCGGTCGCCTCCCGGGGCAGCGCATCCAGGAACCGGATCTCCTTCGGCACCTTGAAGTTCGCCAGCCGCTCGCGCAGAAAAGCCTGCACTGAGGCGGCGGAGAGCTGCTCGCCGGTGTCGGGCTCGATGCAGGCACAGAGCCGCTCGCCATATTCAGGGTCGGGAATGCCGAACACGGCGCAATCGCGCACGCCGGGCATGCCGATCAGCGCGTTCTCGATCTCGGCGGGATAGATGTTGACGCCACCCGATATCACCATGTCGCGCTTGCGGTCGCACAGAAACAGATAGCCGTCTTCGTCGAGATAGCCGACGTCGCCGACACTGACGAGGCCGTCGCGCCCGGCCTCGGCGCGCGCCTGCGCCTTGCCGTGATAATCGAAATCGGGCACCGCTGTCTGACGCATGTAGATTTCGCCGACCTCGTTGGCGTTGCACGGGCTGCCGTCGTCGCGGAAGATCCTGACGATGCCGCCTTCGATGGCGCGGCCGACGGTGCCGGGCTTCTTCAGCGCCTCCTCGGCGGAGTGCCACACCGGGATCCCGGTCTCGGTCGAGCCGAAATACTCGTTGATGACCGGCCCCCACCAATCGATCATCGACTTCTTCACCTCGGGCGGGCAGGGCGCAGCGCCGTGCACGACGAAGCGCAGCGACGACAGGTCGTAGCGGCGCCTGACGGTCTCGGGCAGCCGCAGCAGCCGCACGAACATGGTGGGGACCATGTGGATGTGCGTCACCCGGTGACGCTCGATCAGCGCCAGCAGCTCCTCCGCATCGAACCGCGGCTGGAGGATGATGGTACAGCCATTGCGGAACGCCATCATGCCGTAGGAATGCGGCGCCGAGTGATACATCGGCCCGTTGATCAGCACGATTTGGTTGTCCCGCGGCTTGATGCCATATGCGATGGCGCCGACGCGTTCGGAGGCGGCCGCCTGCTCGGGCTGCATCGGCATGCGCCGCACGCCCTTCGGCATCCCGGTCGTGCCCGACGTGTAGATCATTGCCGCGGCCCGGCGCGGCGGTTCCTGAACTTCCACTTGGCCGTCGCGCCAGCGGTCCCATTCGGTCAGTCCGGCGGGGATTTGCGTCAGCGCGGCGGGCACGGCGAACGTTGTCGCCAGTTCGGGCGGCGTCTGGACCACAAGAAGACGGACGTCCTCCGGCACGCCGTCACGAATCTGCGGCAGCAGGTCGGCGTGGCAGACCAGGATCTTCGCGCCGCTGTCGGTCAGGATGTAGCGGACCTCCTCGGCCTTGAGGTGCCAGTTGATCGGCACCACCGGGCTGCCGAGGGCGGCAGAGGCAGCAACCACCTCGAACAGGGCGAAGTCGTTGCGCAGCATCATCGCAACCGGCGCGGCCTCGGCAAGGCCCAGGGCGCGGAATCCGCTTGCCGCCCGCCTGATGCGTGACTGGATCTCGTCATAGCTGATCCGGCGCTCGCCGCTGATGATCATGGCGTGTCCTTCCCGCGCGAGCCTAGCGATCGTCCAGCACGTCGCCGAAGCCGACCCAGCTCTTGCCGTTGAAGCGGCGGAGCTGAAGCTGCTGGAACGGCAGATAATCGTCGGGACCGGTCGTAACCGATATTCCTGGCAGCAGCAGCGGCAGCTTCACCTCCTTCAGCGAGGCTGCCTGGCGCATGATGTTGTCGCGGCTGACATCATCCTTGCACGCCTTCAGCACCGTCATCAGCAGCGTCGCATAGTGGTAGCCGGCCGCGTAGTTGGAGTTGGAAAGGTCGGCGTTCGGCATGTATTGCTTCATGAAGGCAAAATACTCCCTCACGCCGGGATCGTTGGCCCATTGCGGGTCCATTGTATCCTTCTGGTTGCTCGACGAGATCAGGCCGACGGCGTTGTCGAGCCCGGCCGGCTCCAGGAACGAAATCGACGAAGCCGAGGTCGGCACGAAGAACAGCTCGGGCTTCCAGCCGATCTCGGCCACGCCCTTGACCATCTGCGAGGTGAACTTTCCGAGCACGACGCCGAACAGCACGTTGGCGCCCGAGGCCTTCAGGGTCGAGAGCTGCGAGCTGATCGTCGGCGCGCTGGTCTCGTAGGTCTGCTCCGCGATGATCATGCCTGCCGCCTTGGCTCCGAGCGCGCGCTTGAAGCCTGCGACATAGTCGCGACCGAAATCGTCGTTCTGCGCCAGGATCGCGATCCTGGCGTCGGGCTTGGTCTGCAGAATGTATTTGGCATAGACCACGCCCTCGGATTCGTAGGCCGCCATCCCCGGCATCGTCCACGGATTCTTCTGCGGCTCGGCCCATTTTGTGGCGCCCGAGAGCACGAACAGCTGCGGCACCTTCTTGGCGTTGAGATAGCGCTGCACGGCGCTGTTGGTGGCGGTGCCGAGCGAGCCGAACATCATCAGCACCTCGTCCTGCTCGACCAGCTTGCGGGTCTGCTCGACCGTCTTCGGCGGCGAATAGGCGTCGTCCAGCGTGATGAACTTGACCTTGCGGCCGCTGATGCCGCCTTCGGCATTGATCTTCTCGAAGAACGCTTCCTGTGTCCGCCCGATCGCGCCGAAGCCGGAGGCCGGGCCGCTATAGGGCAGGGTCTGCCCGATGCGGATCTCGGCGCTGCCCTCGGCGTGGGCGCTGGCGGCGCCGAGCGTCAGCAACGACATGCCGATCAATGCGGCCGCGAGCTTCATGGTGTCCTCCCGTTTTTTCTTGTCAATCCGAGACGTCAGGCGCTGGCGCGGAGCAGGAAATCCTGGCGGGCCTGATCGAACTCCGCCTTCATCCGGTCGACCAGGTCGGCCACGGGCGGCGCGTCGGTGATCTGGCCGATGCCCTGGCCCGAACCCCAGATGTCGCGCCAGGCCTTTGATTTCGTGTTGCCGCCGGAGCCGAAATTCATCTTCGTCTTGTCGGCCACCGGCAGATTGTCCGGATCGAGTCCCGCGGCGGCGATGGAGGGGCCGAGATAGTTGCCGTGCACGCCGGTGAACAGGTTGGTGTAGACGATGTCGTGCGCGGCATGCTGCGTCAGCGCGGCCTTGTAGGCTTCGTCGGCGTTGGCTTCCCTGGTCGCGATGAAGCGCGTGCCGATATAGGCGAGGTCGGCGCCCAGCGTCAGCGCGGAGGCGATGCCGAAGCCGTCGCTGATCGCGCCTGACAGCAGGATCGTGCCCTTGAACCATTGCTTGACCTCGCGCACCAGCGCGAAGGGCGACAGCGTTCCGGCATGCCCGCCGGCGCCCGCGCAGACCAGGATCAGGCCGTCGACGCCGTGCTCAGCCGCTTTCCGCGCATGCTTGACGTTGATGACGTCGTGGAACACCAGCCCGCCGTAGGAATGCGCGGCCTCGACGATCTCCGCCGGCGGCCGCAGCGAGGTGATGATGATGGGGACGCGATGTTTCACGCAGGTCTCCATGTCCTTCATCAGGCGGTCGTTGGAGGCGTGGCAGATCTGGTTGACCGCGTAGGGCGCGACCTTCCTGCCCGGATTGAGCGATTTGTATTGGCCGAGCTCGTCCTCGATGCGGCTCAGCCACTCGTCGAGCTTCTCGACCGGACGGGCATTGAGCGCCGGAAACGAGCCGACGACGCCCGCCTTGCACTGGGCGATCACCAGCTCTGGTCCGGAGACGATGAAGAGCGGCGAGCCCACCACGGGCAGCGCGAGCGAATCCTTCAAGAGAGCGGGCAGCGCCATCATGTCCTCCCTGGAAACGCGGCCCCGCCGGCGGGCGGATGACGAGGCGTTTCCCTGTTGATTGTCGCGCGGGCGATTGCCGCCCGTGTTGCGGATTTGATCCCACTATAAGGTTGGACGGCGCGCTCCGGTCGTTCAATAATGTACGAGTAGCCATTCAGATATGAACGGGGGTGCCGATTGGACTGGGATCTCTGCAAGACCTTCGTCGCGGTCGCCGATACCGGAAGCTTCACCGCCGCCGCCCGCCGGCTCCGCACCAGCCATCCCACCGTCAGCCGCGAGATCGCGGCGCTGGAAGCTCAGCTCGGCACCAGACTGGTGGCGCGCGCCGCCGACGGCCTGGCACTGACCGCGGACGGACGGACATTGCGCGAGCACGCCGAGGCCATGGCGGCGGCGGCGCTGCGGGCCGAGACCGCGGTCGCGGCCGGAGGACACAAGGCACGCGGCATCGTCAAGCTTTCGATCGGCGCGACGCTGGCCTCGCATTGGCTGATGCCGCGCCTGCCTGCCTTTCTGCGTGCGCATGACCATGTCCAGCTCGAGATCATCACCCACCCGTTTCCGGCGAGTGTGCGCCGGCGTGAGGCGGACGTGGTGCTGAGGCCTTTCGACAGCGGCGAGGAAAACCTGGTCGGCCGCAAGATCGGCCGCCTTGGGACCGGATTCTATGCCTCGCGCGATTATGCCGCGGGGCGATCCTTGCCCGAACGGCGCGGCGAGTGGAAGGAGCATAGCGTCGTCGGCTTCGCCGACCAGACGTCCAACGCGCAGCTTGCGCGCTGGAGCGACGTCGTCACCCGGCAGGCCAGGGTGGTGATGCGCTGCTCTTCCCAGGGCGACATGCTGGCAGCGGTCCGCGCCGGGATTGGGATCTCGGCGCTCTCCTGCTTCGTCGCGGAAAGCTATCCCGACCTCGTGCGCGTCGCCCCGCAAAAGCTCGCCAGCGTGGCGGACCTGTGGCTGCTTGCCCATCCCGACCTCGTCGAGCTTCCGGCGGTGCGCGCCGTCGTGGATTTCGTCGCCGAATGCGCCCGGGCCGACCGCGCGAGGCTGCGGGGCTAGGCATGATCCGGAAAAGTGTGCAGCGGTTTCTTTAGGCCGAGCCGGCGAGCACGCCCTCGCGCTTCTTCACCGCGCGATAATAGCTCCACCACAAATGCGCCGCCGCGCCGCGCAGGGGACGCCAGGGCTCGGCGAGCGGCGCCATCTGCTTTTCCGTCGGCCGTGCCTGAAGGCCGAGCCCGACGCGGATGGCCTCCTGCACGGCGAGGTCGCCGGCGGGCCAGGCATCGCCATGGCCGAGGCAGAACAACAAATAGACGTCCGCGGTCCAGGGGCCGATACCGGGCAGCGCGATCAGCGTGTGATGCGCGGCGTCGGCGTCTTCCTCGGCGAGCACGTCGAGGTTCAGCCGCTGCGCGCCGATCTCGCGTGCAAGATGCTTCAGCGTCTTGATCTTGGCGGCCGACAGGCCGAGCCGCCCCAACCGGTCAGTGCGGGCGCGGCGCACCGCGTCATGGTCGAACGGATCGAAGGCCGCCGACAACCGTCCCCAGATCGCCGCGGCGCTCGCGGTCGAGAGCTGCTGGCCGCAGACGATGTGGGCAAGGCCCGCAAAACCCGGCTCGCGCCGCCGCAACGCCGGCATGCCCGCGATCTCGAATACGGGTTTGAGGCGCGGGTCGCGCTTGATCAGCGCTTGGACGGCCTCTTCGAGATCGGATTGGGTTTCGAGATGGATGGTCATGCGATTGGCAAGCTTTCTTCGACGTCATGCGCGGGCTTGACCCGCGCATCCATCTCCTATCGTAACAGAGTCCTTGGAAGATGGATGGCCGGGCTGAGCCCGGCCATGACGAGTTTGATATGATGGCACCACCCGTTTTCCGATTCGCCCCGAGCCCGAACGGCCACCTCCATCTCGGCCACGCCTATTCCGCACTGCTGAATTTCGACCGCGCGCGCGAGACCGGCGGCCGCTTGTTGCTGCGGATCGAGGACATCGATGCGACGCGCTGCCGGCCGGAATTCGAGGCGGCGATCTATGAGGATCTGGCCTGGCTCGGAATTAATTGGGAGACGCCGGTGCGGCGGCAGTCGGAGCATCTCGCTGATTATCGCGCGGCGCTGGACAAGCTGTCGGCGCTTGGGCTCATCTATCCCGCCTTCGAAAGCCGCGCTGAGATCGCAAAGCTCGTCTCGGCGCGCGAGGCGGATGGCCCGTGGCCGCGTGATCCCGACGGCGCGCCGCTTTATCCCGGCGAGTCCAAATCGCTGCCTGCCGACGCGCGGGCGCGCCTGATCGACAGCGGCGTGCCCTACGCGCTGCGGCTCGACATGGCGGCCGCCTGTCGGCGCGTCGCCGGCCTGACCTGGAATGAGCTGGGCGAGGGGCCTGATGGCGAGCGCGGCACGGTCCCGGCGCGGCCCGAGGCCTGGGGTGACGTCATCCTGGCGCGCAAGGAGACGCCGACCAGCTACCACCTGTCCGTCGTCGTCGATGACGCGCTCCAGGACGTCAGCGAGATCGTGCGTGGCCAGGACCTGTTTCACGCCACCGCCGTCCACCGCCTGCTCCAGGTCCTGCTCGGCCTGCCCGAACCCGCCTACCGCCATCACCGGCTGATTGGCGACGGCGAGGGGCGGAAGCTGTCGAAATCGAACCGCTCGACCGGTCTGCGCGCCTTGCGCGCGGCCGGCATCACGCCTGCCGGCATCCGTCAGCTGGTGGGATTAGATTAAGTTTCTCTGGGGGTTAGCCAAACGCCGCCGTGACTCCGGGGGTTCCGCCGTGCCATGCTTGGCCGACAGCCCGGGGTTCGAAGGGGACACTTCGAAGGGGATTTATGGCGGCGAAAACGCGCCCAGCGCGCACCACGCGGACGTCCAGGCGACCGCCTCGGAAGCGGTCCGGGACGGCCGGCGGGTTGCGCAAGCGCAGCACCAAGGCGGTCGCCCCGGACGTGGTCCAGGCGGCGCTCGCCGCCTTTGCCCATGAGGTCCGCACCCCCCTGACCGGCATTCTGGCGATCAGCGACCTGCTCGCGACCTCCGATCTCGGCGAGCGGGAACGGCGCTGGGCCGACACCATCAAGGCCGGCGCCGAGCATCTGGCGAGCCTTGCCACGCTGTTCGTGGATGCCGCACGAACCGGCAAGGGGACCGGCAAGGGCGGAGGGACGCTGCGGCAGGACCTGTTCGATCTGCGCACGCTCGCCCGCAGCGCCGGGGATTCGCTGGCCGGCCGCGCCGCTGCCAAGGGTCTCCAGGCCCAGGTCGGGATCTCCGACAAGCTCCCCGGCCTCGTGGTCGGCGATCCCGTCCGCCTGCGCGCCGCGCTCGAGAACCTGATCGACAATGCCGTGAAGTTCACCGACCAGGGCGGCGTGGCACTCGAGGTCGCTCCCTGGCGTCCTGCCAAAGGCAAAACGAAGGGCAAGTCAAAAGATAAGGGCAGGGTCGGCGTCGCCTTCGCGGTGTCCGACAGCGGCATCGGTCTGACCATGGCCGAGATCAAGCGGCTGTTCCGCCCGTTCACCCAGGCCAATGTCACCATCGCCTCGCGCTTCGGCGGCGCTGGCTTGGGCCTGTCCTCGGTCAAGCAATTGGCGCGCGCGATGGGGGGCGACATCACCGTCGCCCCACGTCGGGGCGGTGGTGCTACCTTCACGCTGACGGTGTCGCTCGATGCGGCCGGACCGCGCAAATCCCGCAAGGCGAAGGGCGAAACCGAGGCGGATGTGGCCGCGGCGCTGCGCGTCCTCAGCGTCGAGGACAATCCGTTCGGCCGCGTCGTGCTCAACACGATTCTGACCGAGCTCGGCCATCATGCCGAGTTCATCGGGCGCGGCGAGGACGCCGTCGGCCGGCTGGCGCAAGGCGCGTTCGATGCGGTGCTGATGGATATGGTGCTGCCGGGCATCGACGGCGTCGAGGCCATCAGGCGGATCCGCACCATGGAGGCCCCGCTGGCTCAGATCCCGATCATCGGGGTGTCCGGCCGCGGCGAGGACGAGGCGGCCTCGCGCGAGGCCGGTGCCGACGCCTTCCTGGTCAAGCCTGTGTCTCCGCGGGCGCTAGCGACTGCGCTGCTTGAAGCGACACGCCGTGAGGAAGCCGCGACTTGATGATCGCGGCGTTGAGCTCGCCGCCGTAAACGAAGATCGCGGCGATGAAATACAGGAACACCAGCGCGATGATGACCGAGGCGAGCCCCGCATACATGGTCACGTAATTGTTGGCGAAGCGCGCCAGATATTGCCCGAACACGATGCCTGATATCAGCGACGCCACGATGGTGAAGACGATGCCGGGAAGGATCTGGAAGAAGCCCCGCCGTCCAGCCGGCAGCCAAGCATGCAGGATGATCAGCGCCACCACCAGCGCACCGATGGTGATGCCGTAGCGCAGCCAGGTCAGGATGCTCTCGTTGGATTCGACGAACAGCGGGATGTGGCGCCGCGCCGCCTCGATCAGGAGCGGACCGAGCACGATCAGGAACGCCATGGCGAGCGCGGTGAAGGCAGCAATCAGCGTGTAGACAATCGATTCCAGCCGCAGCCAGTACCAGCGCCGCATCTCCACCACCGCATAGGCGCGGTTGAGTGCGACCCGGAGGGCCTCGACGCCGTTGGAGGCGAAATAGACCGACAGCGCCGCGCCGATGGTCAGAATGCCGGTGCGGGTCGTGGTCAGCACGTCATGCACCTCGCCCGAGATCGAATCGGCGACCTGCTTGGGCCAGATCTGCAGCATCAGGCTGGCGGCCTGGTCGGCGAGTTCCTTGGAGCCGAAGAAGCCCGCGAGCGAGGTCAGCACGATCAGGAACGGGAACAGCGCCATCAACGTCGACAGCGCGATATGGCTCGCGATCGCCCAGCCGTCGTCGGCCAGGAACGTGTAGAACGCATCCTCCAAGACGCAGTAAATGTAGCGGATGGCTTTCAAATGGCACCTACACCGCTGCCCGCTCTCCCCGCACGTAGGGAGAGGTCAGGAGAATAGGCAATGGGCGCAAATCGGAAATCATCGCAATACCATCTGATATTCTTGCCCCAAAAGCCAGTTCGCGAAGCGTCTCGCTGTCATTCCGGGCTCGACGCTTCGCATCGCCCCGGAATGACGCCGGAGGCTGCCGCGGCACCATGGCGGACCGGCGCGCACGGTGTTATCACCCCCCAATGGCATCTCTCCTGACGACTTTCATCCTGCCGGCGGCAGCCGGCGCCGTGGCGTTGGTGCTGCTGCTCGGGCTCATCAACATGATGCGCGGCGGCTCGCCCAACATTTCGCAGAAGCTGATGCGCTGGCGCGTGCTGCTGCAATTCGTGGCGATCATCATCGCGATGCTCGCGGTCTGGGCGATGGGGCGTTAGGGCATGATCCGGAAAAGTGTGAAGCGGTTTTCCGACAGGATCATGCCCCAAAATTAAGAGTCTCCTATGGTCGTACTGAATCGCATCTACACCAAGACCGGTGACGACGGCACGACAGCGCTCGGAACCGGCGAGCGGCGTCCGAAATACGATCTGCGCATCGAGGCCTATGGCACCGTCGACGAGACCAACGCCGCGATCGGCGTGGTCAGGCTCCACACCGCGGACATGCCCGAGCTCGACGTGATGCTCGGCCGCATCCAGAACGACCTGTTCGATCTCGGCGCCGACCTCGCGGTGCCCGAGCGTGAGGGCAAGGCGGAGCGGCTGCGGGTGGTGGCGAGCCAGGTCGAGCGGCTCGAGCGCGACATCGACGCGCTCAACGACAAGCTCGCGCCGCTGACCTCCTTCGTGCTTCCCGGCGGCACGCCGACTGCGGCCTATCTCCACGTGGCGCGCACGATATGCCGCAGGGCGGAACGGGTGATCGTGGAACTGGCGGCGCAACCCGGGGAGCAGGTCAGCGCGGCTGGCATCCAATATATGAATCGCCTGTCGGACTTCCTGTTCGTGGCCAGCCGGGCCGCCAACGGGAATGGCGCCGGCGACGTGCTTTGGGTTCCGGGCCAGAACCGCTGACCTACCGTGCCCTCTGCATTTCAGAAGGCCGAAATTAGACTCGTTCGCGCGTTGACCGGGGCAGATCAGGCCTTTAGGTTCCGCGCCAGTTGATAACCCCCCTCCCAAATTGAGTGAAAGAGGATCGATGAAGGTCTTAGTGCCGGTAAAGCGGGTGGTCGATTACAACGTCAAGGTCCGCGTCAAGGGCGATGGATCGGGCGTTGAACTCGCCAACGTCAAGATGTCGATGAACCCGTTCGACGAAATCGCGGTTGAGGAAGCACTGCGCCTGAAGGAAGCCGGCAAGGCGACCGAAGTCGTGGTGGTTTCCATTGGACCTGCGCAGGCGTCGGAGACGATCCGCACGGGTCTTGCCATGGGCGCCGATCGCGGCATCCTGGTGAAGGCCGAGGGCACGGTCGAACCGCTCGCGGTCGCCAAGATCCTGAAGAAGGTTGCGGAAGAAGAGCAGCCCGGCCTGATCATTCTCGGCAAGCAGGCGATCGACGACGACAGCAACCAGACCGGCCAGATGCTGGCTGCGTTGCTCGGCTGGTCGCAGGCGACGTTCGCTTCGAAGCTCGAGGTCGAAGGTTCTGACTTCAAGGTCACGCGCGAAGTCGATGGCGGTCTCCAGACCGTGAAGCTGAAGGGACCGACGATCGTCACCACCGATCTGCGTCTCAACGAGCCGCGCTATGCCTCGCTGCCGAACATCATGAAGGCCAAGAAGAAGCCGATCGCCGACAAGACCGTCGCCGATTACGGCGTCGACGTCGCTCCGCGTCTCGAGGTCGTCAAGACGACGGAGCCGGCCGGCCGCAAGGCGGGCGTCAAGGTCAAGGACGTCGCCGAGCTGGTGTCGAAACTCAAGAACGAAGCCGGGGTGCTCTGATGACGACGCTGCTGATTGCCGAACACGACAATGCGTCGCTCAAGGATGCGACCAACAAGGCCCTGACCGCGGCCGCCGCGCTCGGCGCGGACGTCGAGGTCCTCGTTGCCGGCCAGAACGCCAAGGCCGCGGCGGATGCCGCTGCCAAGCTTGCCGGCGTCAAGAAGGTGCTGCTCGCCGACGGCGAGCTCTACGCCCACGATCTCGCCGAGCCGCTGGCCGCGCTGATCGTCTCGCTGGCCTCCGGCTACGATGCGATCGTCGCGCCCGCGACCTCGCGCTTCAAGAACGTGATGCCGCGCGTCGCCGCCCTGCTCGACGTCATGCAGGTCTCGGAGATCATCAAGGTGGTCGCCCCCGACACCTATGAGCGTCCGATCTATGCCGGTAACGCCATCCAGACGGTGAAGTCCAAGGACGCCAAGAAGGTCATCACGGTGCGGACCTCGACCTTCGCCGCAGCCGGCGAGGGCGGCAGCGCGGCGGTCGAGACCGTCGCGGCGGCGGCCGATCCGGCCCTGTCGTCCTTCATCGGCGAGGAGGTCGCCAAGAGCGACCGTCCCGAGCTGACCTCGGCCAAGATCATCGTCTCCGGTGGCCGCGCCATGCAGAGCCGCGAGAATTTTGCCAAGTACATCGAGCCGCTCGCTGACAAGCTTGGGGCCGGTGTCGGTGCCTCGCGCGCGGCGGTGGACGCCGGCTACGCCCCGAACGACTGGCAGGTCGGCCAGACCGGCAAGGTGGTGGCGCCCGAGCTCTATGTCGCCGTCGGCATTTCCGGCGCCATCCAGCATCTGGCCGGCATGAAGGACTCCAAGGTGATCGTCGCGATCAACAAGGACGAGGACGCGCCGATCTTCCAGGTTGCCGATTACGGCCTGGTCGCCGATCTCTACCAGGCGGTTCCGGAGCTGACGGCCGAACTCGGCAAGCTCGGCAAGTAAAAGACGCCAAAAACACCGGCCGGAGGCATAAACTCCGGCCGGTGTTTCATTTCTGAAGCGTTTTCTTTGGCGTGGGGCACGCCTTCGAAGCGATCCAATCTAGGTTTCGAGCCCGGGTTCTGATTAAATCAAGGTTCTGATCAAATCAGACCTCCCGGCTCTGGGGGATAGGCAGGCGCGCTCGTCGCGCGCCGTTCCGGTGGATGACAAGATGGCGGCAGTGATCAAGAAGGTCGGCGTGATCGGCGCGGGTCAGATGGGCAATGGCATCGCGCATGTTGCGGCGCTGGCCGGTTTCGACGTGGTGCTCAACGACGTTTCGGTTGATCGCCTCAAGTCGGGCATGGCCACCATCAACGGTAATCTGGCGCGCCAGGTCTCCAAGAAGGCCGTCTCCGAGGACGACAAGGCCAAGGCGATGGCGCGCATCACGTCCGCCGAGAAGCTGGACGACCTCGCCGATTGCGACCTCGTGATAGAGACCGCGGTCGAGAAGGAAGAGGTCAAGCGCAAGATCTTCCACGAGCTCTGCGCCGTGTTGAAGCCCGAGGCGATCGTCGCCTCCGATACGTCCTCGATCTCGATCACCCGGCTTGCCGCCGCCACCGACCGGCCCGAGCGCTTCATCGGCATTCACTTCATGAATCCGGTGCCGCTGATGGAGCTGGTGGAGCTGATCCGCGGCATCGCCACCGACGACCAGACCTTCGAGGCGTCCAAGGAATTCGTCGCCAAGCTCGGCAAGCAGGTCGCGGTGTCCGAGGATTTCCCGGCCTTCATCGTCAACCGCATCCTGCTGCCGATGATCAACGAGGCGATCTACACGCTGTATGAAGGCGTCGGAAATGTCGAGGCGATCGACGCGGCCATGAAGCTTGGCGCGCACCATCCGATGGGCCCGCTGGAGCTGGCCGATTTCATCGGCCTGGATACCTGCCTCTCGATCATGCAGGTGCTGCATGAGGGGCTGGCCGATTCCAAGTACCGCCCGTGCCCGCTGCTAGTGAAATACGTCGAGGCCGGCTGGCTCGGTCGCAAGACCCAGCGCGGCTTCTACGACTACCGCGGCGCCAAGCCGGTTCCGACGCGCTAAGGCGGCGGTGCCGTAGGGTGGGCAAAGCGAAGCGTGCCCACGCATTTTTCGCGACCCTGGTGAGGTGGTGGGCACGGCGCAAGTGCGCCTTTGCCCACCCTACGGCACCTATCCTATGTCGATTCATGTCGCGTTAACCCCTCGCGCCTAGGCTGCAGCCGGTAAGAGGGTTCGCGTAATGGACATGATGGCAATGGTCAGCACCATGCTGGCCGCTCAGCAAGGCGCGTTGCAGTCGAATATTGCGGCGACGCTGACCAAGCAGAACGCGGATATGGAGAAATCCACCGTCTTGACGCTGCTCGGTGCGGGTCAGCCGTCGCTGGCCAATGTCGGTGCCGGCGTCGGCGGCAACCTCAACATCACCGCCTGAAAATCCTAGAGCGCTGCGGCGGCCTTGCCCGTCGCCGCCCGGATCAACTTGAGCGCGTCCTCGCTCGCCCATTCCGCCGGCCCCGCGATCGTCGCAATCTCGCAGCCTTGCGGATCGACCAGCACCGAGGTGGGCATGCCGAGCGCCCGGCCTATCGCCTTAAGATCCTGAAAAACCTTGGCTTTCTGATCGCTGAAATAGCTGAGCCGGGCCAGATTGGCCTCTTTCAGGAAGGTCTTCGGCTTCTCGGGGTCGCGAGTGTCGATATTGATCGCCACCACCTCGAAATTCGGGCCCGACAGCTTGCCCTGGAGCTCGTCCAGCGCCGGCATTTCCTTCCGGCATGGCACGCACCAGGTGGCCCAGAGGTTCACCAGCAGCGTCTTGCCGCGGAAATCGGACAGCTTTTTCGGCTTGCCGTCGGCATCCTCGAAGGCGAGGTCGGGCAGCTTCAGCGGCGCGCTCGCCATGGTCAGCGCCGCCACCTCGCCATGGGCCAGCGGGGCGATCTTCTGCGCCGTAGCCACCGCCGCCCGGCAGGCCGGATCGCCTGATGGGGCCCGGCTCAGGCCCAGTCCGTACAGCGCGGCGAAGCCGGCCAGCCCTACGACCGCCACGGTGGCGATGACGAGGGGGACCCGGCGCGTGGCGGAGGGCGTCTTGTCGAGCATATCGTTTGTCATCCGGTCGCAGATATGGCTATCAGGGGCCTCTTAATACGGCTGGCGGCGGCCAGCAAACGTGCGGCAAATCAAGGCGTGAGTAGGGGATCATGAGCAACAAGATGTGGGGCGGCCGGTTCTCGGAACGTCCCGACGAGATCATGGAAGAGATCAACGTCTCCATCGACGTCGATCGTCACCTCTTCGCCCAGGACATTGCCGCGTCCAAGGCCCACGCTGCGATGCTTGCCGCGAAGGGCATCATCACGGGTTCTGATGCGAAAAATATCGGCAAGGGTCTAGACACGATTTTGTCAGAGATCGGCAAGGGCGGCTTCGAGTTCAAGCGCGCGCTCGAGGACATCCATATGAATGTCGAGAGCCGCTTGACCGAGCTGATCGGTCCCGCCGCCGGCCGCCTGCACACCGCGCGCTCGCGCAATGACCAGGTCGCGACCGATTTCCGTCTCTACGTCCGTGACATCATCGACGAAACCGACGCGGCGCTCGCCGCGTTCCAGGCCGCGCTGGTCAATCGCGCGCTGGAGCATGCCGCAACCGTGATGCCCGGTTTCACCCATCTGCAGACCGCTCAGCCCGTGACCTTCGGCCATCATCTGCTCGCCTATGTCGAGATGGCCGCGCGCGATCGCGGCCGCTTCCAGGATGCGCGCAAGCGGCTGAATGAATCCCCGCTCGGCGCCGCCGCGCTGGCCGGCACCTCGTTCCCGATCGACCGTCACGCCACCGCGAAGGCGCTTCTCTTCGACCGTCCGATGGCGAACTCGCTCGATGCCGTCTCCGACCGCGACTTCGTGCTGGAGGCATTATCGGCGGCTTCGATCTGCGCCGTGCACATGTCGCGCTTTGCCGAGGAGATCGTGATCTGGACCTCGCCGCTGGTCGGCATGATCCGGCTGAGCGACAAGTTCACCACCGGCTCCTCCATCATGCCGCAGAAGCGCAATCCGGATGCCGCCGAACTGGTGCGCGCCAAGACCGGCCGCGTCATCGGCGCGCTCAACGGCCTGTTGATCGTGATGAAGGGCCTGCCGCTCGCCTATCAAAAGGACATGCAGGAGGACAAGCAGGGCGCCATGGAGGGCTTTGCCGCGCTGTCGCTGGCGATCCGCGCCATGACCGGCATGGTTCGCGATCTCGTGCCTGACGAAGCCAAGATGAAGCTTGCTGCAGGCGAGGGCTATTCCACCGCGACCGATCTCGCCGACTGGCTGGTGCGGACGCTGAAAATGCCGTTCCGCGAGGCCCATCACGTCACCGGCCGCATCGTCGCCAAGGCCGCCGAGGGTGGCGTCCCCCTGCACGAGCTGCCGCTCAAGGAGATGCAGGCGATCGAGCCCAAGATCACCAAGGACGTGCTCGGCGTGCTCTCGGTCGAATCATCGGTGAAGAGCCGCACGAGCTACGGCGGCACCGCGCCGAAGAACGTGGCGTCGCAGGCCAAGGCCTGGGCGAAGCGGCTGGAAAAAGAGCGAAAATTGGGCTGAGGAGCAAAATTTCGCTTATGTTTCATGGTCATCCGGCTCTCGCCAGAGCGCGCCAATCTCTGTATGGTGCGCCCCGCGTAGTGGGGAATTTCGTCGTGACGTCAAAGTTTCGCCCGGCCGGCTCGGGGTGGGCCATCATTGTCTTGAGCCTGACGGCGCTCGCGCTTGCCGGCTGCGGCCGCAAGGGTCCGCTGGATTTGCCGCCGACCGCCTCCAACGCGCCAACGGGCAACGTCGCAGCTCCGACCGACACCGAGACCGCAGCCCAGAAGACGCCGAGCCTTTTCGACCCAACCTCCGGAGCGGATGCCGCACCGGCGGCGGCCAAGGGTAGGAAAAAACCGTTTATTCTCGACCCGCTGTTGGACGAACCTCCCGGCAAGAAATAAGCCGGGACAACCGAGCCTGCGTCATGAACCATTTCGACTATCGCAACGGCGTGCTGCACGCCGAGGCGGTGAACCTGTCCGAGCTGGCCGCAACCGTCGGCACGCCGTTCTATTGCTATTCGACCGCGACGCTGGAGCGGCACTATCGCGTCTTCACCGATGCCTTCGCCGGCGAGAAGGTGCTGGTCTGCTACGCCATGAAGGCGAACTCGAACCAGTCGGTGCTGCGCACGCTCGCCAAGCTCGGCGCCGGCGCCGACGTGGTCTCCGGCGGTGAGTTGAAGCGCGCGCTGGCCGCGGGTATTCCGCCGAACAAGATCCTGTTCTCCGGCGTCGGCAAGACCGAACAAGAGCTGCGCGCCGCGCTCGCCGCCGACATCCTCTGCCTCAACGTCGAATCCGAGCCCGAGCTCGAGCTGCTGTCGCGCCTGGCGACCGAGACGGGCAAGACCGCGCGCGTCTCGCTGCGCGTCAACCCCGATGTCGACGCCGGCACCCACGCCAAGATCTCGACCGGCAAGTCCGAGAACAAGTTCGGCATTCCGATCGTGCATGCCCGCGAGGTCTATGCCCGTGCCGCGAAACTCCCGGGCATCGAGGTGACGGGCACCGACGTGCACATCGGCAGCCAGATCACTGACCTCTCCGGCATGGAGACCGCCTTCCGCATCCTCTCCGAATTCGTGCAGACGCTGCGCGCCGACGGCCACAACATCTCCCATGTCGATTTCGGCGGCGGCCTCGGCATTCCCTATTACATGGACCGCGAGGCGCCGCCGGCGCCGGCGGCCTACGCCGCCATGGTCAAGCGCGTCAGCCACAATCTCGGCTGCACGCTGATGTTCGAGCCGGGCCGCATGATCGTCGGCAATGCCGGCATCCTGGTCGCCAAGGTGATCTATGTGAAGCATGGCGACGGCAAGAATTTCGTCATCATCGACGCCGCCATGAACGACCTCATCCGCCCGACGCTGTACGAGGCGCATCACGACATCCTGCCGGTGACGCAGCCCACCAAGGGCGCCGCCACCATCATGGCCGACGTCGTCGGCCCGGTCTGCGAGACCGGCGACTATCTCGCGCTCGACCGCACGCTGCCGACGCCCGCGCCCGGCGATCTCATCGCCATCATGACCGCCGGCGCCTATGGCGCGGTGCAAGCCGGCACCTACAACACCCGCCCGCTGGTGCCGGAGGTGCTGGTGAAGGACGATCAGTACGCCGTGGTCCGCCCGCGCATCGAGGTCGAGCAGCTGATCGCGATGGATACGCCCGCGCCGTGGCTGTGAGACAGTGATCGTAGCTCGGATGGAGCGCAGCGAAATCCGGGTTCTCGCCGAGCCGTAACAACCCCGGATTACGCTGCGCTCCCTCCGGGCTACGGGTTTGGCGTTATTTTTTTTCGCCCACCACGACCCCCGCCTTCTTCTCGATCGGCCTGATCGCCGCGGTGAAATCGGACTCGGCGCCTTCTGCGCTGATCACGGTCTCCCACAACCGCCCGACCGCGTCCGCGACCTCCATCGACAGGCCGAGCTGCTTCATCTCCTCCAGCGCCAGCCGGACGTCCTTCACCATCAGTCCCGTAGCGAAGCCGAAATCGAAGCTGCGCGGCAGCACGGCGCGCGGAAACTTGTCGCGGCTCGCCGTGTTCATGCCGGAGCCGGCGTTGATGACGTCGATCATCACGGCGGGATCGAGCCCGGCCTTCACGCCCATCACCACGGCTTCCGACGTCGCCACGATCGCGGTGGCCGACAGGAAATTGTTGGCGAGCTTCATGGTCTGCGCCGCGCCGGGCTTCTCGCCGATGAAGAACACTTTTCCGATCACGTCGAGGGCGGGCTTGAGCAGCTCGAATTCCGCTCTCGGACCGGAGACCATTACCGCCAACGTGCCCTTCTCGGCGCCGCCGACGCCGCCGGAGACGGGGCAGTCGATCTGGACGATGTTGCGCTTGGCGAGCAGGTCGTGAATCTTCACGGCCATCGCCGAGCCGACGGTAGAGAGGTCGATGAAGCGTTTTGCGCGGCGGCCCTCGATCACGCCGTTCGCTCCCGTTGCAACCTCGAGCGAAGCTTGCAGCGATGGCAGGCTCGCCATCACGGTCTCGACCTGATCGGCGACGTCCTTCGGCGATGTTGCCGCCGTCGCGCCACGTGCCGTGAGCTTGTCCGTGACCTCCTTGCGCGTGTCGAACACGACGAGCCTGTGTCCCGCCTCGATCAGCCGCCGCGCCATCGGGAAACCCATGTTTCCGAGCCCGATGAATCCCATGTCCATGGTGTTTCCTTGTGGTTGTTATTCGTTGGTGGTTGAACGTGAAGCGGCGATCATTCTTCCCTCGTCGTCCCGGGGCATCGCGAAGCGATGAGCCCGGGACCCACCCCAGGGAGGAGTCGTTGCGCGGAAGCGGTCACTCCGAGTCCCGCTAACCACCGCTGCCTGTGATTATGGGTCCCGGGTTCGCGCTACGCGCGCCCCGGGACGACAGCGGAGATTTTGACGACATCTCACGCCTTGCCATCGATCTCCGCAAACACCTCGCGCGCGATGCGGAAACTGTCGACTGCGGCGGGCATGCCGCCATAGATCGCGACCTGCATCAGGATCTCGCGGATCTCCTCGCGGCTGACGCCATTGGTCAGCGCGCCCTTCAGATGCGCGCGAAACTCGTGCTGGCGGTTGAGGATCGCGATCATGGCGATGTTGAGCATGCTGCGGGTCTTGCGCGGCAGCTCCTCGCGGCCCCACACCGTGCCCCAGCAATATTCGTTCAGCATCTCCTGGAACGGGCGGTTGAAGTCGTCGACATTCTTCAGCGCGTTGTTGACATAGGCCTCGCCCAGCACCGCTTTGCGGACTTCCAGGCCCTTGTCGTGCATCTTCTTGTCCATGGCGTTTCCTCTCGTCTCCCCTCGGGGCGGCGCGGAAATTACGGGGTTGCAGCGGGCCAGTCACGTCCTCGTGTTATGCGGGAAAAGGGGTGTCTCCCGTACCGGAACGGATGCCTCAGTGCTGCCGTTGTGATAGGCTTCTCTACCGGGCAACCTGGAGAGTTGATTGAACGGCGTCACCCCCGACCCGTCAGACCCGATCCGCAACGGCGATGCTCTGTCGCGGCTGAAGCTGGCGCAGGCCCTCGATCGGGCCATTTATGCCATCGCGTGGGAGCGTGCCTGGCCGAATTTGGCGCGGCTGCTGACCGTCGTCGGCCTGTTCCTGGTGGTGTCCTGGGCCGGCCTTTGGCTGGCGCTGCCGTTCGTTGCCCGTGCCATCGGTCTCGTCGTTTTCGCCGGCATCGCGATTGCCGTCCTGTTTCCCTTGATTCGCTTCCGCTGGCCGAGCCGCGAGGAGGCGCTCAGCCGGCTCGATCGTGGCTCCGGCATCCGTCATCGCCCGGCCACGACGCTGACGGACACGCTGTCCTCGCAGGACCCGGTCGCACAGGCGCTGTGGCAGGCGCAGCGCGAGCGTACGCTGGCCTCGCTCAAGCGCATCCGCGCCGGGCTGCCGCATCCGCGGCTCGCGTTGCATGATCCCTGGGCGCTGCGCGCGCTGGTCATGGTGATGCTGGTCGCGACCTTCTTCGCCGCCGGCGACGAGCGCGCGATGCGGCTCGGGGCCGCCTTCGACTGGAACGGCGTGCTGGCGCCGGCCAATGTTCGCGTCGATGCCTGGGTCACTCCGCCGCTCTATACCGGCAAGCCGCCGGTCATCCTGTCGGCCGCCAACAAGGAGGCCGCGGCGCTGCCCGCCGCCGGCCCGCTTGCCGTTCCCGCCGGCTCGACCCTGATCGTGCGCTCCTCCGGCGGCAGCCTGGATGTCGTTGTCTCCGGCGGCCTCAAGGAGGTTGCTTCCGCGGAAGCCGCGCCCAAGGGCACCAACGAGAAGCATTTCACCATCACGGCAGATGGCACCGCGCATGTCCGCGCGCCCTCCGGCCAGCCGCAATGGGCGTTTGCGGCAACGCCGGACCGTGCACCGACGATCGCGCTCGCCAAGGATCCCGAGCGCCAGGCGCGCGGCGGGCTCCAGCTCTCCTACAAGATCGAGGACGATTATGGCGTGACCGGCGCGGATGCCCACATTGCCCTGCGCCCCGCCGACGCCAGGGATGGTAGCAAGGATGGTAGCAAGGATTCCGACGGCAAGGCCGCGGCGCGGCCGCTGTTCCAGCCGCCGCAATTCCCGCTCGTACTGCCGAACGCGCGCACCCGCAACGGCGTCGGCCAGACCGTGAAGGACCTCAGCGAAGACCCCTATGCCGGCGCCGACGTCACGCTGACGCTCACCGCCAAGGACGAGGCCGGCAACGAGGCCAGGAGCGAACCCTTCAACATGCGCCTGCCCGAGCGTCTGTTCACCAACTCGCTCGCACGCGCGCTGATCGAGCAGCGCCGTATCCTCGCGCTCGACGCCAACAGGAATTCGGACGTCTACACCGCGCTCGACGCGCTGATGATCGCACCCGAATTGTTCACGCCGGATGCTGGCTGCTATCTCGGCCTCCGCAGCCTCGCGAGCCAGCTCGAGGCTGCCCGCACCGACGATGCGCTGCGCAACGTGGTGGCGAGCATGTGGGCCTTCGCGACGACCATCGAGGACGACGGCGTCGCCGGCAGCGTCAACGCCGCGCTGCGCTCGGCGCAGGACGCGCTCAAGGCGGCGCTGGACCGCGGCGCCAGCGAGGACGAGCTCAGGGTGCTGACGCAGAAGCTGCGCGAGGCCATGGCCGGCAAGGTGCGCGATCTCGCCCGCCGCGCCGAGCAGAATCCGCTCGGCGCCCGGCAGCCGTTCCCGGCGGAGGTCCAGCTCATCCTCGACAAGGCCGTCGAGCTGCGACAAAAGACCCAGCACGCGACGCCCGAACAGCTCGCCGAGCTGGCGCAGCAGCAGGACGTCTTGCGCGAGCAGCTTCAGGCCTATCGCAAGTCGGCGAACAACCGTGCCAACAAGGCGGGGGACGACAGGACCAACCAGTTTACGCGGGACCGGAAATGCGGAAGCTAGCACCCGTGCCAGTCTTGAAGGCGATGTCGATCGCCTGCCTCGCCTTGCTGTTGGGCGGCGTCTTGCCGGCCGCCGCACAGCTGGATCAGGATCCCGATGCGCTGCTCGACAGCGCGGAAAAGGCGATGCAGGAATCCGGCGACAGCCTCAGGCAGAAGGAATCCGGGAAGAGCCTGAGCAACCAGTCCGACGCCATTCAGAAGCTCGAGGAATACAAGCGCGCCACGGAAAGAAGCCAGTCTTCCAATCGCGATCGTTCCGTCATCACGCAGCGCGATCTGGACGACCTCCTGCGGCAGATCGAGAAGGCGGCGCGCGAGGGCAATAAAGAGGCGGCCCAGCGCATGCTCGAGCAGCTCGCGCAGATCATGGAAAATCTCCAGATGGCGCAGCCCGGGCAATCCGGCGAGAGCGACATGGAGCAGGCGCTGAACGAGCTCAGCGACATGATCCGCAAGCAGCAGCAGTTGCGCGACAAGACTTTCAAGCAGGGCCAGGATTCCCGGCGTGACCGCTCGCGCGGCAAGCAGCAGGGCGACCAGTCGATGTCGGACCTGCAGCAGGATCAGCAGTCGCTGCGCGACCGCTTGAAGAAGCTGCAGGATGAGCTCGCCAAGCGCGGCCTCGCACAGAAGGGACAAAAGGGTCAAAAAGGCCAGCAAGGTCAGAAAGGCCAGCAGGGCGACCCGGGCCAGAGCGGCGATCAGGACGGCGATCAGGGTGATGACGACGGCAGCCTCGACGCCGCCGACGGTGCCATGGGTGATGCCGGCTCGAAGCTCGGTGAAGGCAATGCCGACGGTGCCGTGGATTCGCAGGGCAAGGCTCTCGACGCGATGCGCAAGGGCGCGCAGAAGATGGCCGAGGCGATGCAGCAGGGCGATGGCGACGGGCAGGGCGATGGTCCCGGCAATCGGGCCGGCCGTCAGCAGAGCGGCGGCAACCAGACCGATCCGCTCGGGCGCCCGCTTCATGGCCGCGATCTCAGCGACGACTACACCGTCAAGATCCCGGGCGAGATCGACGCCCAGCGCGTCCGCCGCATCCTCGAAGAGCTCCGCCGCCGCCTCGGCGACAGCTCGCGTCCGCAGATCGAGCTCGACTACATCGAGCGGCTGCTGAAGGATTTTTGAGGCGGCCCAGTACGTGCCCTATCTATCACCGTCACCCTGAGGTGCTCGCCTCTTCGGCGAGCCTCGAAGGGCGACGGCCCGGCTGGATCGGCTACATCGGGGCCGTACATCCTTCGAGGCTCCCCATGCAGCGCGTTGCGCGCCGCACGGCTCGCGCCTCAGGATGACGGATCAGCTGTGACTGTGTTGAGGTGTCAGGTTTTCTTCGCCGCCAGCGCATCCGCCACGGCGGTACGGATGTCGGCGACCGAGAACGGCTTTGTCACAACGTCGTGCACCAGCGCATTGAGGTTCGAGGCGCGCTCGCGCTGGTCGGCAAAGCCGGTCATCAGCAAGATGGTCAGGTCGGGAAAATCGCGCGCGGCGGAGAGCGCCAGCGCGATGCCGTCCATCACGGGCATCTGGATGTCGGTGAGCAGCAGGTCGAAGGCGCCGTCCTCGCGGGTCAGGATCTCCAGCGCCTCGGCGCCGTCCTGCGCGGTGACCGTTTCGTGCCCGTCCATGGCGATGGCGCGCGCCACCAGCGTGCGCATCGAATCTTCGTCATCGGCGATCAAGATCTTCGGCATGGGACCAACTTTCGGACCAACCTCGGTACCGGGCGGCACGATTATACGCTGCCGCCGGCAATGTCGCGCCGGTTGAAGAAGCGAACGTCGATATTGCGGCCTTCCGGCGGCGGCGAGGCCAGGCGGGAGCGGAAGAAGGCGCGCTCGCCGGGCCGCAGCACGGTCTGCTCCAGCACCGTATTCCAAGCGTAGATCTCCGCGCCTTGCCCGTCGCGCACGGCAAAGCGCAGCCGCGGAATGTCGAGCGGCTTCTTGCCCTCGCCGACGATCACGCCCTCGATCACCAGCACCTGCTTACCGTCCACGGTCTCGCTGGACAGCTTCACGTCCTTGAAGGCGAGGCCCCGCAGGTTCACCTCGAGCCCGACCATCTTGTAGAAGGCGGCGGTTTGCGGCAGCAGCCGCACCATGTCGCCGCGCCAGATCACCAGCGCCAGCACCAGCGCGCCCATGGCGGCGCAGGCGGTCGGCAGGCCGAAATGGGATTTTTTGGGCGACGCGGTGGCGACCGGGCGGCTCACCCGCGCGCCGCGGCGGCCGAACAGACCGCGGAACCAGGACTGGTGCTGCGCGCCGACGACCTCCTCCTCGGCTTCCCGGGCCGCCGCGGACCACTCGTCCTCGGTTTCCTTGGGGGCCTCTTCATCGGGCCAGTCGCTGGCGATCGAGGGACTGTCGACGACAGGTGCGTCAATGGCGCTGTCGTCCTTGGCATAGGAGTTCCACTGCTCGGCAAGGTCGGTCTGGTCGTCGGCCTGGCTGGCCGCGGCCATGGCCGGGACGGATGCCTCCTCGATGGCATCCTCGGCGTGGGCGATCCAGGTCTCCTTGCAGCGGGAACAGCGGACCGCCCGTCCGTTCGCCCCAAGGCTCGCGAGCTTGATGGCGTAGGATGTCATACAATGGGGGCAGACGATATGCATGGACGGGCCTCGACGATGACCCAGTCGCGCCGAACCGGGCACCCTGGATGCTACAAGGCGACCGTTAACGAACCGGAAACCATAACGGCGGCAAAACCCGTTGGTCGCGTATGGCGGAGCGCAGCAGTGCGACCCGCGTCCCCTCTCGAACGGAGCTGAGCTTGGTTCGGTTCGAAAATGTCGGATTGCGTTACGGTCTGGGGCCGGAGATCCTGCGCGACCTCAGCTTCCAGATCCCGGCGCATTCGTTCCAGTTCCTCACCGGCCCCTCGGGTGCCGGCAAGACCTCGCTGCTGCGCCTGTTGTTCCTGTCGCACCGGCCGACGCGGGGACTTGTCAATCTGTTCGGCCACGACATCTCGCGTCTCGGCAAGGACGAGATCGCCGATTTGCGCAAGCGCATCGGCATCGTGCTGCAGGATTTCCGCCTACTCGATCACATGACGACCTACGAGAACGTGGCGCTGCCGTTCCGCGTCATGGGCCGCAGCGAGTCGAGCTACCGCAAGGAGGTGATCGATTTGCTGCGCTGGGTCGGGCTCGGCGACCGCATGGACGCGCTGCCGCCGATCCTGTCGGGCGGCGAGAAGCAGCGCGCGGCGATCGCGCGCGCCGTCATCTCGCGGCCGCAACTGCTGCTCGCGGACGAGCCGACCGGCAGCGTCGACCCGACGCTGGGACGTCGCCTGCTGCGGCTCTTCATCGAGCTCAACAAATCGGGTACCGCCGTCATCATCGCGACCCACGACATCGGCCTGATGGACCAGTACGAGGCCCGGCGGCTGGTGCTGCACCAGGGACGGTTGCACGTCTATGAGTAGGACCGACGAGCGCGGCGTGTTGGTCGACCTCGGACAGGAGCGTCCGCAGCTTCCAGCCAACGCGCGCAACATGTCGCCGATCGTGCCGCGCGCCTCGATCCAGGGCCGCGCGCTGGTCGCCGTCGTCGCCATCATGACCTTCCTGGCGTCGATGACCACGGGCACGGTGCTATTGGTGAGCGCCTCCGCCGCGGAATGGCAGTCGGACGTCGCCAGCGAGATCACCATTCAGGTTCGCCCGCAGGCCGGCCGCGATCTCGAACGCGACACCGCGGCTGTGACGGAGGCGATGCGCGCGCAAGCCGGCGTCGTCGAGGTCAAGCCGTTCACCCGGGAGGAGAGTGGCAAGCTGCTCGAGCCCTGGCTCGGCACCGGGCTGTCGATGGACGACCTCCCGGTGCCGCGCATGATCATCGCGCGTGTGCAACCTGGCACGCTGCTCGATCTCGGCGCCTTGCGCGCGCGCGTGACCCAGGTCGCGCCAAGTGCCAGCGTCGACGATCACCGCGCCTGGATCGAGCGGATGCGCTCGATGACCAACGCCACCGTGCTCGCCGGCCTCGGCATCCTCGCGCTGGTCATCATCGCCACCATCATCTCGGTCTCGTTCGCGACCCGTGGCGCCATGGCGGCGAACCGTCCGATCGTCGAGGTGCTGCATTTCGTCGGCGCCGGCGACCGCTACATCGCCAATCACTTCCTGCGTCATTTCCTGAGGCTGGGCCTCGAGGGCGGCGTGATCGGCGGCGGCGCCGCCATGCTGGTGTTCGGCTTCTCCGAGTCGATCGCCGGCTGGTTTTCCGGTACCCCCGTCGGCGACCAGTTCGCGGCGCTGCTCGGCACCTTCTCGCTGCGGCCGTCCGGCTACATCGTGCTCGCGGCCCAGGCCGTGCTGATCGGCGCCATCACCGCGGTGGCCTCACGCCAGACCCTGTTTGCGACGTTGAACGATGTTGATTGAGTTCTTTCTTCCGTTCTCCCGCAGGAGAGGGCGAAGAAACCGGACTCCACTTCGCCTCAAAACCTTTTAAAATCACCTCAGGGAAGGGATCATCGACATCATATGACCTCGCCGACCGACGATCGATCGCCGAACCTGCCGCGCGGCTGGCTGCGCGCGGCCGTGGTGTCGACGATTGCGCTGGCCTTCGTCGGTGCGGCGGCGGGCTTCATCGCGTTCCTGTCGCAATTGCGCGGCGCCGAGATCGCCCCAAGCCGCAAGGCAGACGGCATCGTGGTCCTGACCGGCGGCTCCTCGCGGGTGTCGGACGCGATGGAGCTGCTCGCCGCCGGCTACGGCAGGCGGCTCCTGATCTCCGGCGTGCACCCGACGTCGACGGCGAGCGACATCTCCCGGACCTTGCCGGAGAACCAGTCCTTCATGACCTGTTGTGTCGATCTCGACCGCACCGCGCTCTCGACCCGCGGCAATGCGGCGGAGGCGCGGCGCTGGGCCGACGGCCGCCGGTTCAAGTCGCTGATCGTGGTCACCTCGAACTATCACATGCCGCGCGCGCTGGTGGAATTCTCGCATGCGATGCCGCAGACGACGCTGATCCCGTTCGCGGTGGTCGGCGACAAATGGCGCGAGGAGCCGTGGTGGACATCGGCGTCCACCTTGCGGCTGCTGCTGTCGGAATATGTCAAGTACGTCGCGGCCGAGCTCAGGGTGCGGCTGGAGGATTTCGGGATTGACCTTTCGCCCGAGATGTCGGAGCAGCCTGCAGGTCAGCAGCCAAAGCGGCCTGCCACCGCACAGGCCAATTGATCGGCAAATTAATCGGATCGTCGATGTTCCTGATTTTCCTGCGCTCGCTCGTGTTCAACGTGCTGTTCTACGCCGTGCTGGTCTGCCTCGCGATCGTGGCGCTGCCGACCTTCGCATTGCCGCCGCGCGCCATGCTGACGGTCGCGCAATGGTGGGCCAAGGCGACGCTGGTCCTGATGCGCGTGGTCTGCAACATCAAGGTCGAATTCCGCGGTGTCGAGAACATCCCGCAGGGGCCGCTTGTGATCGTGGCAAAGCACCAGTCGTTCTGGGAGACCTTCGTGCTGCCCGGCTTCTTCAATCGTCCGATCTTCATCCTCAAGCGTCAGCTCATGCAGATCCCGGTGTTCGGCCAGTTCCTGGTCAAGACCGGGATGATCGCGATCGACCGCAAGGCCGGCGTGAAGGCGCTCTTGGACATGACGCGGCGGGCGCGCGAGGCGGTGCGCTCGGGCCGGCAGCTCGTCATCTTTCCGGAAGGCACGCGCCGCGCGCCGGGCGCGCCGCCCGACTACAAGACCGGCTTTGCGCAGATCTATTCGTCCTGCGGCGTGCCGTGTCTGCCGATCGCGCTCAATTCCGGCCTGTTCTGGCCCCGCCGCACCTTCATGCGCTATCCCGGCACGCTCGTGGTGGAATTCCTCGATCCGTTGCCGTCAGGCCTGCCGAAGGACGAGTTTCTCTCCCGTGTGCAGACGGCGATCGAAGAGGCAACCGGCCGCCTCGTCGAGGCCGGCCGCAAGGAGCAGGAGCAACTGATTGGCGCCTCGCCGAGTTACGCCCCGTCGGAGAGCTAAAAGCGCGATGAGACTAGGATGAATCGTCATCGCGCTTTAGTTTATTGTTTGAGCATGATCTTTTCGGAAAACCGCTGCGCACTTTTCCGGATCATGCTCTAGCGGCTCTCTCGATCGTCGCGAGCCGGCGGGTGCAGGGAATGCGCCTCCCCATGCAGCATGGTTGCGAGCTGATGCAATTGCGTATCGCGAAAACCTTCGGCCTCGATCGCCTTCACCGTCGCGGTGACATAGTCGCGATTGGCGCCGGACTGGCCGTGGCCCTGGACGACATGGCGGTGCTGCTCGGCGAGCGAGAGGCGGCCGGCATATTGCACATGGCCGCGGTCGACGACATAGGCGAGCGCGGAGACGCGCTGGCGCGCATCGTTCTCCAGCCACACCGAGCGCATCACCTCGCGATAGACCGAGGTGACCTGCTCGCGCGCCCGCAAATACGCGACCACGTCGGTGCGGTTCTTTTCAGCGACGCGAAAGGCGATGCCGCGGCAGGCGCCGCCGCGGTCGAGTCCGAGCACCAGGCCCGGCTTCTCCGGTGTGCCGCGATGGACGAAGGAATAGACGCAGAGCGCCCGGTGCTCGCCGACCAGCCGTGCCGGGACGCGCTCCTCGAAGTCGAAGCCCGGCCGCCACATCAGCGAGCCGTAGCCGAACACCCAGAGGTCGCCCGTGGCTGTGGTGACGGAGGGGAGGGTGATTTCGGACATTTCGGGCACGGCTACCAGAACCGCGCCCTCAAGCGAAGCGAATTCTCCGCCTTTCGTCGGGGGCGGGCCTCGCTTACATTTGCCAAAATCTGGGGCCAAAGGGTCGCCGCATGTCCAATATGACCGTTGCCGCAGGCCGCCGTTCCCGTTGGGGCCTTTTCATTGCCCCCGTCCTCGTCCTGATCCTCGCCGTCGCCTGGAGCTGCTTCTGGTTCTACGCGGCCTCGCAGGCCGAAGTGGCCGCCGACGCGTGGCGGGCGCAGGAGGCCAAGTCCGGCCGCATCTATGATTGCGCCAAGCGCTCGATCGCCGGCTTCCCGTTCCGCTTCGAGGTCCAGTGCTCCGGCGCCAGCGTCGCCTTGGTCTCGCAGAATGCCAGCAAGACGCCGTTCACGGCCAAGCTCGACAACATCCTGGTCGTTGCCCAGGTGTACGATCCCAAGCTCGTCATCGCCGAATTCTCAGCGCCCGCGACGCTGACCGACGGCGTCACGCAGAACACCTTCGTGGTGAACTGGAGCAAGGGCCGCAGCAGCGTGGTCGGCCTGCCGGCCGTGCCGGACCGCGCCTCCATCGTGTTCGACGATCCCAACATCAATCGTCTCGACGGCAGCATGCAGGTGCCGCTCGCGCGCGCCAAGCAGGTCGAGCTGCACGGACGCCTCGCGGACGGCTCGCCGGCCGATCATCCCGTGATCGAGACCGTGCTCCATGTCGCGCAGGGCAGCATCCAGGGCGTTCATCCCCTGCTTGCCGAGCCGTTCGAGGCGGACACGCGCGCCAAGATCACGGGCCTGTCAGACCTGACGCCAAAGCCCTGGCCGCAGCGCTTCCGCGAGATCCAGGCCGCCGGCGGCCACATCGAGATCGTGCAGTCGCGGATTCAGCAGGGCGAGATGATCGCAGTTGCGGCCGGCACGCTCGCCCTCTCGGCCAACGGCCGGCTCGACGGCGAATTGCAGATGACGGTGACGGGGCTCGAGCGCCTGATCCCCGCGCTGGGCATCGAGAAGATGCTGGAGGAGGGTGTGCCGCAGGCCACGCTCGACCGCGTTGCGCCCGGGGTGAAGTCGCAGGACCTCAACAATCTGTTCGGCGCGCTCGATCGCGCCGTTCCCGGCCTCGGCAAGGTGATCAAGCAGAACGCCAATGCCGGCGTTGCCGCCGGCATCAACTCGATCGGCACCGAGAGCATGCTGGAAGGCAAGAAGGCGAGAAGCTTCCCGCTGAAATTCGTCGACGGCGCCGTGCTGCTCGGCCCGGTCAAGGTCGGCCAGATCCCGCCGCTGTATTAGGTGGCGTAGCTGCCGTAGCCCGGATGGAGCGAAGCGCAATCCGGGACGGTGCCAGCCGCGATCAAGAATCCCGGATTACGCTTGCGCTCCATCCGGGCTACGAACTCACGGCTTCTTCAGCGCCCCGTGCTGGCGGCCGAAATCCGCGGCCGCCGAATCCTGGCCGATCTCGACGATGCCGCGGCGGATGGCGCGGGTGCGGGTGAAATGGTCGAACAGCGCCTCGCCGTCGCCGCGGCGGATCGCGCGGGTGAGCTTTGCGAGATCCTCGGTGAAGGTGCCGAGCATTTCCAGCACCGCCTCCTTGTTGGCGAGGAAGACGTCGCGCCACATCGTCGGATCGGACGCCGCGATGCGGGTGAAATCGCGGAAACCGCCGGCGGAGAACTTGATCACCTCGGACTCCGTCACCTGCGCCAGCTCGTCGGCGGTGCCGACGATGGTGTAGGCGATCAGATGCGGCAGATGGCTGGTGATCGCGAGCACGAGATCGTGATGATCCGGCGTCATGACCTCGACCTTGGCGCCCATCGCCGCCCAGAACGCGCGCAGACGATCGGTCGCGGCCGCATCGACGCCTTCCGGCGGGGTGAGGATGCACCAGCGATTGATGAAGAGCTCGGCGAAACCCGAATCCGGCCCCGAATGCTCGGTGCCCGCGACGGGATGCGCCGGCACGAAATGAACGGTCTTCGGCAGATGCGGCGCCATGTCCCTGACGATGGCGCCCTTGACCGAGCCGACGTCAGAGATGATTGCGCCGGGCTTCAGATGCGCGGCGATCTCCCGCGCGACTTCGCCGCAGGCGCCGACGGGAATGCAGAGGATGACGAGATCGGCATCCTTCACCGCGTCCGCATTGGTCGCCACGACCTGGTCGACGATGCCGAGTTCGAGCACCCGCGCGCGGGTCTTCTCCGAGCGCGCGGTGGTGACGATCTCGTCCGCCAGGCCCTGGAGCTTCGCAGCGCGCGCGATCGAGCCGCCGATCAGGCCGAAGCCGATCAGCGCGACGCGCTGGAAGTGCGCTTGCTCGCTCATTTGCCGGCCATGAAGTCGCGCAGGCCGTCGACGACGAGGCGGTTGGCCTCCTCGGTGCCGATGGTCATGCGCAGCGAATGCGGCAGGCCGTAATTCTTCAAGCCGCGCAGCACGAGGCCGCGCTTGGTCAGGAAAGCGTCGGCGTCGTCAGCGGTCTTGCCCTTGTCGGTCGGGAAGTGGATCAGCACGAAATTGGCGACGCTCGGCGTCACCTTCAGTCCGAGCTTGCCGATCTCCTCGGTCAGCCAGTTGCGCCAGGTCTCGGTGAACTGCTTCGACATCGCCTGGTGCGCGGTGTCCTCGATCGCGGCGACCGCGGCATACATTGCCGGCGTCGACACGTTGAACGGGCCGCGGATGCGGTTGACCGCGTCGATGATGTGCTCGGGGCCGAACATCCAGCCGATGCGCAGCGCGGCGAGGCCGTGGATCTTGGAGAAGGTGTGCGTCACCACCGTATTCTCGGTGGTGGCGACCAGCTCGATCCCCATCTCGTAATCGTTGCGCGAGACGTAGTCGCAATAGGCGGCATCGAGCACCAGCAGCACGTGCGACGGCAGGCCGGCGCGCAGGCGCTTGACCTCGTCGAACGGCACATAGGTGCCGGTCGGATTGTTGGGATTGGCGAGCCAGACCAGCTTGGTCTTCGGCGTCACTGCCTTGAGGATGGCGTCGACGTCGCAGGTCAGGTTGGTCTCCTGCGCGATGACGTTCTTGGCACCGACCGCCATGGTCGCGATCGGATAGACCAGGAAGCCGTGCGTGGTGGAGATCGCCTCGTCGCCGTGGCTGAGATAGGTGTGCGCTAGCAGATTGAGGATCTCGTCCGAGCCGGCGCCGCAGATGATGCGGTTGGGGTCGAGACCGAAGGAGCGGCCGATCGCCTCGCGCAACACGCGCGAGGTTCCTTCCGGATAGTCTTCCAAATGATCCGCCACGTGCTTGAAGGCTTCGATCGCCTTGGGCGAGGGCCCAAACGGCGTCTCGTTGGCCGACAGCTTGAACACCTTGCGGCCCGGCTCCGCGACCGGGCTCTTGCCGGGCGTGTAGGGCGCAATATCGAGAATGCCGGGATTCGGCACGGGGCGGGACATCTTGAACTCCGAAAATGGCGGGGCGCGGCGCGTGGTTTACGATTTCGCCCCGGTCGGGGGCACCGTATAGCGCGTTGCGTGGCTGCCGACGAGGGCCGTGGAGCGCACCGAGGCCCCCGCCTCGATCAGGGCAGCCCTGATTTTGTCGATGCTGGTCGCATTCGTGACCGAGACCAGCAGCGCTGCGCCGTCGAAGGCGGTGTCGGGTACCGCCACGATCTCGGCGAGCGGCGACAGGGCCCGCGCGACCTCGGCGTTCCAGCCGGAGACGCGGACGCTGAAGGTCTCGACCTCCGTCACCAGGGCGCTGTCGGCGACCCGCGAGATCGCGAACACCGGCAGCGCCGCCGGATGGTCGGCGCGCTCGACGAAGGGCATCCGCGCGATGATCTTCGGCGCGCCTTCCGTTTCGAGCAAGAGCCACCATGGCGTGCGGCTCGACGTCGCCGAGACCAGCGCCAGATCGCCCTTGGATTTCGCCACCGCCTCGACCGCGGCCTGTGCGCTGAAATGCGCGATGTAAGGCACGGTGAAGCCAAAATGGAAGCGCGCGGAATCGCGCATCGCCGGCTCGCTCGCCGAGATGTCGGCATGCACCGAGAACGGCGCCTGCACGTAAGTGAACGTGGAGATGATGACGCGCCAGATGCTCTCGACCGTGTCGAGCGGCAGGATGCCGCGATGACGCTGCACGAGGTCACGCATCATGGCGGCCTCGCGCGCTGGGCGGAACGCCGAGCCGACCTCCTGGGTCTGCTTCACCTGGATCAGGCGGTCGATGATGTCGCCGCGCTGCATCAGCAAGCGATGCATGCCCTCGTCGATCGCGTCGATCTCCTTGCGCAGTTCCTGGAGCGATGGTGGCGCGGGCGGACGTTGGGACATGTCTGGCTGTCGATGGTTTCGATGGGGGATGTTCTGATTAGGCAGTCGGGACGGCGAAAGCAAAGAGAAATCACGTCCTTTTCGGACGACGCGAGAGAGACGAATTGGGCCGATCCCGGCCGCGACTTGACGAAAACCACCCAAGACGGTAGTTTTTGCCCGTTCCGTGGTCATTTGAGCCGGCCGGCTTGCAGCCACGTTAAAAAACTCGCTAAACAGGCCGGGGACGCTTCCGATCCCGGCCGAACCTATCGTTCAGGCCGGGTTTTTCATGGCCTGATGCAAGTGGCGATCAGCGTTTGATCGCAAACGAGGTCGATGGTCAGATGGGTGGCGTCAAGTCGATACCGAGTCCTGCGATCAGCGCCGACGAGCGGTCGCACGAGGTGGATCATCCAAGCTCGCAGATCGCGCATTTCGGCGCCGAGCAGCCGCTGCGGCTCGATTGCGGCGTCGATCTCACCCCGTTCCAGATCGCCTACCAGACCTATGGCGAGCTCAACGCCGATCGCTCCAACGCGGTGCTGATCTGCCATGCGCTGACCGGCGATCAGCATGTCGCCAATGTGCATCCCGTCACCGGTAAGCCCGGCTGGTGGGAGACGCTGGTCGGCCCTGGACGTCCGATTGATCCCAAGCACTACTTCATCATCTGCTCCAACGTGATCGGCGGCTGCATGGGCTCGACCGGGCCGGCCTCGATCAATCCTGCCACCGGCAAGGTCTGGGGCCTGGATTTCCCGGTCATCACCATCCCCGATATGGTGCGTGCGCAGGCGATGCTGGTCGACCGGCTCGGCGTCGACACGCTGTTTGCGGTGGTCGGCGGCTCGATGGGCGGCATGCAGGTGCTGCAATGGACCGCCGCCTATCCAGGCCGCGTGTTCTCCGCGCTGGCGATTGCCTGCGCGACTCGGCACTCGGCGCAGAACATCGCCTTCCACGAGCTCGGCCGCCAGGCCGTGATGGCCGATCCCGACTGGCACGGCGGCGGCTATGCCGATCACGGCATCCATCCGCATCGCGGGCTCGCGGTGGCGCGGATGGCGGCGCACATCACCTATCTCTCGGATGCGGCGCTGCATCGAAAATTCGGCCGGCGCATGCAGGACCGCGAGCTGCCGACCTTCTCGTTCGACGCCGACTTCCAGGTCGAGAGCTATCTGCGCTACCAGGGCTCGTCCTTCGTCGAGCGCTTCGATGCCAACTCGTACCTCTATCTGACGCGCGCGATGGACTATTTCGACATCGCCGCCGACCAAGGCGGCGTGCTCGCCAAGGCGTTCGTCGACATCAAGACCCGCTTCTGCGTGGTCTCCTTCACCAGCGACTGGCTGTTTCCGACCTCGGAATCGCGCGCGCTGGTGCACGCGCTGAATGCATCGAGCGCGCGGGTGTCGTTCGCCGAGATCGAGACCGATCGCGGCCATGACGCCTTCCTGCTCGACGTTCCCGAATTCTTCGACATCTCCCGCGCCTTCCTGCAATCCGCCGGCAAGGCGCGCGGGCTCACCGGCAAGAAGGACGGCTAGCGATGTCTGTACAGGAAGCGCTGCCGCTGAACGGCGTGACGACCACCTCGTCCGGTCAATATCGCGCCGATCATCTGCTGGTCGCCGAGATGGTGAAGCCCGGCTCGAAGGTGCTCGACGTCGGCTGCGGCGAGGGCGATCTGCTCCAGCTGCTGGAGACGCGCGGCATCGACGGCCGCGGCATCGAGCTGTCGCGCGAGGGCGTCAATCGCTGCGTCGCCAAGGGCCTTGCAGTGGTGCAGGGCGACGCCGACACCGATCTCGTCAATTATCCGGATGACGCCTTCGACTATGTGATCCTGTCGCAGACGCTGCAGGCGACGCGGCAGCCGCGCGTGGTGCTGGAGAATCTGCTGCGCATCGGCCGCCGCGCCATCGTCTCGTTCCCGAATTTCGGTTTCTGGAAGATGCGGCTGCAGCTCCTGGTCGGCGGCCACATGCCGCGCACCGAGAATTTGCCGGCGACATGGTATGACACCGCCAACATCCATTTCTGCACCATCAAGGATTTCGTGCAGCTCTGCGACGAGATCAACGTCAAGATGGAGCGCTCGGTCGCGCTCGATCTCTACGGCCGCCCGGTGCCGCTGAATCTGCCCTGGTGGGTGTGGAACATGTTCGGCGAGCAGGCGGTGTTCTTGCTCAGCCGCGGCGGCGGGAAGTAGTTTTTCTCGCCTGCTGCGGCCTGACCCGTCATCCTGAGGCGCGAGTGGCGCGATGCGAAGCATCGCGCCGGGAGCCTCGAAGGATGAGCGGCCGAGTGTTTCGGCGTGCTCATCTCTCGCTGTGGCGAGTGCGTGGCCGTCGCCCTTCGAGGGCCGCTGAAGAAGCGGCCACCTCAGGGTGACGGAGTTGAGAGCGCGGGGCGTTTCATAGTGCAGACCTAACCGAACCCCGTAGCCAGGATGAAGCGCAGCGCAATCCGGGGCAAGTCGCGCCGCGTTGACAATCCCGGATTACGCTTTCGCTCCATCCGGGCTACGCGACGGAGTATTTGCTGCGCCTGTGCCTAATGCGCCAGCGACCTGGGATCGCGCTCCGGCCATCGTCCGGCTTCGACCAGCGTGATGAAGCGCTCCACGCTCGCGTTGAACAGCGCGGGCTCTTCGAGATTGAGCACGTGGCCCGACTTCGGAAACATCGCCAGCCCCGCCGCAGGCAGATGCTTCTTCAGGAACAGGCTCGGTCCGACGCATAGATCGTCCTCGTCGCCGCAGATGATCAGCGCCGGCGTCGATGCGCGCTTGATCGCATCCGTCATCGTGTAAATCGAGGGGCGGCGGCCCTGGAAGCCGCGCATCGTGCGTGCCGACCCCTTGGCGTCGTGGCGCGCCAGCGCGGCGTAGAAATCGGCGTGGCCGCGGGGATCCTTCACCAGGAAGGGAATCCGGCTCGGCGCCTCGCGCGTGACTTTCGCGACCTCGGCGGAGCCCAGCGTCTCGAACTGCTCGGCATTGGCGCGGCACTGCTTGCGCCAGGCCTCCAGGTTCTCGATATCCGAGCCGGAGCCGACGCCGGCCAGCGTCATCGACAACGCGCGCTGCGGCGCGTTGAGCCCGATCTGGAGCGAGGAGTAGGCGCCCATCGACAGGCCGACCAGATGCGCGCGCTCAATCCTGAGATGATCGAGCACCGCGAGCGCATCGCTATAGAAATGCGTGTAGCTGTAAACCTCGCCCTCCGGCACGTCCGACGGCGTGTAGCCGCGCGCCGAATAGGTGATGCAGCGGTGGCCGCGCGAGAAGTAACGCATCTGCGGCTCCCAATTGGTGTAGTCGGCCGCGAACTCGTGCAGAAAAATGATCGGCGTTCCCTGACCCGCTTCCTCAAAATAGATGCGGACGTCGTCCCTGGTCGTGGCGTGGGGCATTAACCGTTCCCCTCTCTTCAAGCCGCCTTTGCAGGATTGCAGTTAATGCTGTTGTCCGCAATGCGGCGGCCTCGATCAGTGTCGGCGCAAAATCATCACAGCTATTCGCAGGCAGCCCGCGTCTTTTTCTCGCCACATCGGGCGGCTTAACGGCCAGACCGATGTCGGCCGTTGCACGGGCCGATCGGGAAGTGGGGTGTCAACGAAGGATGAAGAATGTTTGAGTTGTTTGCGTCTCGCCTGTCGCGTTGTGTAGTCGCGCTGGCGATCTTCTTCGCGGCGGTTGCCGCGTTCGTTTCTCCGGCCTCAGCGCGGCCGCATCATCGTCATAGCGCAGAGCGGCACGCACACGTGCACCACGCCAGACATCATCATTACCGCCACCATGCACGCAGCTCGCGCTTCGAGCGCAGCGCGGCGCAGTTGCGGGCGAGCGGATTCGCCGACACCCAGGCGAGCTATGATCCGAACGCCAACAGCGGCGGCATGGCCAACAACACCATGGCTGCAAGCGGCGGCTTCGGCGGCGGATCGAGCCTGGTGTCCGAGGCGCGCCGCTATGTCGGCGGCAATCCGACCGGGCGCGGCAGCCTGTGGTGCGCGCGCTTCATGAACATGGTGCTGGAGCATACCGGCCATAAGGGCTCAGGCTCCGACATGGCGAGCTCGTTCGCCCGCTACGGCACCCGCGTCTCCGGTCCGCAGGTCGGCGCCATCGCAGTGATGTCGCGCGGTCGCCGCGGCGGTCATGTCGGCATCATCACCGGCATCGATGCACAGGGCAATCCGATCATGATCTCCGGCAACAACGGCAACCGCGTCCGCGAGGCGCCGGTCTCGCGCGGCCGGATCTACGCATATGTGATGCCGAACTAACGACGGAGCCGTAGGGTGGGCAAAGGCGCACTTGCGCCGTGCCCACCATCTCTCTCCGTCGCAGAAATTGCGTGGGCACGCTTCTGCCGTCGCTCTTCGAGCTATGGCGGACAAGTCGCTTTGCCCACCCTACGGTACCGGTGCCGGCTCACACCAGCTCCGGCTCTGCCAACGCGATCGCATCGCCGACGCCGATCTCGCCACCTTCGATCACCTCGGCATAGATGCCGCAGTCCATGTGGCCGAGATTGCGCGAGAGCGTCGGCGGTATCTCGAGATCGCGCTTGGCCGTCACCGGGTCGACATTGGTGGCCGGGCAGCGGACGATGCGCTTGACCACTTTCAGGCGCGCCGCGCCGATCGCCAGCGTCTGGCCGACGAGATCGAGCTCCGACCAGGCCGGCCAGCCCTTCACGTAGAGATTGGCGCGGAAGCGCAGCGGATGCACGGCGGTCCCGCCCAGCATGGTCTCGATGGCGCGGACGCTGCCGAGATTGATGATGGAGACCACCTTCCGGGCGACGTCGGAGAAGCTGTGATCGCGGCCGGACAGCAGCTTCGGCGGGCCCTTCAGCTCCGGCTGGAAATTTTCCGCGAAGTAGCGCTCGATGGCGGCGCGCCCGACCGCGGTTTCCAGATCGCCGCTGGCGACGATCTGGCCGTCCTTGCGGATGGTCAAGACATGGGTGGCATCGTCGAAGCGGCTGTCGAGCCCGGCAAGCCGCTCATTTCGTGCGAGCATCAGAAACTGGATTTTCGGCTTCCACTCGGGCGCCTCGGGATCGAAGCCGCTCGGGCCATTCTCGATGGCGTAGCGGCGGTCGGCGGGCAGGGTCTGGCCGGTCCGCAAGGGGACGCGGCGCAGGGCCTCCGGCGTCAGGCCCTTGATCGGGTAGCGGTAAAGGCCGGTGATTTCGGCAGTCTGGCTGGCTGTCATGACGCTACTTAAGGGATTCGACCTGGCCCCGCCAAGCCGGCGGATCGGCGCACGAAATTGTGAACGCGCCTCTTTCGCATCCGCAACCTGCTTCCCACATCTGGCTCAGGCCGGCGGCAACGCCGACAGAAGACGACCGTTACCGGTTGAGAAACGTCAATGCGGTAATCGGAAACCCAATGAAGATGCCGTTTGGGGTGCCTTAGAGGGCCCTGAGGGCAGGCCGAGGGACAGAAAAGATGAATATCGACAAATACACCGAACGCTCCAGGGGCTTCGTCCAGTCAGCGCAGTCGCTCGCGATGCGCGAGGGGCACCAGCAGTTCTCCACCCTGCACGTGCTCAAGGTCCTGCTGGACGACAATGAGGGGCTGGCTTCCGGTCTGATCGACCGCGCCGGCGGCAATTCCCGCGCAATCCTGAAGGCGACCGAGGATGCCCTCGGCAAGGTGCCGAAGGTCAGCGGTGGCGGCGCCGGCCAGATCTATCTGGCGCCCGAGCTCGCCCGCACTTTTGATGCCGCCGAAAAGGCCGGCGAGAAGGCTGGCGACAGCTTCGTCACCGTCGAGCGGCTGCTGCTCGGCCTGACGCTGGAAAAAACCAGCGAGGCCGGCACCATCCTCGCCAAGGGCGGCGTCACCCCGCAAAACCTCAATGCGGCGATCGAGGCGCTGCGCAAGGGCCGCACGGCCGACAGCGCGACCGCCGAGAACGCCTATGACGCGCTGAAGAAATATGCCCGCGACCTGACCCAGGCCGCGCGCGACGGCAAGCTCGATCCGGTGATCGGCCGCGACGAGGAAATCCGCCGTACGATCCAGGTGCTGTCGCGCCGGACCAAGAACAATCCCGTCCTGATCGGCGAGCCCGGCGTCGGCAAAACCGCCATCGCGGAAGGGTTGGCGCTGCGCATCGTCAACGGCGACGTGCCGGAGAGCCTGAAGGACAAGAAGCTGCTCTCGCTCGACCTCGGCGCGCTGATCGCGGGCGCAAAATACCGCGGTGAGTTCGAGGAGCGGTTGAAGGCCGTGCTCCAGGAGGTGACCGCGAGCGAGGGCACCTACGTTCTCTTCATCGACGAGATGCACACCCTGATCGGCGCCGGCAAAGGCGACGGCGCGATGGACGCCTCCAACCTGCTCAAGCCGGCGCTCGCCCGCGGCGAGCTGCACTGCATCGGCGCGACCACGCTCGACGAGTACCAGAAGCACGTCGAGAAGGACGCCGCGCTGGCGCGGCGCTTCCAGCCGATCTTCGTCAGCGAGCCTTCGGTCGAGGACACCATCTCGATCCTGCGCGGCCTGAAGGACAAGTACGAGCAGCATCATGGCGTGCGGATCACGGATTCCGCGCTTGTTGCCGCGACGACGCTGTCCAACCGCTACATCACCGACCGCTTCCTGCCCGACAAGGCGATCGACCTGATGGACGAGGCGGCTGCGCGGCTGAAGATGCAGGTCGATTCCAAGCCGGAAGAGCTGGATTCGCTTGACCGCGAGATCATCCGGCTCAAGATCGAGCAGGAAGCTCTCAAGAAGGAAAGCGATCCCGGCTCCAAGTCCCGTCTCGAGGCGCTCCAGAAAGAGCTCGCCGAGCTCGAGGAGAAGTCCGCGGCGCTGACGGCACGCTGGAGCGCGGAGAAGAACAAGCTCTCCAACGCCCAGAAGCTGAAGTCGGAGCTTGACGCGCTGCGCGTCGATCTCGCCGACGCCCAGCGTCGCGGCGAATTCCAGAAGGCCGGCGAGCTGGCCTATGGCCGGATCCCGCAGCTCGAGAAGCAGCTTGCGGATATCGAGGCCCGTGAAGGCTCCGGCGAGATGATGGAGGAGGCGGTCACCGCCAATCACATCGCGCAGGTGGTCTCGCGCTGGACCGGCGTGCCCGTCGACAAGATGCTGGAGGGCGAGAAGGAAAAGCTCCTGAAGATGGAGGAGCAGCTCGGCACCCGCGTCGTCGGCCAGGCCGAGGCCGTGCGCGCGGTTGCAACCGCCGTGCGTCGCTCGCGCGCGGGCTTGCAGGACCCGAACCGCCCCACGGGCTCGTTCATGTTCTTAGGGCCCACCGGCGTCGGCAAGACCGAGCTGACCAAGGCGCTCGCGGAGTATCTGTTCAACGACGAGACCGCGATGGTCCGCCTCGACATGTCCGAATACATGGAGAAGCACTCGGTCTCGCGGCTGATCGGTGCGCCTCCGGGCTATGTCGGTTATGACGAAGGCGGCGCGCTCACCGAGGCCGTGCGGCGCCGGCCCTACCAGGTGGTGCTGTTCGACGAGATCGAGAAGGCGCATCCCGACGTCTTCAACGTCCTGTTGCAAGTGCTCGACGACGGCCGCCTGACCGACGGCCAGGGCCGCACCATCGATTTCCGCAACACGCTGATCATCATGACCTCGAACCTCGGTTCGGAATTCCTGGTGAACCAGCCGGAGGGCGAGGACACTTCGGCCGTGCGCGAGCAGGTGATGGCAATGGTGCGCGGGCATTTCCGCCCCGAATTCCTCAACCGCGTCGACGAGATCATCCTGTTCCACCGCTTGCAGCGGAGCGAGATGGGCCGGATCGTCGAGATCCAGTTCGCCCGGCTGCAGAGGCTGCTGACCGATCGCAAGATCGTGCTGACGCTCGATGCCGCCGGACGCGACTGGCTCGCCGCCAAGGGCTGGGATCCCGCCTACGGCGCAAGGCCGCTGAAGCGCGTGATCCAGCGTCACGTCCAGGACCCGCTCGCCGAGATGATCCTCGCCGGCGACGTCAGGGACGGCGATACTGTCGCGATCTCGTCCGAAGGCAACGTCCTGACCTTCAACGGCAAGGCGCCGCAGACCGCCGAGATCACCCAGTTCGAGGCGCCGATGGCGAAGCGCAAGCTGAACTGAAACGCGGGCGGTCGCCGTCAAACATTATCGCCCCGGAGAGGTCATCCTCTCCGGGGCGAATTGTTCTTGCCCGGCTTGCCCGCCGGCCGATCGCTATTTCTTCGAGACCTTGTAGATCGCGTTCTCGATGTCGGACGAGAAGTAGATCACGCCCGTCGCCCCGACCGCCACGCCTGTCGGAATGTTGGTCGGCAGCCCGCCGGGTGCGCCCGCGAGGCCGATCGGGAGATTGGCCGCGATCTCGGTGATCTTGCCGCTTTCCGGCGCGATCTCGATCAACCGCTTGGCACCGACTTCCGCCACGATCAGCTGGCCGTCGCTGCCGCGCGCAATGCCCTCCGGCATCTTCAGCTCCTTGGCGACCACAGTCCTTTCACCGTTGCTGTCGATCTTCGAGACAGTGCCCGCAAATGCGTCGGTGACGTAGACCTCGTCGGTCTTGCCACGAACGAGCCCGACCGGGCCCTCGAGGTCGCCGATCAGCGTGGTGCGATCCTTGCCGTGCTCACCGCTCACCTTGACCAGCGACTTGGTGCCGAGCTCGGCGACCAAAATGCTGCCGTCGGCGAGCACGATCGCATCATGCGGCGCCTTGAAGCCATGCAGCATGTCGCGCGTCGCGCCGGTCTTGGCGTCGATCACCTGCACCGTGCCGGTGAACCAGCTCGACAGCACCACGTCGTTGCCCCGCGCCGTCGCGCTCATGGGATACTCGAGCGTGGTGTCGGCGGCGTGCATGCGCGCCTTTTCGGTGACCTCGCCGGTCGCCCCATCCACCGTGCGATAGGCGAACACGTCGGCGAGGTGGATCGTATCCTTGCCGTTCTCCGAGGTGACGCCGATGCCGCCGGGCAAAGCGAGCTTGCCGATGATGATCTGCTTGGCCTGGCCGGTCGCGGGGTCGACCTCCTGGATGCCGTTGTCGGCCATGTTGGAGACGTAGATGCGGTCCTTGTCGTCGATGGCGAGATTGTCCAGTGACGGCTTCAATTGCGCGACCGTGGTCTTGGCGCCCGATTTGGGATCGACCCGGACGAGCTGGCCGAGCGCGGTGTCGACCACGAAGAGATTGCCCTTGGAATCGAAGTTCACCGCGGCCGGGACCTTGAAGCCGTCGGCGACGACGGTCAGCTCAGCCTTGTCGACGTCGACTTTTGCGACCTGGCCCTTGAACCAGAGCGGACCGTAGAGCTTGTCGTCGGGACCGAACTCGAAGCCGTTGAGGCCGCCCATCTTCTCCATGATCTGGCGCGGCGGCTTCACGCCCTCGACGTCGATCTCATAGAGCGTGTCGCCGAGGAAAACGGTGGTGGCGTAGAGCCTGCCGTCCTTGCGGAAGGCGAGCGAGTTGATGCCGGGAAGGCCGCTCGCGAGCTTCTTGATCGGGCCGTCGCCCTTGCGCGCATAGAGATCGCCGGTGAGGAATCCGGTCCAGGCCATGGTGCCGTCGGGCGCGAAGGCGATGTCGTCGGCCATTCCGATCGGCGAGGGGATTGCAACCTTGGCGGTACCGCCTGATATGTCGACCTCATAGAGCGCCGCGCCGGCGACGCTGCCGGCGAACAGGTGGCCGGCCTTGTCGATGCCGAGCCCATGCACGCCATGGAATGCCGAGCCCTGGACCAGCTTGGTGACCTCCCAAGTCTCGGCCGATGCGGTCGTGGTTGCGAAAAGGGCAGCGACGAATGCTGCGCAGGCGAGCCTATTCTTCATGGCGAGACCTCCCGTTTTTTGGAAAGTATTCGCCCCTGGTGCCGCTTTGGCAAACGAAACTTGAAGTTGAGACGCCGCCAAGCGGCGCCTCGCGCGAGAACGTCGAATTCGGATCGGATCTTGAGATGTCCGGCCGATGCCGGCCGGTTGCAATTAGCGGTTGCTGACCTGCAACGGGCCGCCGGTCGCGTCCGACATGCGGGCGATGGCGCCGCCGCGGCCGCTCATCATGCCGTCGAGCCGGTCGCGCTCCTTCTCGAAGCCTGCGAGCATCGGGCCCTCGAGCGAACGGCCGCGCGGCAGCTTCACACGCATCGGGTCGACGAAGCGGCCGTTGACCAGGATCTCGTAATGGACGTGCGGGCCGGTCGACAGGCCGGATGAGCCGACGAAGCCGATCACCTGGCCCTGCCGCACCTTCTTGCCGATCTCCATGCCCTTGGCGAACGCCGACATGTGGCCGTAGGCCGTCTCGTAGCCGTTGTTGTGCTTGATGCGGATATATTTGCCGTAGCCGCCTTCGGGGCCGGCCTTCTCGATCACGCCGTTGCCGGACGCGAAAATCGGCGTGCCGTAGGCGGTGGCCCAGTCGACGCCGGTGTGCATCTTCACATAGCCCAGGATCGGGTGGCGGCGGCCGCCGAAGCCGGAGCGCATGATGGCGTTGTTGACGGGCTTTCTGACCAGGAATTTCTTCGCGCTCTTGCCGGTCTCGTCATAGTAGTCGACGACGCCGTCGTCGGGGCTCTGGTAGCGGTAGTATTTCTTGGTCTCGCCGCCGACCGTGAGGGAGGCGAACAGCACGTCGTTCTTCTCCGTCGACGTCACGCCCTCGTCCTCGCCGGCGTAGAACACGTCGAAGGAATCGCCCGGCTGCACCTTGCGCTGGAAATCGACGTCGTAGGAGTAGATCTTGATCATGTCGTCGATGACCGGCATCGGCACTTTGTTGCGCATCGCGGTCTCGTAGATGCTCTGGTAGAGCCGCACGCCGGAGCCGTCGTCATCATCGTCGTCATCGCTGCTGGCGCTGGCCGCGGCATCGGCGACGGTGTTCATGCTGGAGACGTCGACCGCGACGTATTTGCCGAGATCGGACAGCGCCGCGATCGCCTCGACCATGGTCTCGTTGGCGACGACGACGCGATAGGGCTGCAGGCGGGCACCGGGGCTCGCCGGCGCCATCAGGATGCGGAGCTTCTCGCCGTCCTTGAGGCCGCCGTCGCGGCCGCGCGGGCCGAGCGTCGCGGTGATCGCCTTGATCTCGTCGGCGTTCGCGCCGAGATCGCGCAGCACCGAGGCGACGCTGTCGCCCTTCTTGACCAGATGGACGCGTTCGCCGTTGGGATTGCCGCCGGTGATCTGCTCCTTGGTCTTGGGCAGCAGCGTGACGTTTTCCGGCACCACGCGCGTCTCGAAGCCGGCATAGGGATCGGAGGGCGAAGCTTCGGCGGCGTAGGCGGTTCTGATGTCGGACGGGCCGGTCGCGCCGGAGACATCGGCTGCGGCATTGGCGAGCGAGGCGTAGCGCACTCCGCCATTGCCGCGCCAGTTGGCGGCATCGCGCACCCGCATCAGGATATCGTCGAGCGCCACCACCGCGGAAATCTTGGCTTTCGGCAGCACCGGCGACAGGTCCTTGGTGACAAAGGACACTTCGGCGTCGGGCTCGACCGCTTCGGGATTGTTGGGATCGTCGGATGCGGTCTTCGGATCGGAGCCGACATCGGTGAGCAGGCGCTGGGCGTTGAAAGGCGGGATCTTCGCCGACAGGTCGCTCGTCGTCATCGACAGATTGCCGGCGATCCGGACGAAGGGGCGCACCCGCATCACGTCGCGGTTGCCGACGCGGGCGACGGTGGAGACGCGCATGATGTTGCGCGACGCCGTGGATTCGCTCGGTGGCGGCAGGCGGTCGCTCTTGTGCAGCGTGGCGGCGCGATCGGCGGCGCCGAATGCACCGCGCAACGCGCCCTCGACCCGCTCCGGCACCTTGGCGAAGGTCATCTCGCCGTCGAGCGATGCGAAAACGGCGCCGCCGATCAGGGCTGCGCCGCAGAGTCCGGTCAAAATTGTCCCGCTGAACCATTGCACCGAGACGCGGCGGCGGTCGATTACGGCGGCTTCAGAACCATCGACGGACAGCGGCGGCTCGTGGCCGAGATCGATGATCCCGGTCTCACGCCCGTAAGCGCCGCGTGATGTCCTGTGGTTCAACGCAAGTCCCCCAATCAACGACCCAAGATGCTCGCTTTCGAACCTCGTCCTGGTCGCCCTCTTGAAGGGGGATCGCCGGAAAAGGCAAGCCGCGCAGGCGTCCGTGCTCAGAAGGCCCCTCGGGTGGGGCCGGCCGAAATTACGAACAGCTGGACGGGTGAAGCTCTCTCGATGTCTCTCGAATGTCGGAGGAAGGCCGCGTCATCTGCAAGATCGCCTTCCTCTGACCCCATGAAAACCGCCGGCAGCCCCCACTGGCATCCCTGCGATTCAAGCTTGTCTCTTATCAGAACGCCGCGGGATTGTGGCTCAAGTACGGCGCCTGTCATCGAAAAAGTTTCCTGAACGGCCGGAGGGCGGGGGCCTCCCGAGAGGGTGCTGCAAGCTGCTTCCCACCGCGAAGGTACGGTAAGCCGCCCCTCAAGCCCTCCCCAAGTACCCTGTGTCGATACCGACCCGCGCGCCAATCCACTCGCCAAGCCGTTCCCCATGTGGCTTCCGATGTGGCTTCCCAGGTGGCTCGCCAGGTCGCTTCCCAGTCCCACCCACAACCCCTCCCAGGTCGGCTCCGGAGCCCCCTGGGGCCCAAACTTTTTTCAAGTTTTTTCACCGGCCCGACCGGATCGGCGCATCTGCGGTCCTTGTAACCGCCTGGAAACACGTTGTTTTTCGCGACAATCCACCGTGCGACGATTTGTTGACAATGGGCGTTGACAATCCCGAGTGCGGGGGCCTATAACCCGACCACTGAGCGCGGCGCCGCCGGGTCACTGACCAAGGCGAGCGAACGCGCCACTGATGCTCCTCACCTTGTTGAGTGACACAACAGTCGACGTAAGTCGATTGGAGTTCATCCATCGTCGGTAAGGGTGTCGGAACCCTTCCTCTCAGGAAGGTTGGGGCCTCCTCGGTCCCGGGCTGTTTGACAAGTGAAGATGAAGAAAGAGAAACGTGGACGGCGGAGTCCTTGCGGGTCTCGCTCCTCAAAAGCTTCGGCTTTTCTGGTCGGGACCGGACGAAAGACTTCGGCGGTACACGTTTCAAAGGAAACACCATCGTTGCCAGCGATGTGAATCGCAGGCAGCACATCGACTTCGGTCGATAATGGTGGGACCTCGTCAAACGTTGTGATCAGCCGGTTCAAAGTTCAAGTCCAACTTGAGAGTTTGATCCTGGCTCAGAGCGAACGCTGGCGGCAGGCTTAACACATGCAAGTCGAGCGGGCGTAGCAATACGTCAGCGGCAGACGGGTGAGTAACGCGTGGGAACGTACCTTTTGGTTCGGAACAACACAGGGAAACTTGTGCTAATACCGGATAAGCCCTTACGGGGAAAGATTTATCGCCGAAAGATCGGCCCGCGTCTGATTAGCTAGTTGGTGAGGTAATGGCTCACCAAGGCGACGATCAGTAGCTGGTCTGAGAGGATGATCAGCCACATTGGGACTGAGACACGGCCCAAACTCCTACGGGAGGCAGCAGTGGGGAATATTGGACAATGGGGGCAACCCTGATCCAGCCATGCCGCGTGAGTGATGAAGGCCCTAGGGTTGTAAAGCTCTTTTGTGCGGGAAGATAATGACGGTACCGCAAGAATAAGCCCCGGCTAACTTCGTGCCAGCAGCCGCGGTAATACGAAGGGGGCTAGCGTTGCTCGGAATCACTGGGCGTAAAGGGTGCGTAGGCGGGTCTTTAAGTCAGGGGTGAAATCCTGGAGCTCAACTCCAGAACTGCCTTTGATACTGAAGATCTTGAGTTCGGGAGAGGTGAGTGGAACTGCGAGTGTAGAGGTGAAATTCGTAGATATTCGCAAGAACACCAGTGGCGAAGGCGGCTCACTGGCCCGATACTGACGCTGAGGCACGAAAGCGTGGGGAGCAAACAGGATTAGATACCCTGGTAGTCCACGCCGTAAACGATGAATGCCAGCCGTTAGTGGGTTTACTCACTAGTGGCGCAGCTAACGCTTTAAGCATTCCGCCTGGGGAGTACGGTCGCAAGATTAAAACTCAAAGGAATTGACGGGGGCCCGCACAAGCGGTGGAGCATGTGGTTTAATTCGACGCAACGCGCAGAACCTTACCAGCCCTTGACATGTCCAGGACCGGTCGCAGAGATGTGACCTTCTCTTCGGAGCCTGGAACACAGGTGCTGCATGGCTGTCGTCAGCTCGTGTCGTGAGATGTTGGGTTAAGTCCCGCAACGAGCGCAACCCCCGTCCTTAGTTGCTACCATTTAGTTGAGCACTCTAAGGAGACTGCCGGTGATAAGCCGCGAGGAAGGTGGGGATGACGTCAAGTCCTCATGGCCCTTACGGGCTGGGCTACACACGTGCTACAATGGCGGTGACAATGGGATGCTAAGGGGCGACCCTTCGCAAATCTCAAAAAGCCGTCTCAGTTCGGATTGGGCTCTGCAACTCGAGCCCATGAAGTTGGAATCGCTAGTAATCGTGGATCAGCACGCCACGGTGAATACGTTCCCGGGCCTTGTACACACCGCCCGTCACACCATGGGAGTTGGTTTTACCTGAAGACGGTGCGCTAACCCGCAAGGGAGGCAGCCGGCCACGGTAGGGTCAGCGACTGGGGTGAAGTCGTAACAAGGTAGCCGTAGGGGAACCTGCGGCTGGATCACCTCCTTTCTAAGGATGATCCTTCAGCGAGCTTCGGCTCACTATCGGATCGTTTTAGAAACATCAGTGGCCAACAATCGTCAGGATTGTTGAGCTGCATTGGCGGGATTTCGCCGTCTTCGTTTCTCTTTCTTCGCGGACGAACACGCGCTGGGGCTGCAAGCTTGCAGAATCCCTGGTCCTTGACTGGATATGCGTTAGGGGCTTGTAGCTCAGTTGGTTAGAGCGCGCGCTTGATAAGCGTGAGGTCGGAAGTTCAAGTCTTCCCAGGCCCACCAGCCTTCGCGCTTCGCTGCTTCGGCTAGGCGAGCCCTTCGATATGAAGGCTGCCGTGCCGTAGCCTTGGCGAAGGCAGGCTAATCAAGCAAGCATTCGTCTTCTGGTTACGGGGCCATAGCTCAGCTGGGAGAGCGCGTGCTTTGCAAGCATGAGGTCGTCGGTTCGATCCCGTCTGGCTCCACCAGATGGTTTGATCATCGACTGATCGTGCACCTACAATCGTCCGCGAAACATCACTTCGCATCTTGCTAGTCTGGATAGACAGCAAGTTGCGTGATTTCTGACATCGTAAAGAGGAGATCGATCCGAGTTGGATCGTGCAGCAAGCAATTGCTACGCGAGACTTCATTATCTCCGGATCATTTCGGCGCTCGTGCGTCTTTCAAGAGTAGCTCACAAGGCTGCGCTGGAAAGACAAGCGAGTTGTAAATGATCCTTTTAGCGAAGCTTGACCGCCTCGCTATCGGAACGATCTTACGAAGCAAGCTGGTCTTTCTAATCATTGTCCGGCTGCAGATAGCGTTCATCGAGGGCGCGTGCCGCAAGGTAATTCTGCAGACAACATTCTGCCGAGTGTGTGGACATTGATAATGAGAGCAATCAAGTGCCTTAAGGGTGTTCGGTGGATGCCTTGGCGCTGAGAGGCGATGAAGGACGTGCTACGCTGCGATAAGCCGTGGGGAGCTGCGAAGAAGCTTTGATCCATGGATTTCCGAATGGGGAAACCCACCTTCGATAGCCGGAACTCCAAGACCTTGGTCTTGGGGTTGTGAGAGATAATCAAACGATCCTTGACCGCGAGGTTTTGGATTTCCGGTTATCAAGAGAAGGTATGAGACTTCTGAATACATAGGAGGTTTCAAGCAAACCCAGGGAACTGAAACATCTAAGTACCTGGAGGAAAGGACATCAACAGAGACTCCGTTAGTAGTGGCGAGCGAACGCGGACCAGGCCAGTGATACATCAAAGACAATCGGAACCAGTCAGGAAAGCTGGGCCTCAGAGGGTGATAGCCCCGTACGAGTAATGCGATGATGTATCCACGAGTAAGGCGGGACACGTGAAATCCTGTCTGAACGCGGGGGGACCACCCTCCAAGCCTAAGTACTCCTCAGCGACCGATAGTGAACCAGTACCGTGAGGGAAAGGTGAAAAGCACCCCGACGAGGGGAGTGAAATAGACCTGAAA